>NZ_AKJL01000107.1 GCF_000282355.1 Pseudomonas sp. GM49
GCTCGGCAGCTGCTACAAAGGGTGTCGCGGCTGAAATTGCTTAACTGACTGGCATTAGCCACTCGGACCGGTCTCCTTTTCAGCTGCAGTTGCACGCTATCCAGTTCTACCGAAGATCACTCTTCACCAGCCCCCATCACTCGATCCTCAAACGCGGAGCGCACTGCATCCACAACACGTTGCGCCATGCCTTCATCCTCAAGCTGCGGGTATCCTTTCTTCAGCTTTCCGGACACCATCCAGCCGTTCTCCTTGATCGAACGGATGATGCGGTTGGCATCCTGATCCGGCATTTCGAGCACTTCTTTGAGTTGTTCCTGCGCTCGCTGAAAGATAACCAAGACTCGGGCTTCATCCGCCATCTCCGTACGAATCGTGTGCTCGACGACGCGGGCTGTGTACAGGACATGTTCGGTGAGATCGGGGTATCGCCACGCAAAGCTTGCGTCTACGTATTCATCGAAGATGAAATTGCTGGGAGTTCCGTCCTCATAGGTCACGAGTTCACTAAATCGATAAGCCGCCGCGTAACGGCGCATAAACGGTCGTGAAAACACCTCGAGTGTACGGTCGTAGCCTGCCCTGAAATCGATCGAACTGGTGATAGTGGCTGACACGGGCAGGATCACTCCGTCGGGCACTGCCTTGTCCCTGATCAAGGTGTCGTTGATCAGGAAGCGATGAATCCGGCCGTTGCCGTCACGCATGGGATGGATGTACACGAAGCCGAATGCAAGCACTGCGGCGCGTGCCACTGACTCGGCACCACGCGTTGCGATCTCGAACTCGTTGAGGCCCTCCAGTAGAGGGGCAAGTTCTTCAAAGTGCGGGGCAATGTAATGCACGATGTCCTCGCGCAATGTGGCCTGACCGACAAATACCGGGGAGCGCCGCAAGCCGAGCCCAATGGCATCTCGACCCAGAATGTCGGCTTGCAGGAAACGTAGGCTGTCATTGCTTAATGGGGCTTCGATATGGCCGCAGTGCTGGGCAATGACATGCGCAAAACGCTGGATGCGATCAGCCTGGTCGGCCTCTTTTTCGATGAGAAAGCTGGCTCGTGACTCCTTGAACGTCAACCAACTGGCCGTACGCATCAAGATATCGGCACCAAAGGCTCGATCCAACTCCTTCAACGCCGCGCCGAGATCGAATTGCAGAGCCTCTTTGACTGCCGCCGTACGACGAACCAAAGGGCAAAAACCGGGTGTACCGGGCAGGTTGTTTTTGACTCGCCAACGTCGAACTCGTGGTGGTTCACTACGGGTGAGGTAGTCCTGCGCAGAAAGTGCATCGACATAGCCACCGTTGGTTACGTCTGGCACATCCAGACTTTGCCCTGTCAGCCATTCGTAGAGAAACCCCGTGCGGCGAGCATATTGGCCAAAAGGCTCTCGCTGGCACCAGGCTTCGATAGGTTCGGGTCCGGTCTTTGCAAACAAGCGAGCAAAGAATTCGAGATGGATCTCTTCGTACTTGAGGCCGAATTCGAAATGCCCTGAGAAATCGTCGGCAGGCCGGTAGCTCGGGGGATACTGATTTTGCGTATACCCGCTACTTTCGCGACTGACACGTGTCGTTCCAATCGTCGATTCGACGCGCAGTGGCTGTGCCAGAACGATGTCGTACTGGTTTGCGAGTGCCTTTAAACCGACCTGCATTAACGAAATCCTTTACTGGGGCGATAAAAACGCTAACGAATACCTGATCCTACGCGAAAGCGTTAATTTTTTTGAGGGAATGAAAAGGCTAATGGGCACCGAAATTCGCTAACAAATCCCCATCCAGAGAAAAAAACGCTAACGGAACTCTTATAGTAGTCGCTTCTGCGCAGGAGCACTCTGCGTATGGATGGGCGTCAGGTAAGCCTTCTAAACGGAAAAGTTGCGGAAGGTTCGGATGAAGGGAGCCCCTATGCCTGCGAGCCCCCCCAAATCAAGAGCACAAAAAAAAACCGGCCATCAAGACCGGTTTTTTCTGACTCTGCATCCCCCGTCAAAACCACTTTGACGTGAGACTGAAATTGATTGGAGCGGGTGAAGGGAATCGAACCCTCGTTATCAGCTTGGGAAGCTGGAGTAATGCCATTATACGACACCCGCTCAGAGCGCTGACTTTGTACCAGATACGGCCGGCGATTTGAAGTTTTTCTTTACGTGGGGCGGGTTTAACGCAGATGTGACAAAAAATCCTGGACCGCATGACGGTCGATCGCGGGCAAGCCTCGCGCCTGCAGAATGCGTTTAACGCAGCAGGGCGGGGCTTGCTCGCGATGACGCTACTTCAGCTAGCCAATGCATGGTGGTCCTGGACGTAGTGGTAACGCGGTCGGCTTTCGTACTCTGCCGGCTTCAGGAACCCCATCAGTGCGTTGCGGCTGTCTCGGCAGGCGGCTTTGTGTTCCATGTCGAGAAAGTGGCCGGTGGCCTGGAGGGTGCTGAAGGTGCTGTGTTGCACGTGGCTGGCGAACAAACGGGCGTCTTCGGCGGCGGTGTACTCGTCCCATTCGCCGTTCATGAACAGCACCGGCACATCGATTTTCTTCGCCGCGTGCAGGTAGCACTGGCGATCGCTGTGCAGCACATCGTTGATGTGGAAGTGCATCTGCCCGTACTCATGTTCGGCCAGGGAGCTGACGTGGCGATAGTTGAAGCGCTTGAACAACGACGGCAGGTGTTTGCCGATGGTGTCGTTCACCAGGTGCCCGACCCGGTCGCGGTCCAGGTTGCCGAGGTGTTCGACGCCGCGTTCGAGGTAGTCGAGCATGTGCGCGTTGATCACCGGGGAGAACGAGCTGATCACGGCTTTTTCGATGCGCCGTGGCCGTTGCGACAACGCCATCATGGTTGCGGCACCGCCCCAGGAAAACGACAGCACGTGTTCGGCGGCGAAGTGGTCGATCAGCTCAAGCAGGATCTGTCCTTCGATTTCCTTGGTGAGCATTTTTTCATGCAGGTTGTGGGCTTTTGACCGGCCCGCGTAGGGCTGGTCGTAGCAGACGACGTTGAACTGCGGATGGAGGTTTTTCACGGTTTGTGCAAACGACGCAGTCGTGGCCATCGAGCCGTTGACCAAGATAATGGTCTTCTCTGCGGCGTCTGCGCGATAGAACTCCGTGTAAACCCGATACTGACCCTGTATATCCAGCACAGCGATTTCTGGCCTCATGTCATAAGACTCCTGGCAAGCGGGTATGCGCGCAAAAGAGATTGCACGAGCTTTGTGACAGGTAGGCATACGCCTGGAATTTGAGAGGCCCATGTCGATCCATTGCAGTCCGGTCGACGGGTATTGTTATTGGCGGGCAGTCTGCCGGATGAGGCCGGAACCCAAGGGTTCCTACCGGCAAAAAGTTTCTTAGAAGTATGGGATGACTCATCGGTCACATTTCGGCCGACGCCCTGATTCAAGCAGGGGTCACATCATTGCGCAAGTGCCGCTGGTAAATTGTTCGACAACTTTCTGCTGAGCGGTCGTGCGCTTAGATCAAGCCGATCTCTTCATCGCTCAGTGGGCGGTATTCGCCCGGTTTCAACCTGTCGTCGAGCACCAACGGTCCCATACGCTCGCGGTGCAGGCGCATCACCTTGTTGTTGAAGTGGCCGAACATGCGCTTCACCTGGTGATAGCGGCCCTCGACGATGCTCAGGCGTGCAGACTTTGGCCCGAGCAGCTCCAGCCCGGCGGGTTGTGTGGTGAGGTCTTCGAAGGCGAAGTACAGCCCTTGGCTGAACTTGATGGCGTATTCGGGGCCGATGTCCTGCTCGGTTTCGACGTAATAGACCTTCGGCAGTTTGGTCTGCGGTTGGGTCAGGCGCCGCGACCAGCTGCCATCATTGGTGATCAGCATCAGGCCGGTGGTATTGAAGTCCAGGCGTCCGGCGATGTGCAGTTCGTCCTTGTCCGGTTCATGGATCAAATCGAGCACGGTCGGGTGCTGTGGATCCCGAGTGGCGCTGACGCATCCGGCGGGCTTGTGCAGCATGAAGTGGCGCAATGGTTTACCGACTTGCAGCACGTCATTGTCGACTTCGACGCGGCTGAATTCGCGGACTTCAGCGTGCGGGTCGCTGACAACTTTTCCGTCAACCCTGACGCGTTTTTCCACCAGTAACAGGCGTACCTGTTTACGGTTGAAACACGGCAGGTTGCTGAGGAATCGGTCGACACGCATGACTAAGGATCAGTGAAGAAAGGGGCGCGCATCTTACTTGATCGACTCGGGCGCTGCTTGCAACTGCGCCTCGACTTCGGCGCAGCGCGGGCACAGGCACGAGGCGTTGCGCAGTTCCACCGGCAGTGCCTGGAGTACGGCCGGGTCAATGCTGACGCCGTAGCACCAGCAGGCGCGGTCGGCGGTTCGCGGGTCGGCCAGGGTGCAGTCGTTGGGGGCGCCGCAGGCGGGGCAGAGGTCAGACTGGTTCATAACTGGAGTGAGATTTTTCCACGCAGGTTCGGTTACGGCCGGTTTGCTTGGCCCGGTACATCGCATGATCCGCCCGTGACAGCAGGCTGTGCAAGGTGTCATCGGGCTGCAGGGTGGTGAGGCCAATGCTCACGCTCAGTTGCAAGGCTTTGTCGTTGTAGGCATAGCGCTGTTGTTCCACATGCTGTCGAATTTTCTCGGCAATCATCAGGCCGGTCTTACCGTCGGTGTCCTTGAGCAGCACGATGAACTCTTCACCGCCCCAACGGCAGACGATGTCGGAGTGCCGCAGGCAACTTTCCAGATCCCGGGCGAAACCGATCAGTACCTGGTCGCCGGCCAGGTGGCCGTAGGTGTCGTTCAACGCCTTGAAGTGGTCGAGGTCCAGCAGCAAAGCGGTCAGCGGTTTGGGCTCGCGCCGGGCTTCATGCATGGCCTGTGCGGCCAGCAGGTCGAAGCCGCGACGGTTAGGCAGTTCGGTCAGGCTGTCGAGGATGGCCTGGGCCTGGATCTTGTCCTGATAGCGCTTGAACACCCGGTTGAGCAGGGCCAGTACGGTCAGTGTGACCAACAGGCAGATCAGCAGGTTGAGGTACAGCGACTGGCGGATTTCACCGAGGGCGCTGTCTTCGCGTTTGTCGACGAACAGGTACCAGTTCAGCTCCGGGATAAACCGCACATTGAGGAAATGTCCCTGGCCCTGCACGGAGTATTCGTAGCTGCCGCTGTGGGGTTGGGGCAGTCGACTGACCAGGTCTTTCATGCTGTCGAGGTCGCCGAGTTTCTGCCCGATGCGTGCACCCTGCGGACCCCCTTCGGCGCCGGTGAGCACCAGGCGTCCGAAGTTGTCGACGAAATACACACTGCGCTGATAACGCTGTTGGTACTTGTCGATCAGTTTGATCACGGCGTCGACGGTCAGGCCAACCCCGGCCGCACCGATGAATCGGTCGTTGTAGTCGTAGACCTTGTAGTTGATGAAGAAGGTCAGGTCGTCCTTGTTGGCGAGGTCCGGGTCGACGTTGATCTCGTACGGATCCTTCATGTCCCGCACACGAAAGTACCAGGCATCGCGGGGTTCGGTGGCCTTGACCTGTTTGAGCACACCCTTGGCGTGGTAGTAGGTCAGGCTGGTGTTGGAGACGAAGAACGCGGTGTAGGCGCCATAGTGGGTCATGACCTCGTTGAGGTAACGGGTCATCTGGTCGGAATCTTTTTCACCGTTGACCACCCAGTCGCGCATGAAGGTGTCGCGGGCCATCATCGAGGAAATCAGGATCGGCCTGACAAGGTCTTTCTGGATTTCCGAATAGACCGTGTCCGATGTCAGCGGCAGTTCGGTGTTGACGATGTTGTCGCGGATCGATGCCCGGGAGGCGTAGTAGCTGAGAAAGGAGGTAGCGAGAAAGCCTGCGCCCAGCAATGCGACCAGCGTGAGAACCAACGAACGTTGAGAATACAGCGGCGAGCGAAGCGGCATGACAGTTCCGTTGGCAGTGGTCCGATGGCAGGCATTCTAATGGCACTGCCGGGAAATAACTGCTCCATGTGCGCCGCGAATGGTCGTAAATCTTGCACGGACCTTGTGGGAGCGAGCTTGCTCGCGATGGCGGCGTGTCTGCCACATCAAGGCTGAATGTCACACCGCTATCGCGAGCAAGCTCGCTCCCACAGGGTTATGAGTCTGGTGTTTAGCCCAGTGTTTTCAGATACATCCGCCACCCGCCCAAATGACTGATATTCACCGCGCCCTCCAGCCCATACGCCTCGCAGATAAACCCGCTCTCCCAGCGCCCATCCGCCAGTTGCACCTTGCCCAACCCCAGCGGCGCCGGAATCCCGGTCAGGAACGAACCCAGTTCACGACTGGGCAACTCCCAGACTTCTACTGCAATCGCCACGCCGCCATCCTTCACGCGGACCATGCCCGGACGAAACGGCGGGCCACCGGCCAGAGCATAGAGTTGATAATCCTGCGAGCTGAATGTCGTTTCCACCAACCGGGCACCGCGCTGCTTGAGCTGCCAGTTCAGCGCCAACCCGTCCAGGTGCGCACCACAGACCACCAGCCGCGCCCGATCATGGCGTGCAACCGTTGCCGGTGCAGGTACGGCCAAGCCTTGCTGGCGCTGCAAGGCATCCGCCACACTTAACAGGTACTGATCGGTAAAGGCCCGGCCGAACAGCGTCACGCCCCAGGGCAGGCCGTTGTCCATGAACGCGCTGGGCACAGCAACGGCAGCGTAATCGAGCAGGTTCATGAAGTTGGTGTAGTAGCCCAGTTGCGAATTGCGCAGCACCGGTTCGGCCTCGAGTTCCGCCAGTGTCACCGGGCGGCCGATGGTCGGTGTGACGACGCAATCAAGGCCTTCCAGCGCTGTGTCGCACCGGGCCTTGAGCGCTTGCAACCGGTATTGGGCGCGGAAGGTTTGCACGCCGTCGACGGCGGGGGCTTTGGCCAATACGGCGCGAATCACGGGCAACACGGCCTCGGGATTTTGCGCCATCAACTCACCGGCCACGCTGTAGCGTTCGGCTACCCACGGGCCTTCATAGAGCAAACGTGCGGCCTCCAGGAACGGCGATAGATCCAGCTCCACCGCTTCGCCGCCCAAGGCCTTGAGGCGGTCGATGGCATCACCGAACAACAGCGGGCCTTCAGGGCAACCGTAGAATTGCAGGTCCTGTGCACGGGGTACGCCGAAACGGAACGGGCGCGGTGTACCGAACGCCGAGCCGTCGTTCCACAACGGGTTGCTGCGGCTGTATTCGTCCCGTGGGTCCAGGCGTGCGGTGAGCGTCAGCAACTGACTGGCCTCGCGCGCCGTGGCGGTGAAGGTGGTGACGCAATCCAGCGTACGACAGGCCGGTACCACGCCAGCCGTCGAGATCAGGCCTTTGGTGGCTTTCATGCCGACCAGATTGTTCAACGCCGCCGGCACGCGCCCGGAGCCGGCAGTGTCTGTGCCCAGGGAAAAACTCGCGACCCCGAGCGCCACCGCCAGTGAAGAACCGGCGCTGGAACCGCCCGACGGATACTCCGGCAACACGCTGTTGGGGCACGCGCCGTACGGTGAACGGCTGCCGTTGAGCCCGGTGGCGAACTGGTCGAGATTGGTCTTGCCCAACGGAATCGCACCGAGGGCCAGCAGTTGTTCGACGATGGTCGCTGAACGCTCCGGCACGTAGGCAAATGCCGGGCACGCCGCGGTGGTCGGAATGCCCGCCAGGTCGATGTTGTCCTTGATCGCGAACGGCACGCCATACAGCGGCAGGCTGTCGAGGTCGCGGCCGTCGAGGGCGGCGAGGTAAGGCTCCAGTTCTTCGGCGCTGAGCAAGTGGATGAACAGGTGATAGTCCGGGTTCAGCGCGGCGGCTTTGTCCCGCAGTTGCAGCAGCAATTGTCGTGGCGTGGTGCGGCCGTCGCGATAAGTGCCGCGCAGGGCGTCGAGTTGCAGATTGATGTTCATGGCGCGAGTCCTTTTTAAAATGGGTTCAGTCGAGTTCCAGCACCACGACGCGCTGTCCGGCACGTACTGCCGAACCCGGTTGCACGCGAATCTCGTGCACCACGCCGGCCATCGGGGCGAGCAGGGGGATTTCCATCTTCATCGACTCCAGGATCACCAGCACGTCACCGGCCTCGACGCGGCTGCCGGTCTCGACCTGAACCTGCCAGAGGTTGCCGGCGATGTGGCTGTCGACGCTTTGTTGACTGCTGGCCAGCGGCGCCTCTTCGGTGGCCTCCGGGGCCAGTTCTTCACTGTCGAAATGCGCCTGGCCACTGGCGATCCAGCGTTCACGCTCGGCGTTGAACGCGGCTTTTTGCTGATCGCGAAACGCGGCAATGGTCTCGGCTTCCTGCGCCAGAAACGCCTGGTAATCCGCCAGATTCAACTGACTGTGCTCGATGTTCAGGTCGAAGCGCCCAAGGGGGAAATCCCTGCGGATGCGCAGCAGTTCATCGGCGCTGACCGGGTAGAAACGGATCTGGTCGAAAAACCGCAGCAACCACGGTTTGCCATCGAACGCGGCGACTTCGCGGTAGCGGTTCCACATCTGCAACGTGCGCCCGACAAACTGATAACCGCCGGGGCCTTCCATGCCGTAGACGCACATGTAGGCGCCACCAATACCCACCGAGTTTTCCGCGGTCCAGGTCCGCGCCGGGTTGTACTTGGTAGTCACCAGTCGATGGCGCGGGTCAAGCGGGGTGGCGACCGGTGCGCCGAGGTAGACGTCGCCCAGGCCCATCACCAGGTAACTGGCGTCGAACACTGTACGTTGTACTTCATCGAGGTTCGGCAGGTCGTTGATGCGACGGATGAACTCCAGGTTGCTCGGGCACCACGGCGCGTCCTTGCGCACCGTGGTCATGTATTTCTCGATGGCCAACTGGCACGCCGGGTCGTCCCAGGACAGCGGCAGATGCACGATGCGCGAGGGCACTTGCAGGTCTTTGGCGGCGCACACGGCGTCCCATTCGCCGGCAACGATGCCGAGCAGGTCGGACAGTGGCAGTTGCTCGGGCTGGTAGTGCACTTGTAGCGAACGGATGCCCGGCGTCAGGTCGATCACGCCGTGCAGGTCTTTGCTTTCCAGTGCCTGCATCAGGGCGTGGGCGCGAAAACGCAGGACGAGGTCCAGTTCGGGGGCGCCGATTTCCAGCAGCAGGTGAGTATCGCCGGACAGTCTTGCGACCAGCCGCGTATCCCCCTGCCCGATATCCAGCACCACAGGCGACACAATCCCTTGTGGGAGCGAGCTTGCTCGCGATGACGGCATCACATCCGACATCTCTGTGACTGAAACACCGCAATCGCGAGCAAGCTCGCTCCCACAGGAACTCCATTTCAAGGCGAGGTTGCGGGCGGTTTTCAGATCGACCGGGAGGAACTGCACCTTGTCCCCAGCCTTGAGCTGCCCCAGTTGCCAAAGATCCGCTTCGATCACCGTCACCGGGCACACGAACCCGCCAAGGCTCGGGCCATCCGGGCCGAGGATCACCGGCATGTCCCCGGTGAAATCCACCGCACCAATCGCATACGGATTGTCGTGAATGTTCGATGGATGCAACCCCGCCTCGCCACCATCGGCACGCACCCATTCCGGTTTTGGTCCGATCAACCGGACGCCCGTGCGACTGGAGTTGAAATGCACTTCCCACTGCGTGGCGAAGAATGTGCCGATGTAGTGTTCGGTGAAGTATTCCGGGGCGCCGTGCGGACCGTAGATCACGCGGATTTGCCGTACGCCGGGCAACTCGTTGAGCTGATTTTCAGCCAATAGCTGACCGGTGCTGCGATCGCTCAAGGCCGGTACATGCAACACGTCGCCGGCACGCAAGGCGCGACCGCCGTGGCCGCCAAACTGACCGAGGGTGAAGGTACTTTTGCTGCCCAGATAGTCTGGCACTTGCAGGCCACCCCGCAGGCACAGATAACTGCGGGCCCCTGCACCGGCAATTGTGCCGAGGCTCAACGTAGCACCGGCCGGAACCAGCAGCGTCGTATTCATCGCAACGGTTTCACCGTTCAGGGTCAGTGGAATATGCGCCCCGGTCACCGCCACCACCGCTTCGCAATTGAAGCGCAGCAACGGTCCGCTCATGGTGATTTCCAGTGCCGCCGCGCCTTCGTCATTGCCCAGTAAACGATTGCCCAAACGCAACGCGCGACTGTCCATCGGCCCCGATGGCGGCACGCCGACCGCCCAGTAACCGAGGCGGCCGGGATAGTCCTGAACGCTGGTCTGGGTGCCAGCGCTGAGCACCTCGAACGTGTTGGCCTGATAGACCAGGCCTTCCAGACAACGGGTCCACGGTTGGCCACTGACGAAGGGCGCATCAAGCAGAATCTGTCGCAGGTAGTCGCGGTTGGTTTCCACGCCGTAGAGCAGGCTGGCACCTAGTGCCTGATGCAGATCCGCAGTGGCCTCTTCGCGAGTCGGAGCCCAACTGATGACCTTGGCGATCATTGGATCGAAGTAGGGCGGGATATCGCACCCAGCCTCGACCCAGGTGTCGATACGCAGTTGAATGCCATTGGCCACCGGGAAGTCCACGGCGGTAAGCAAGCCCGGACTGGGTTGAAAATCGCGCCCCGGATCCTCGGCATACAACCGCGCCTGAATCGCATGACCCTCAGGTTTCAAACCCTTTGCCAGATCGCTCAGCGGCGGCAGATCACCGGCCGCCAGTTGCACCATCCAGCGCACCAGGTCGACGCCCCACACCTGTTCGGTGACGCCGTGTTCCACCTGCAAGCGGGTGTTCACTTCCAGAAAGTAGAAACGCCGGGCATCGCTGTCGAAGACGAACTCCACGGTGCCAGCGCTGCGGTAATTCACGGCCTTGGCCAGTTTGACCGCCGCCGCGCACAACTCATCGGCCATGCCGTCGGGCAGGTTCGGCGCCGGGGTTTCCTCTAGGACTTTCTGGTTGCGGCGCTGCACCGAGCAATCGCGCACGCCGAGGGCGATCACCTCGCCGCGACCGTCGCCGAATACCTGCACTTCCAGGTGACGGGCGCGCTGAATGTACTTCTCGATGAACACACCGGCGTCGCTGAAATTGTTCTGCCCGAGGCGTTTGACGGCTTCGAAGGATTCGCTCAACTCGGCCGCACTGCGGCACACGCGCATGCCGATGCCGCCACCGCCGGCTGTGCTCTTGAGCATCACCGGGTAGCCGACCTGTTCACCGGCCTGCAGCGCGGCATCGAGGCTGTCGAGCAGTTCGGTACCCTCAAGCATCGGCACGCCGTGTTGTTTGGCCAGGGCGCGCGCGGTGTGCTTGAGGCCGAACACCCGCAGTTGTTCTGGCGTCGGGCCGATGAAGGCGATGTCGGCGGCCTCGCAGGCTTCGGCGAACGCGGCGTTTTCCGAGAGAAAGCCGTAGCCGGGATGGATTGCGGTGGCGCCGCTGGTTTTGGCGATGGCGAGGATCTTTTCGACCGCCAGGTAAGTGCCGGCGGCCGCGCGCTCACCGAGGCTGTGGGCCTCGTCGGCTTGCAGGATGTGCAGGCTGGCGGCATCGGCCTCGGAGTAGACGGCGACACCCTGCACTTGCAGTTCGCGCAAGGTCCGCAGGATGCGGCAGGCAATGGCGCCACGGTTGGCAATCAGGACTTTTTCGAACATGGCATAACCCCTGGAGGCGATAGCGCATCAGCCTCGACTGGGATGCGGGCCGTCCCGCAGTTTTTCGATAGTCGCCGGGGTCGTCCCCGGTGGCAGAATCAGTTCGTTCCAAAACACCCTTGGCCCCTTGTAGGAGCGAGCTTGCTCGCGATGGTCGTGAACGATTACGCGTGACACCCGATGCCCAGCGGCGCTCTTGGGTTTTTCGCGAGCAAGCTCGCTCCTACAGGGAGCGGTGGTGGTTTTTACTGTTTGATGCACTGGCTTGAACGGGCCTGGCACAAGGCAAATAACCAGCGGCGCAGTCTCGGGAATTTCAGTTCCATACCAGCAGCTCCGCAGGAGTGGGGTTGTAGGCGTTGCACGGGTTGTTCAATTGCGGGCAGTTGGAGATCAGCACGATCACGTCCATCTCCGCACGCAGATCCACGTACTTGCCCGGTGCGGAAATCCCGTCTTCGAAGGTCAGTCCGCCGTCAGCCGTGACCGGCACGTTCATGAAAAAGTTGATGTTTGGCCCGATGTCGCCCTTGCCCAGGCGGCCATCGTGAACACAGGCGCGCAGGTAGTTGTCGCGGCAGCTGTGCATGTAGCGTTTTTCCAGGGCGTAGCGCACGGTGTTGCTCTCTTGCGCACAGGCGCCGCCGAGGGTGTCGTGACGCCCGCAGGTGTCGGCGACGATGGTCAGCATCGGCTTGCCGAGGTTGGAATACAGCACGCTGCCGGTGCTCAGGTACACGCTGTTCTGCCGGCGCAAGGTGCGTTGTACGTCGTAGCGTTCTTTTGGATTGGCGACGCTGTAGAACAGCGTATCGACCGCCTGATTGCCTTCCAGATCGAGGATGCGCAGGGTCTGGCCGGCCTTGACCTCCATCAGCCAGGGTTCGCCGGCGGGGATGGTGGCGCGGTAGACCGCGGTTTCAGGCGACTGTGGAGCGGTGGCGATTGCGAGTGACATGGCAGCGATCCTCAGGCGAACAAACGGTCGGTGTTGATGAAGCCGCGCTCGTTTTCCGGGCGCGAGGTGCGGCAGTGTTCGGCGACGCTGGCATCGGCGTTCATCCAGCTGAGCTTCAGCGGTTTCGGCGCGTATTCCGGCGTCGGGTCCATCGGATGTTGCAGAGCGGTGAGCACCACCAGGGTGTCCATCGGTGCGTACAACTCGATGTAGTCGCCGGCCTTGGAATTGCACTCGACAAAGTGGAAGCGCCCGGCGTCGTCGACGTTCACGCGGCTGAACAGGTTGAGGGTCATCAGCAGGTCGGACAGACCCAGCCCCCACTTGCCCAGCTCCACCAACAGGTTGTCGGTACCGTTGCGGAAGAAGCCGTTGCGCAGTTCCTGGTAGCGGCCTGCGCCGTACTTTTCTGCGACTTCTTCAGCGCAGAGCACGCCGCCCAGACTGTCACTCCAGCCGCAAGTGTCGGCGGTGATGGCGG
>NZ_AKJL01000108.1 GCF_000282355.1 Pseudomonas sp. GM49
CCGATGTTTGCGCCCTGCCGCTGCTGGTGGACGTGGACACCGGTTTCGGTTCCTCGGCGTTCAACGTCGCTCGCACCGTCAAGTCGATGATCAAGTTCGGCGCGGCGGCGATTCACATCGAAGACCAGGTCGGCGCCAAGCGTTGCGGCCACCGTCCTAATAAAGAAATCGTCACCCAGCAGGAAATGGTCGACCGCATCAAGGCGGCCGTAGATGCACGTACCGATGACAGCTTTGTGATCATGGCCCGTACCGACGCCCTGGCGGTGGAAGGTCTGGAGTCTGCCCTGGATCGCGCCGCGGCGTGCATCGAAGCCGGCGCCGACATGGTGTTCCCGGAAGCCATCACTGAACTGGAAATGTACAAGCTGTTCGCCAGTCGTGTGAAAGCGCCGATCCTGGCCAACATCACCGAATTCGGCGCAACACCGCTGTACACCACCGAACAACTGGCCGCTGCCGATGTATCGCTGGTGCTGTACCCGCTGTCGGCGTTCCGCGCCATGAACAAGGCCGCAGAAAACGTCTACACCGCGATCCGTCGCGATGGCACGCAACAGAACGTCATCGACACCATGCAGACGCGCATGGAGCTTTACGATCGCATCGACTACCACACCTTCGAGCAGAAGCTCGATGCGTTGTTTGCGTCAAAGAAATAATTGTAGGAGCGAGCTCGCTCGCGATGGTCGCTAACGATGACGCGGGAAAATTGGTACCCCGCGGTGTACGGTCCACCATCGCGAGCAAGCTCGCTCCTACAGAGGTCGGGGTGAATCCCGATCAATAAATTTGCCGATTCCCTAACAAATTCAAGATTGGAGACAGCAATGGCCGAAGCAAAAGTACTCAGTGGCGCCGGGCTCCGTGGCCAGGTTGCCGGGCAAACCGCACTGTCCACCGTAGGCCAGTCGGGTGCCGGTCTGACTTATCGTGGTTACGACGTTCGTGAACTGGCGGCTGACGCACAGTTTGAAGAAGTCGCTTACCTGCTGTTGTACGGCGAACTGCCGAACAAAGCGCAACTGAACGCCTACATCAGCAAGCTGAGCAAGCTGCGTGACCTGCCGCAAGCGCTCAAAGAAGTGCTGGAACGTATCCCCGCCGACGCCCACCCGATGGACGTGATGCGCACTGGCTGTTCGTTCCTGGGCAACCTCGAGCCGGAGAACAATTTCTCCGAGCAGCATGACAAGACCGACCGCCTGCTGGCCGCGTTCCCGGCGATCATGACTTACTGGTATCGCTTCAGCCACGAAGGCAAGCGCATCGACTGCGTGAGCGACGAGCAGTCCATCGGCGGCCACTTCCTGCACCTGTTGCACGGCAAGAAACCAAGCGAACTGCATGTCAAGGTGATGAACGTTTCGCTGATCCTCTACGCGGAGCACGAGTTCAACGCGTCGACCTTCACCGCCCGTGTGTGCGCGTCGACCCTGTCCGACCTGTATTCGTGCATCACCGCGGCCATCGGCTCGCTGCGCGGCCCGCTGCACGGCGGCGCCAACGAAGCGGCGATGGAAATGATCGAGCGCTTCTCGTCGCCGGAAGAGGCGATCAAAGGCACCCTCGGCATGCTCGAGCGCAAGGACAAGATCATGGGCTTCGGCCACGCGATCTATAAGGACAACGATCCGCGCAACGAGGTGATCAAGGGCTGGTCGAAAAAACTCGCTGACGAAGTGGGCGACAAGGTGTTGTTCCCGGTGTCCGAAGCCATCGACAAGACCATGTGGGAGCAGAAGAAACTGTTCCCGAACGCCGACTTCTACCATGCCTCGGCGTACCACTTCATGGGCATCCCGACCAAGTTGTTCACACCGATCTTCGTCTGCTCGCGCCTGACCGGCTGGGCCGCACACGTGTACGAACAACGCGCCAACAACCGCATCATCCGTCCAAGCGCCGAATACACCGGCGTTGAACAGCGCAAGTTCGTACCAATCGAACAACGCTGAATGGTGGAGGTCGGCACCGGGATCTGAAATCAACGCAGATCCCTGTAGGAGCGAGCTTGCTCGCGATGGAATGTCATTCACATTGGTGTCGACTGACACACCATCGCGAGCAAGCTCGCTCCTACAGTGGATTGCGTTGATTTCGAATTCGGTGCCAGGCCCCGCCCTTTGTAACTACCGTGACCGAGTCCTGACGATGAACACACAGTTCCGTAAACCGCTGCCAGGCAGCCACCTGGATTACTTCGATGTCCGCGCAGCGGTCGAGGCGATCCAGCCTGGCGCCTACGACACCCTGCCGTACACCTCCCGTGTGCTGGCGGAAAACCTTGTGCGTCGCTGCGACCCGGCCACGCTCACCGAATCCCTGAAGCAATTCATTGAGCGCAAGCGCGACCTCGACTTCCCGTGGTTCCCGGCCCGCGTGGTGTGCCACGACATTCTCGGCCAGACCGCGCTGGTCGACCTCGCCGGCCTGCGTGACGCCATCGCCCTGCAAGGTGGTGATCCGGCGCAAGTCAATCCGGTGGTGCCGACGCAGTTGATCGTCGACCACTCCCTGGCCGTCGAGCGCGGTGGTTTCGATCCGGAGGCGTTCGAAAAGAACCGCGCCATCGAAGACCGTCGCAACGAAGACCGTTTCCACTTCATCAACTGGACCAAGAAGGCGTTCAAGAACGTCGACGTGATTCCACCGGGCAACGGCATCATGCACCAGATCAACCTGGAGAAAATGTCTCCGGTGATCCAGGTGCGCGATGGCGTGGCTTTCCCCGACACTTGCGTTGGCACCGACAGTCACACTCCGCATGTCGATGCGCTGGGCGTGATCGCCATCGGTGTCGGTGGCCTCGAAGCCGAAAGCGTGATGCTCGGCCGCGCCTCCTGGATGCGTCTGCCGGAAAGCGTTGGCGTCGAACTGACCGGCAAGCTGCAACCGGGCATCACCGCCACCGACATGGTGCTGGCGCTGACCGAGTTCCTGCGCAAGCAAAAAGTGGTTGGCGCATGGCTGGAGTTCTTCGGCGAAGGCGCCTCCGCGCTGACCCTCGGCGACCGCGCGACCATTTCCAACATGGCCCCGGAATACGGCGCCACCGCAGCAATGTTCTACATTGACCAGCAGACCATCGACTACCTCAAGCTCACCGGCCGTGAAGACGAGCAGGTGCAGTTGGTCGAGAACTACGCCAGGCAGGTCGGCCTGTGGGCTGACAGCCTGAAAGGCGCGCAATACGAGCGCGGCCTTACGTTCGACCTGTCCTCGGTGGTGCGCAACATGGCCGGCCCGAGCAACCCGCACGCCCGTGTAGCGGTTTCCGATTTGGCGGCCAAAGGCATCTCCGGTCAGTGGGACGACGTGCCTGGCCAGATGCCGGACGGCGCGGTGATCATCGCCGCCATCACCAGCTGCACCAACACCAGCAACCCGCGCAACGTGATCGCCGCCGGCCTGCTGGCGCGCAACGCCAACAAGCTCGGCCTGACCCGCAAGCCATGGGTCAAGTCGTCCCTGGCACCGGGCTCCAAAACCGTGGCGCTGTACCTCGATGAAGCCGGCCTGACCGAAGAGCTGGACAAGCTCGGCTTCGGCGTCGTGGCTTTCGCCTGCACCACGTGCAACGGCATGTCCGGCGCACTGGACCCGGTAATCCAGCAAGAGATCATCGACCGCGACCTGTACGCCACCGCGGTGTTGTCTGGTAACCGTAACTTCGACGGGCGGATTCATCCGTACGCCAAGCAAGCGTTCCTCGCATCGCCGCCATTGGTGGTTGCTTACGCCATCGCCGGCACCATCCGTTTCGACATCGAGAAGGATGTGCTGGGCGTGGTCGACGGCAAGGAAATCCGCCTGAAAGACATCTGGCCAAGCGACGAAGAAATCGACGCAGTCGTGAAAGCCTCGGTCAAACCCGAGCAGTTCCGTCAGGTCTACATTCCGATGTTCGCCATCCACGAAGACACCGGCCCGAAAGTCGCGCCGCTGTACGAGTGGCGCGAGATGAGCACCTACATCCGCCGTCCGCCGTACTGGGAAGGCGCGTTGGCCGGTGCTCGTCCGCTCAAGGGCATGCGCCCGCTGGCGGTACTGCCGGACAACATCACCACCGATCACCTGTCGCCGTCCAACGCGATCATGTTGGACAGCGCCGCCGGCGAATACCTGGCGAAAATGGGCCTGCCGGAAGAGGACTTCAACTCTTACGCGACTCACCGTGGTGACCACCTGACTGCGCAGCGCGCAACCTTCGCCAACCCGAAACTGTTCAACGAAATGGTTCAGGAAAACGGCAAGGTCAAGCAGGGTTCGCTGGCCCGTGTCGAGCCGGAAGGCAAAGTGATGCGCATGTGGGAAGCCATCGAAACCTACATGGATCGCAAGCAGCCGCTGATTATCATCGCAGGCGCCGACTACGGTCAGGGTTCGTCCCGCGACTGGGCGGCCAAGGGCGTGCGTCTGGCCGGTGTGGAAGCGATTGCCGCCGAAGGCTTCGAGCGCATTCACCGCACTAACCTGGTAGGCATGGGCGTGTTGCCGCTGGAGTTCAAACCGGGCACCAACCGCCACACCCTGGCCATCGACGGTAGCGAAACCTACGACGTGATCGGTGATCGCACTCCGCGCGCCGAACTGATGCTGGTGATCCATCGCAAGAACGGCGAACGCGTCGACGTGCCGGTGACCTGCCGCCTCGACACCGCCGAAGAAGTGTCGATCTACGAGGCCGGCGGCGTGCTGCAACGCTTCGCCCAGGACTTCCTCGAAGAGTCGGCGGTTGCCGTTTAACGCACGCAATACAGACACGGGACTTCAAGTCCCGTGTCTGCTTTCAGATCAGGAGTAACGAGCACCATGGCTCACGCAGCTCAAATCAAGATTCCAGCGACCTATATGCGCGGCGGCACCAGCAAAGGCGTGTTCTTCAGTCTCAAGGACCTGCCCGAAGTGGCACAGGTTCCAGGCCCGGCTCGCGACGCTTTGCTGCTACGCGTGATCGGCAGCCCCGACCCGTACGACAAACAAATCGACGGCATGGGCGGCGCGACCTCCAGCACCAGCAAAACCGTGATCCTGTCGAAAAGCACCAAGGCCGATCACGATGTCGATTACCTGTTCGGTCAGGTGTCCATCGACAAGCCCTTCGTGGACTGGAGCGGCAACTGCGGCAACCTGTCGGCGGCGGTCGGTTCGTTCGCCGTCAGCAACGGTCTGGTGGACGCCAGCCGCATCCCGCACAACGGCGTGGCGGTGGTTCGCGTGTGGCAGGCCAACATTGGCAAGACCATCATCGCCCACGTGCCGATCACCAATGGTGAAGTGCAGGAGACTGGCGATTTCGAACTCGACGGCGTGACCTTCCCGGCAGCCGAAGTGCAGATCGAGTTCCTCGATCCGGCAGCGGAAGAAGAGGGTGGCGGCGGTTCGATGTTCCCCACCGGCAACCTGATCGATGACCTGGAAGTGCCCGGCGTCGGCACCTTCAAGGCGACCATGATCAACGCCGGCATCCCGACGATTTTCGTCAATGCCGAAGACATCGGCTACAAGGGCACCGAGTTGCAGGGCGCGATCAACGGCGACCCGAAAGCCTTGCTGATGTTCGAGACCATCCGCGCTTACGGCGCATTGCGCATGGGCCTGATTTCCAACATCGACGAAGCGGCCAAACGCCAACACACACCGAAAGTGGCCTTCGTTGCCAAACCGGCGGACTATGTGGCGTCCAGCGGAAAGGCGATTGCCGCAGGTGACGTCGACCTGCTGGTGCGTGCACTGTCCATGGGCAAATTGCACCACGCGATGATGGGCACGGCGGCGGTGGCGATCGGCACGGCGGCGGCGATTTCCGGCACTCTGGTGAACCTTGCGGCAGGTGGTATCGAACGCAACGCGGTGCGCTTCGGCCACCCGTCCGGCACCTTGCGCGTCGGCGCCGAGGCCAGCCTGGTGAACGGCGAGTGGACGGTGAACAAAGCCATCATGAGCCGCAGTGCGCGGGTGTTGATGGAAGGGTTTGTGCGGGTGCCGGGGGATTCGTTCTGATCCATACCCTCTGTAGGAGCGAGCCTGCTCGCGATGGACCTGAGAGCACCACGGGGTGTCAGGCACCCAGCGTTATCGTTGACGACCATCGCGAGCAAGGCTCGCTCCTACAAGAGTGAATCGAACATGAGTGCCAACGTCGACCTGAACAACCGCCCCGACTACGACAAGGTCCTGCAGGACATTGCCGATTACGTGTTGAACTACAAGGTCGAGTCCAAAGAAGCTCTGGACACCGCCCGCAACTGCCTGATCGATACCTTGGGTTGTGGCCTGCTGGCCCTGCGCTTTCCCGAATGCACCAAGCACCTGGGACCTGTGGTCGAAGGCACCGTCGTGCCGTTCGGCGCCCGGGTTCCCGGCACTTCTTATCGGCTCGATCCGGTGAAGGCGGCTTGGGACATCGGCTGCATCGTGCGCTGGCTCGACTACAACGACACCTGGCTTGCGGCCGAGTGGGGACATCCGTCGGATAACCTCGGCGGCATTCTTGCGGTGGCCGATCACCTGTCGCAAAAGCGCCTGGCCAATGGCGAGGCGCCGCTGACCGTGCGCACGGTACTTGAGGCGATGATCATGGCCCACGAGATCCAGGGCGTGATCGCCCTGGAAAACTCGTTCAACCGTGTCGGCCTCGATCACGTGATTCTGGTGAAAGTCGCCTCGACCGCGGTCACGGCCAGGCTGATGGGTGCCAATCGCGAGCAGTTGCTGTCGGCGTTGTCCCACGCCTTTGCTGACGGTCAGGCCTTGCGCACGTACCGGCATGCGCCGAATGCCGGCTCGCGCAAGTCCTGGGCGGCGGGCGATGCGTCCAGTCGTGGCGTGCGCCTGGCGCATATTGCGATGCGTGGCGAGATGGGTATTCCTGGTGTGTTGAGTGCCAGGCAGTGGGGCTTTTACGACGTACTGTTCAGTCACACCAACAATGATCTGGCGCTCAAGCCTGAAGATAAGCGGGCATTCAGTTTTTCGCGGCCGTACGGCAGCTATGTGATGGAAAACGTGCTGTTCAAGATCAGTTTTCCCGCCGAGTTCCACGCGCAAACGGTCTGCGAGGCGGCAGTGACGCTACATCCGCAAGTGCGTGATCGTCTGCATGAAATCGACAAGATCGTCATCACCACCCATGAATCGGCGATCCGCATCATTTCCAAGGTCGGCCCGTTGGCCAATGCCGCCGACCGCGATCATTGCATCCAGTACATGACTGCCGTGCCGCTGGCCTTTGGCGACCTGGTGGCCGAGCACTACGAAGACGATTTCCACAGGGCGCATCCGCTCATCGATGTGCTGCGCGACAAGATGGTTATCGTCGAAGAACCGCGTTACACCCGTGAATACCTGGAGGCGGATAAACGCTCGATTGCCAATGCGCTGCAGGTGTTTTTCAAGGATGGGTCCAGCACTGAGAATGTGGTGGTGGAATACCCGATCGGGCATCGGCGGCGGCGGGCTGAAGGAATTCCATTGCTGGAGGAGAAATTCAGGGCGAACTTGCTGACACGATTCACTGGTCAGCGTAGCGAGGAGATTTTCGCGCTGTGCAAGGATCAGCAGAAACTTGAGGCGACACCGGTGAACCGGTTTGTGGATTTGTTTGTTATCTAGGAGACCGCGTTATCGTTCAATCGCGAGCAAGCTCGCTCCCACAGTTGATTTGTGTGCACCGCAATTCCTCTGTGGGAGCGAGCCTGCTCGCGATGAGGCCGGAACAGGCACCGAAAAAAACTATTTGAACCGTCGCTCGACGCCCTTTTCCACCAGAATCTTCGCGGAGATCTCTTCCACGGAAAAATGCGTGGAGTTGATGTTCGGGATGTTTTCGCGGCGGAACAGGTTCTCGACCTCGCGCACTTCGAACTCGCACTGGGCGTAGCTCGAATAGCGGCTGTTGGGTTTGCGCTCGTTGCGGATCGCGGTGAGGCGGTCGGGGTCGATGGTCAGGCCGAACAGCTTGTGCTGGTGGGCGCGCAGGGCGTTTGGCAGTTGCAGGCGTTCCATGTCGTCTTCGGTCAGCGGGTAGTTGGCTGCGCGGATACCGAATTGCATCGCCATGTACAGGCACGTCGGCGTCTTACCACATCGCGACACGCCCACTAGTATCAGGTCGGCCTTGTCGTAATAGTGCGTGCGGGCACCGTCGTCGTTGTCGAGGGCAAAGTTAACGGCCTCGATACGCTCCATGTAATTGGTGTTGGCACCGATGGAGTGGGACTTGCCCACGGTGTAGGAAGAATGCTCGGTCAGTTCCTGTTCAAGCGGTGCCAGGAACGTCGAGAAAATGTCGATCATGAAACCATTCGAGGTTGCGAGAATCTCACGAATGTCCTGATTGACGATGGTGTCGAAGATAATCGGACGGAAGCCGTCGGTTTCGGCGGCTTTGTTGATTTGTTGTACCATGGCCCGCGCTTTGTCCACGTTGTCGATGTACGGCCGCGTGACTTTGCTGAAGGTAATGTTTTCGAACTGCGCCAGAAGGCTTTGACCCAGGGTTTCGGCGGTAATGCCGGTACCATCGGAGATAAAGAAAGCAGATCGTTTCATTTGCACCTTGGGCCTTAAGCTAGTGACGAATCTTGGATATGATAGGCGCGATTTGCCGGCCGCCAATGGCCCGCATTCTCACTTATTTTCCAGGTCCAGGCCATATAACCGGCAAATGCTCACTTAAGCAGCCGGTTTCTGAGCTTTTCCAACACAGTTAGTGGAGAGATCACCTTGGTAGAGTACGTAGTTTCCCTCGATAAGCTCGGCAAACACGATGTTGAGCATGTGGGGGGCAAGAACGCATCCCTGGGCGAGATGATCAGCAACCTTGCAGGTGCCGGTGTATCGGTGCCCGGCGGCTTCGCCACGACCGCTCAGGCTTATCGTGACTTCCTGGAACTGAGCGGCCTGAATCAGCAGATTCACGACGCACTCGATGCCCTGGACGTCGACGACGTGAATGCCCTGGCCAAGACCGGTGCCCAGATCCGTCAATGGATCATGGAGGCCGAGTTTCCTGAAAAACTGAATGCCGAAATTCGCGCCGCGTTCGCCACGCTGTCCGCCGGCAATCCTGACGTGGCCGTGGCCGTGCGTTCTTCCGCTACCGCCGAAGACTTGCCGGACGCTTCCTTTGCCGGCCAGCAGGAAACCTTCCTGAACATCCGTGGCGTCGAAAACGTCATTCGCGCCGCCAAAGAGGTGTTCGCCTCGCTGTTCAACGACCGCGCCATTTCCTATCGCGTGCACCAGGGCTTCGACCACAAGCTGGTAGCCCTGTCGGCTGGCGTGCAGCGCATGGTCCGTTCCGAAACCGGCACTGCTGGCGTGATGTTCACCCTCGATACCGAATCGGGCTTCCGTGACGTGGTGTTCATCACCGGCGCCTACGGCCTGGGTGAAACCGTCGTACAAGGCGCGGTGAACCCGGATGAGTTCTACGTCCACAAGGGCACGCTGGCGGCTGGTCGTCCGGCCATCCTGCGCCGCAACCTGGGCAGCAAGGCCATCAAGATGATCTACGGCGACGAAGCCAAGGCCGGTCGTTCGGTCAAGACTGTCGACGTGGACAAGGCCGAACGTGCGCGTTTCTGCCTGACCGACGCCGAAGTCAGCGAACTGGCCAAGCAGGCGATGATCATCGAGAAGCACTACCAGTGCCCGATGGACATCGAGTGGGCCAAGGACGGTGACGACGGCAAGCTGTACATCGTGCAGGCCCGCCCGGAAACCGTGAAGAGCCGCACCCAGGCCAACGTCATGGAACGTTACCTGTTGAAAGAAACCGGCACCGTGCTGGTGGAAGGCCGTGCCATCGGCCAGCGCATCGGCGCCGGCAAGGTCCGCATCATCAAGGACGTGTCCGAGATGGACAAGGTCCAGCCAGGCGACGTACTGGTGTCCGACATGACCGACCCGGACTGGGAACCGGTCATGAAGCGCGCCAGCGCGATCGTCACCAATCGTGGCGGCCGTACTTGCCACGCGGCGATTATCGCCCGTGAGCTGGGTATCCCGGCCGTGGTCGGTTGCGGCAACGCCACCCAACTGTTGAAAGACGGCCAGGGCGTGACCGTTTCCTGCGCTGAAGGCGACACCGGCTTCATCTTCGAAGGCGAACTGGGCTTCGACATCAAGAAAAACTCCGTGGACGCCATGCCGGAGCTGCCGTTCAAGATCATGATGAACGTCGGTAACCCGGACCGCGCCTTCGACTTCGCGCAGCTGCCGAACGCCGGTGTGGGTCTGGCTCGCCTGGAGTTCATCATCAACCGCATGATCGGCGTGCACCCCAAGGCACTGCTGAACTACGACGGTTTGCCGCTGGACATCAAGGAAAGCGTCGACAAGCGCATCGCCGGCTACAACGACCCGGTGGGCTTCTACGTCGAGAAACTGGTCGAAGGCATCAGCACCCTGGCGGCTGCGTTCTGGCCGAAAAAGGTCATCGTGCGTCTGTCGGACTTCAAGTCCAACGAATACGCCAACCTGATCGGCGGCAAGCTGTATGAGCCGGAAGAAGAGAACCCGATGCTGGGCTTCCGTGGCGCCTCGCGTTACATCAGCGAATCGTTCCGCGACTGCTTCGAACTCGAATGCCGCGCCCTCAAGCGCGTACGCAACGAGATGGGCCTGACCAACGTCGAAATCATGGTGCCGTTCGTCCGTACCCTGGGCGAAGCGAGCCAGGTGGTCGATCTGCTGGCGGAAAACGGTCTGGCCCGTGGCCAGAATGGCCTGCGCGTGATCATGATGTGTGAACTGCCGTCCAACGCCATCCTGGCTGAAGAATTCCTCGAATTCTTCGACGGTTTCTCCATCGGCTCCAACGACCTGACCCAGCTGACCCTGGGCCTGGACCGTGACTCCGGGATCATCGCGCACCTGTTCGACGAGCGTAATCCGGCTGTCAAGAAGCTGCTGGCCAACGCCATTGCCGCGTGCAACAAGGCCGGCAAGTACATCGGCATCTGCGGTCAGGGCCCTTCGGACCACCCGGACCTGGCCAAGTGGCTGATGGAGCAGGGCATTGAAAGCGTTTCGTTGAACCCCGATTCCGTACTGGAAACCTGGTTCTTCCTGGCTGAGGGTCAGGCTTCGGCTTGATCCCGTGTGAACGGGCCGCTCACATGCCTTTGTAGGAGCGAGCCTGCTCGCGATGGACGTCAACGATCACACGTTTATCCTGGATAAACGTGGTGTCCTGAGGTTTTTCGCGAGCAGGGCTCGCTCCCACAGGGCGCGGTCTTTTAGAGATTCAAGCAGGGCGGGCTCCTCTGGAAGCCGCCCTTTTTTGTGCAAGAGATTATGCAAAGCAGCAGCAACCTATTTCCTGTCGCCCTGATCAGCGCCGAACGGCGCGGCGATCTGAGCGAAGATGTGTATCGTTTGAAGCCCGGCAACAGCCCCGACTTCACCGTCGAACTGGCTGTGACGCGTCTCGGCTTGGCCGATGAACCATCCTCCCGCGGCGTGCCGGTGATCCTGCTGCACGGCAGCTTTTCCAATCGCCGGTTCTGGTTTTCTCCCAAGGGCCTGGGGTTGGGTGCTTATCTGGCTCGCTTGGGATTCGACGTCTGGATTCCGGAAATGCGCGGTCACGGCTTGTCCCAGCGTAACCACGACTACCGCAAGAACCGTGTCGCCGACTACGCGCGCTACGATCTGCCAGCCATCGGTGCATTTGTGCGTGAACAGAGCGGGCAGGTACCGCACTGGATCGGTCATTCGCTGGGCGGTATTACCCTGGCGGCGGCGCTGGGTGGCGAGTACATCGGTGAGCCGGTCGTGGCCTCGGCGGCGTTTTTCGGCACCCAGGTCAGTCGCAACTATTGGCCACTGAAGATTCCGCCGGTGGAGTGGGGCGGCCGCTTCATTCTCAAGCGCTTTGCCCAGTTGTCCGGTTCAAGACTCAAGCGTGGCCCGGAGGACGAGCCGATCGGCCTGGCCCTGGAAAGCATGCGTTGGTACGGACTGTTCGGACGCTTTGGCGATGCCGATAAAAACTGGTGGGCGGGTTTGGCCGAGGTCAAGTTGCCGGTGCTTGCAGTAAGCGCTGCAGGTGATCATCAGGATCCTGCATGGGCTTGCCGCAAACTGTTCGATCAGCTCGGTTCCGGGCACAAGCAATTTATCAATCTGGGTCGTGATCAAGGTTTTGCCGATAATTTCGGCCATGTTGAAATGCTTGTCAGCAAGCCCGCCCAGGCCGAAGTCTGGCCTTTGGTGGCCCGCTGGCTGGCGGACCAGCAGACACCATTGTTGGGAGAGCAACGGGATCTGGCCGCAGCAATCCGAGCCTGACGCTCTAACAAGGGCATTTCGCTCTGGTCGGCTTGCGGCTAAGATATGACGCATTGAGCTGCTCTGGTCACTTTTCGTGACTGAGCCATCACTGATGTTCGTGCTGTCTTCCTCTTTACAGGAGTTTCTCGATGATCCATTACCTCACGCCTGACCTGTGCGACGCCTATCCGGAACTGGTGCAGGTGCTGGAACCGATGTTCAGCAATTTCGGCGGCCGTGATTCCTTCGGCGGCGAAATCGTGACCATCAAGTGCTTCGAAGACAACTCGCGGGTCAAGGAGCAAGTCGAGCTCAAGGGGAATGGCAAAGTGCTGGTGGTAGATGGTGGCGGTTCCCTGCGCCATGCGTTGCTGGGTGACATGCTGGCCGAGAAAGCCGCGAAAAACGGTTGGGAAGGGCTGGTGATCTACGGTTGCATCCGCGACGTCGATATCATCGCGCAGACCGATCTGGGCGTTCAGGCCCTCGCCAGCCACCCGAGGAAATCCGACAGGCGCGGGCTCGGCGATATCAATGTACCCGTGACCTTCGCCGGCGTGACCTTCCATCCGGGCCATTACATCTACGCGGACAACAACGGCGTGATCATCTCGCCCAGCCCGCTGAAAATGCCTGAATAAAAACGGCTGCAGACCAGAGGAGTGCGGATGTTCGAGGAAGAAAACGCGCAATGGGGGCTGGTGCATGCCCTGGTGCTGGACGGTAAAGGCGGTGCGCGTTCGATAGCCCGGACAGAACTCGACGACCTGCAGCTACAGGCCCATGAAAGCCTGTGGTTGCACTGGGATCGCAGTCATCCGCAAACCCAGACCTGGTTACGCAAATCCAGCGGTCTGAGCGAATTCAGCTGTGACCTGTTACTCGAAGAAAACACCCGTCCGCGACTTTTACAGCTTTCCGACAGCGAACTGCTGCTATTTTTGCGCGGGGTCAATCTGAACCCCGGTGCCGAGCCGGAAGACATGGTGTCGGTACGGATCTTCGGCTCTGCCCAACGTGTCATTTCCCTGCGTTTGCGTCCATTGCGTGCTACTGAAGAGCTGCTGGTGCAACTGTCCGAAGGCAAAGGGCCGAAAACAGCCTCCGAACTCATCCTGTACATGGCGCAGTACCTCACCAACAAGGTGCAGGATCTGGTCAGCGACCTCTCGGAAGTGGTCGATGAGGAAGAAGAAAAGCTGGATGCCGACGAACGGTATGCGCCAGAGCACGGTGCCGTATTGCAGATCCGGCGCAGGGCCGCCGCATTGAAGCGTTTTCTCGCTCCGCAGCGGGATATTTTCGGGCAGTTGACGCGGATCAAGTTGCCCTGGTTCGTCGAGGACGATGGTGATTACTGGAACGAATTGAACAACAGCCTGACCCGCTACCTCGAAGAGCTGGAATTGACTCGGGAGCGGGTGGGGCTGGTCCTGGAAGCCGAAGACCGTCGGTTGAGCGTGCGCATGAATCGCACGATGTACCGCTTCGGGATCATCACCGGGATCTTTTTGCCAATGAGTTTTCTGACCGGGCTTTTGGGGATCAACGTCGGTGGCATTCCATTCTCTGCAAGCCCTTATGGCTTTCTGATCGCCTGCCTGATGATGGTCTCGGTGGCGTTGGGACAGTGGTGGTTATTCCGACGTTTGCGCTGGGTCTGAGGGAAACCATGTGACCCGACCAAAACTGACCGCGTCTTCCACAGACATCACGAGAGGTGCGTATGCACGATCCGTTTGAACAGTCTTTACGCGACATGCTCAAGGCCTCGCCGTCCACCCGGGACGACGATGCGTGCCTGGGGCGCGTGCTGAAAACCGCCAACCGCCAGGTCGGCGCCGGTGATCTGTTCAGCCTGCTGGGGCGCTGGTTGCCTGCACTGATGATCGCCCTGAATAACGGATCGGCCCATGTCGCGCCGGTATCCCGTCTTCGTAAACCTGCTGCTCGCACTGCTGATAAGGCTGATTGAATATGGAACTTGATCTCTGGACTCAGAGCCTCGTCACTGCAATGACTGCGTTGTGGACCAAGGTTGCGAACTTCATTCCGAACCTGTTCGGCGCACTGGTTGTGCTGCTGTTGGGTTTTGTCGTGGCCAAACTGCTGGACACCTTGCTTTCCAAATTGCTCGCCAAATTGGGCCTTGACCGCTTGATGGGCGGCACTGGCCTGACCAAGCTGCTGTCCCGCGCTGGATTGCAAGTTCCTATTTCGACCCTGATCGGCAAGATCGTCTATTGGTTCATTCTGCTTATTTTTCTGGTTTCTGCCGCAGAATCTCTTGGGCTTGAGCGAGTTTCAGCTACGCTGGATATGCTTGCGTTGTATTTGCCGAAGGTTTTCGGCGCGGCGCTGGTGTTGCTGGTAGGTGTTTTGCTGGCGCAACTGGCCAACGGGCTGGTGCGCGGAGCGGCAGAAGGCGTGGGCCTGGACTATGCTTCAGGGCTTGGTCGAATTGCCCAGGGCCTGGTGATCATCATCAGTATTTCGGTCGCGATCAGTCAGTTGGAGGTCAAGACTGACCTGCTCAACCATGTGATCGTGATCGTGTTGATAACCGTTGGTCTGGCGGTAGCGCTGGCCATGGGGTTGGGAAGCCGGGAAATTGCCGGCCAGATTCTTGCGGGAATCTACGTGCGTGAGCTGTACCAGGTTGGGCAACAAGTGCGTGTTGGCGAGGTCGAAGGCCAGATCGAAGAGATCGGCACGGTTAAAACCACATTGCTGACCGATGAGGGTGAGCTAGTCTCTCTTTCCAATCGGATCCTCCTTGAGCAGCATGTGAGTAGCCGCTAACCCGGCAAACCCTGCTAATGTATGCCGCCGCAAAATGCCTGCTGATGCTGGCTGCGGCGGACATTGACCTGACTGTCGGCCCGACTTGTTTTGAATAAAACCCAATCGCTATCCATGCGCTACGACCCCCGCGAGCTCTCTGATGAGGAGTTGGTCGCGCGCTCGCATACCGAACTGTTTCACGTAACACGCGCCTATGAAGAACTGATGCGGCGTTACCAGCGAACATTATTTAACGTGTGTGCACGGTATCTCGGGAACGATCGCGATGCAGACGATGTCTGTCAGGAGGTCATGTTGAAGGTGCTGTATGGCCTGAAGAACTTCGAAGGTAAATCGAAGTTCAAGACATGGCTATATAGCATCACGTACAACGAGTGCATCACACAGTATCGGAAGGAACGGCGAAAGCGTCGCTTGATGGACGCATTGAGTCTTGACCCCCTTGAGGAAGCGTCCGAAGAAAAGGCGCCGAAACCTGAGGAAAAGGGTGGACTTGATCGCTGGTTAGTGTATGTGAACCCGATTGACCGGGAAATTCTGGTGCTACGTTTTGTCGCAGAGCTGGAGTTTCAGGAGATCGCAGACATCATGCATATGGGTTTGAGTGCAACAAAAATGCGGTACAAACGCGCTCTAGATAAATTGCGTGAGAAATTTGCAGGCATTGCTGAAACTTAGTTCAGCGCAAATATCTCTTACGTGTAGGCAAGTTCTGTTAGACTTGCCGCCGAGTTGTCCCCCGGTTTGCGGGACTGCTTCACAATCACCAGATGGGGATTTAACGGATGAAACTGAAAAACACCTTGGGCTTGGCCATTGGTACTCTTATTGCCGCTACTTCGTTCGGCGCACTGGCACAAGGCCAAGGCGCAGTTGAAGGCGAGCTCAACTACGGGAAAAAGTACAACGACAGCATTAACAATGTTGAAGACGGCTACACTCCTGGCGCCTCCATCGGTTACTTCTTGACCGACGACGTATCGTTGAACTTGACCTACAACAACGATGACCACACCCGTTCGAACAACAACACCGGCAACCAGAAAATCGAGGGCGACCAGTTCGGTCTGAACGCTCAGTACCACTTCAACAACGCTGGCGACGCTCTGCGTCCTTACGTTCAAGGTGGTGTCAAGCACGGCAGCATGACCAACGTAGCCGCTGACGGCCACACCGGTCGTGACCAGTCGACTTTCCTGACTGCTGGCGCTGGCCTGAAGTACTACTTCCTCGAAAACGTCTACGCTCGTGCTGGCGTAGAAGCTGACTACAAGCTGGACAACGGCCGTTGGGACTACATCCCGTCCGTAGGTCTGGGTGTGAACTTCGGTGGCGGCAACAAGCCTGCTGCTGCTCCGGTTCCAGCACCAGAAGTCTGCTCCGACAGCGACAACGATGGCGTTTGCGACAACGTTGACAAGTGCCCTGACACCCCGGCCAACGTAACTGTTGACGCTGATGGCTGCCCAGCTGTTGCTGAAGTTGTTCGTGTAGAGCTGGACGTGAAGTTCGACTTCGACAAGTCGGTAGTCAAGCCAAACAGCTACGGCGACATCAAGAACCTGGCTGACTTCATGAAGCAGTACCCATCGACCACCACTACTGTTGAAGGTCACACTGACAACGTCGGTCCTGACGCTTACAACCAGAAACTGTCCGAGCGTCGTGCAAACGCCGTTAAGCAAGTTCTGACCAACCAGTACGGTGTTGAGTCGTCCCGCGTTCAGTCCGTTGGCTACGGCGAATCCCGCCCAGTTGCTGACAACAAAACTGAAGCTGGTCGCGCTGTTAACCGTCGCGTAGAAGCGCAGGTTGAAGCTCAAGCTAAGTAATTAGCTCGCAGCTCTGAGAAAAGCCCGGCTCAGGCCGGGCTTTTCTTTGTCTGCGATTTGGTGAGGAGGGACGCGTCAGGCACGTTGAAGTCCAACATTCATGTCGACGAATAGAGCCTCTTCGCGAGCAGACTCGCTCCCACAGGAGGGGATGGCGTTGGCTGCGACTGCGCCGATCACCAGAATGGCAGGGCTTTTCAGCTGGAATCCGCAGGCAGCTTCATCCATCGCTGTGAGTGTGCTCCGACATTCCCGCTGATGGGGCAAGGACGCGTTTTCAATCATGGCCACGGGCGTATCCGCCAACATGCCGCCGGCCAATAGCTGCTCACGGATTTCACCCAGCTTGGCCACTCCCATGTAAATCACCAGCGTCGTTCCGCCTTGGGCCAGTGCCTGCCAGTTCAATTGGCTGTTGTCCTGGGTATGTGCGGTGACCAGCGTTACACCGCGGGCTACACCCCGCAAGGTCAGCGGAATATCGCACTGCGTTGCCCCCGCCAGTCCGGCCGTGATGCCGTTGACCAGTTCGGCTTCGACCCCGTGCTCACGTAACCACTGCGCCTCTTCGCCACCGCGGCCGAAAATGCACGGATCGCCACCCTTGAGCCGCGCCACGCATTTACCCTGCCGGGCATAACGAAGCATCAGGCGATGGATGAACGCTTGCGGGGTGGAGCGGCAGCCGCCGCGCTTGCCCACCGGGATGATCCGCGCTCCGGGGCAATGCTCGAGTACCGCGACATTGACCAGATCATCGATCAGCACCACATCAGCCTCGCGCAAGGCACGTACTGCTTTCAACGTGAGCAACTCCGGATCACCCGGGCCCGCACCCACCAGCCAGACTTTTGCACTCATAGTGTTTTCCTCACGAGATGACGGTGATCGGCCGCGCCTTGGCAGCCAGCAGGCGTTTGATTTCCGGAACGCAGGACCCGCATTGCGTGCCGCAACCCAGTTCCTGTTTCAGTCCCTGCAAGTCCAGGCCACGGCTGATGCCGACGCAGATCGCGTTCTGGCTGACGTTCTTGCAATTGCACAGGGTTTTGTTGGCGTTGACAGGCGCATCGAGGTTGCCCGGTGGTGCGCTGAGCGGCGCAAGCAACCAGCGTCGCAGTTGCTCGTCCGCGCGACCTTCGAGCCACAGACCCTGCAACCAGTGTTGGGCAAGGGTTTCTCCGGCCAGTCGGATGGCAGTGATCCGGCCATTTTCGATTCGCACCCGTTTGCCAATGGCTCGTCGTGGGTCGTCGTAAGCCAGTACCGGGCCGTCATTGAGTTCCAGGTTTCTATCGATTTCGCTTAGCAGCTCTGCTGAAGGTGCTGAAGTGTTGGCAACCCGTACAAGCAGTGCAGGGCGCTCACGACCAACCAGGCTAAGGCTGACGTAGGAAAACGCCTCACAGAGCGGTCGTAGCGCCTCAAAGTGCTGTTGAACATCACCTTCGATCAGTGCGAATAGTTTCCAGGGCAAATCCACCGGTTCCAGGCGTACACCGCTGTGTTTAAGCTCGGGCTGTTTCGACAGGGGATCGAATGCGGGCAAGGTGAGGCTGTTCACCCCGCCCTTGAGAAAACGGTCGCCCCAATGCATCGGTAAAAAGGCCTGGCCAGGACGCACACTGTCATCGCTGGCGACCGCAACGATGACTGCGCCGCGCCGGCTTTTCAGGCTGACCAGATCCCCCGGCTGCAAGCGATGACGGCGCAATTCATCCGGGTGCAGGCTCAACTGCGCTTCGCTGACATGGCCGAACAGTTGCGCGGCGGTGCCGGTGCGGCTCATGCCGTGCCATTGGTCGCGCAGGCGGCCGGTGATCAGGGTCAGCGGGAAGCGTGCATCGCGTTGCTCTTTGGCGGCGCGGTACGGATCGGCCACGAACTGCGCGCGCCCATTGGCCGTGGCAAATATCCCGTCGACGTACAGCCGGGCCGTGCCTTTAACGGCACCCGTAGGGAAGGGCCACTGCTGCGGGCCGAGACGATCGATCAGCGTATGGCTGATACCGGACAGATCCAGATCGCGACCGCGAGTCAGTTGTTTGTATTCATCGAAGACTTGAGCGGGGTTATCAAATTCAAACAGGCTGGTTTGACCGGGACGCAGGTATTTCTCCAGGCGTTGTGCGAAATCTACGGTGATTGCCCAGTCCGGCCGTGCCTCACCCGGTGCGACGATGGCCTGGCGTACGTGGGAAATGCGCCGTTCGGAATTGGTTACGCAGCCTTCTTTTTCACCCCAACTGGCGGCGGGCAGCAGCAGGTCGGCGAACTTCGTCGTTTCAGTGGTGCAAAAGGCTTCCTGCAACACCACGAACGGGCAGGCTTGCAAGGCTGCGCGCACGGCCGTCTGGTCCGGCATGGATTGCGCAGGGTTGGTGCAGGCGATCCACAACGCCTTGATATTACCGCTGCGTACTTGCTCGAACAGCTCGATCGCCGTGAGCCCGGCATTTTCCGGCAGTTGCTCGACGCCCCAATAAGACGCCACTTGCGCACGGTGTTGCGCATTGGCGGCATCACGATGGCCGGGCAGCAGGTTGGACAAACTGCCGGTTTCCCGCCCGCCCATGGCATTTGGCTGACCGGTGAGGGAGAAAGGTCCGGCGCCAGGACGACCGATCTGCCCGGTGGCCAGGTGCAGATTGATCAATGCACTGTTTTTCGCGCTGCCGGCGGTGGACTGATTAAGCCCCATGCACCATAGCGACAGGAAGCTCGGTGATGTGCCGATCCATTCGGCACATTCCTGCAATTGCCCGATGCTGATTCCGCAGAGCTGCGAAACCATTTGCGGCGTGTAGTCACGCACCAGGCTTTTCAGCTCGGCCAGACCTTCGGTGTGGTCCCTGATGAAGTCACGATCGATCCAGTCTTCCCACAACAGCAGATGCAAAATCCCATGGAACAAGGCGACATCGGTGCCGGGCAAGATCGCCAGGTGCAGGTCAGCCAGATCGCAGGTATCTGTACGACGTGGGTCAATGACGATGACCTTCATTTGCGGTCGGCGGGATTTGGCTTCTTCCAGTCGGCGAAACAGTACGGGGTGGGCGTAGGCCATGTTGCTGCCGACGATCATCACGCAATCGCTCAACTCCAGGTCTTCGTAGCTGCAGGGCGGCGCGTCGGCGCCCAGGCTGCGCTTGTAGCCGACCACAGCCGACGACATGCACAGCCGCGAATTGCTGTCGATGTTATTGGTGCCCACCAGCGCCCGAGCCAGTTTGTTGAAGGCGTAGTAGTCCTCGGTCAGCAACTGCCCGGAAATGTAGAACGCCACGCTGTCCGGGCCATGCTCGGCAATGGTTTGGGCGAAAACGCTGGCGGCGTGATCAAGCGCGGTATCCCAGTCGGTGCGGCTACGCGCCAGGCCTTTGCCCAGGCGCAGTTCCGGGTATAGCACCCTTGCCGTCAAGTCGCCGGTCAAATGCAGGGTTGATCCCTTGCTGCACAATTTGCCGAAATTGGCCGGGTGCGCCGGATCGCCGCTGACGCCGAGGATGCGCTCACCGTCATGCTCGATCAGCACGCCGCAGCCGACCCCGCAGTAACAGCAGGTGGACGCTGTGATCTGGCGGTCCATCAGCCTGCATCCCGCAGGGCCAGCATCACCCGGCCATTTTCCACTCGGGCGAGATGGTGGTGGGCGCAGCCAATATCCGGGGCCTGGGCTTCGCCGCTTTCCAGGTCGATTTGCCAGTTGTGCAGCGGGCAGGCCACCCGTTTGCCGTAGATCAGACCTTGGGACAGCGGCCCGCCCTTGTGCGGGCAACGGTCGTCGAGGGCGAACACTTCGTCGTCGCTGGTACGAAAAATCGCGATGTCACCCTTAGGGCCGGCGATGATCCGCGAGCCCAGGGCATTGATCTCTTCCAGTGCGCAGATATCCAGCCAGTTCATGCCAGCGCCTCCAGGTTTTTCACGGGGATGACATCGAATTCTTTCTTGAGCTGTGGCTGTTCCAGGCGTTCTTTCCACGGATCCTGTTCGAATGACAGGGAGAATTGCAGGTGATCATTGAGCGCCTTGCGACGCTCCGGGTCCTCAAGCACGGCTTTCTTGATATGGTCCATGCCAACCCGCTGCAGGTAGTGCACGGTGCGTTCGAGGTAGAAGGCTTCTTCGCGATACAGTTGCAGGAATGCACCGTTGTATTCGCGGACTTCTTCGGCGGTTTTCAGTTTGACGAAGAATTCCGCGACCTCGGTCTTGATCCCGCCGTTGCCACCGATATACATCTCCCAGCCGGAGTCCACGCCGATAATTCCCACATCCTTGATGCCGGCTTCCGAGCAGTTGCGCGGGCAGCCGGAGACAGCCAGCTTCACCTTGTGCGGCGACCACATGTTGAACAGGTCATGTTCCAGTTCGATGCCCAACTGTGTGGAGTTCTGCGTGCCAAAGCGGCAGAACTCACTGCCGACGCAGGTTTTCACTGTGCGGATGGATTTGCCGTAGGCGTGGCCGGACGGCATGTCCAGGTCCTTCCACACCCCCGGCAGGTCCTGCTTGCGGATGCCCAACAAGTCGATGCGCTGACCGCCGGTGACCTTGACCATCGGCACGTTGTACTTGTCGGCAACGTCGGCAATGCGCCGCAGTTCCGAGGGATTGGTCACACCGCCCCACATCCGCGGGACTACCGAGTAGGTGCCGTCTTTCTGAATGTTGGCGTGAGCCCTTTCGTTGATCAGGCGCGATTGCGGATCGTCCCTGGCTTCCCCCGGCCAGGTGGAGATCAGGTAGTAGTTGAGCGCCGGCCGGCAGGTGGCGCAGCCGTTGGGTGTGCGCCAGTTCAGGTAGCTCATGGTGCCGGCGATGGTCAGCAGGTGCTGCTCGCGTATGGCCTGGCGGATTTGCCCGTGGTTGAGGTCGCTGCAGCCGCAGATGGCCTTTTCGCTTTTCGGTTTGACATCCGCCGCGCCGCCCACGGTGTTGATCAGGATCTGTTCGACGAGGCCGGCGCAGGAACCGCAGGAACTGGCAGCCTTGGTGTGTTTCTTGACGTCGTCGACACTGAACAGCCCGTGTTCCTGAATGGCCTTGACGATGGTGCCTTTGCACACACCGTTGCAACCGCAGACTTCGGCCGTGTCGGCCATGCTCATGGCTTTGTCCTGGCCTTGATGTCCTACGTCGCCAAGCGCATTTTCACCGAACATCAAGTGATCGCGGATCTCACTGATGGCATGGTTTTCACGGATCTGCCGGAAATACCAGCCGCCATCTGCCGTATCGCCATACAGACAGGCGCCGACCAGCACGTCGTCCTTGATCACCAGTTTCTTGTAGACCCCGCCGATCGGGTCCGAAAGGGTAATAGTCTCGGTGCCTTCACCGCCCATGAAGTCGCCGGCGGAAAACAGGTCGATGCCAGTGACCTTCAGTTTGGTCGAGGTCACCGACCCCTTGTAAGTGGCAAAACCGAGTTGCGCGAGGTGGTTGGCGCAGACTTTGGCCTGTTCGAACAGCGGCGCCACCAGACCATAGGCGATGCCGCGGTGGCTGGCACATTCACCGATGGCATAGATCCGTGGGTCGTAGGTTTGCAGTGTGTCGTTGACCAGAATCCCGCGGCTGCACGGAATGCCGGATTTCTCCGCCAGTTCGGTATTGGGGCGAATACCGGCAGCCATCACTACCAGGTCAGCGGGGATGATGTCGCCGTTCTTGAATTGCACCGAACCGACCCGGCCGTTGCCCGCGTCGTGTAAGGCCTGGGTCTGCTCGCACAGGCGAAAGTGCAGGCCGCGAGATTCCAGGGCGCTTTGCAGTAGCTGGCCGCTGGTCTTGTCCAGTTGCCGCTCCAGCAACCACTCGCCGATATGCACCACGGTGACGTGCATGCCGCGCAGCATCAGGCCGTTGGCGGCTTCGAGGCCGAGCAGGCCGCCACCGATCACCACGGCGTGCCGGTGGGTTTTTGCGGTGTCGATCATGGCCTGGGTGTCGGCGATGTCGCGGTAGCCGATCACGCCCTCAAGGGTGTTGCCGGGAATGGGCAGGATGAAAGGCGTCGAGCCGGTGGCGATCAGCAGGCGATCGTATTCGGCTTCGCTGCCGTCTTCGGCAATCACCCGGCGCTTGACCCGGTCGATCTCCACCACCTTGCGGTTGAGCAGCAGCTTGATGTTGTTTTCCAGGTACCAGTCCAGGTCGTTGAGCACGATTTCTTCGAAGGTCTGTTCGCCTGCCAGCACCGGCGACAACAGGATGCGGTTGTAGTTGGTGTGCGGCTCGGCACCGAAGACCGTGATGTCGTACAGCTCCGTGCTCAGTTTGAGCAGCTCTTCCAGGGTCCGGACCCCGGCCATGCCGTTGCCGATCATCACCAGTTTTAGTTTTTTCATCAGGTTCTCCGGGGAGCTCAGGCCTGCCTCATCAGGGTTCAGGCCATGCTCGACAAATTTTGCGCAAACAAAAAAAGGCGTCCCGCCAGTTGCCTAGCGAGGACACCTTTGTCCTGGTCCCGTTCTCTCGGGAAGTGCAACCTTCGTCGTTGAAGCCTGCGCTGTATGTTTGTTGAAAGAGGTAATGCAGTGGTTATGCCAAGTCGCTCAAATCCCGTGTTTGTTGGCTTTTTTCTCGTTCGCAAGGGCAGAACCGTGAGGGATTGCACCGATTCAAGGCGCGTTGCCCGCTAATGGAGCGTAACCACCAGCAGCGCCAGATTGAGCAGCAACGAAACCAGCGCCAATGTCCGCCAGACCTTCAGCGGTTCACGCTCCAGCAACGGCTTGGGGCGCACATTCAAACTGTGGCGTTCGCCCTGCTCGATCAGCAGTAACCATTCTTCCGCCGTTTCGAAACGCTGGTCGGGGGCCGCCGCCACGGCGCGCTCCAGGTTATGGGCGATCCAGTCCGGCAGGTCGGGCCGGTAGCGGCTGGCGTTGACCGGGAGGCCAAACCGCGGGCGCTGGAACGCTTCGATTTCGCCATAGGGATAGTGCCCGGTGAGCAGGAAATACAAGGTCACACCGACGGCGTACAAGTCCTGCTGTGGCGTCGGCACATCGCCGCGAAAGGCTTCTGGCGCGATGTAACTGGGTGTACCCGGCAGAGCCCAGGGCAGATCTTGCGAGAGACCGGGGCAGTAGGCGAGGCCGAAATCCAGCAGGCGCAACTCGCCATCGTCCCCCAGCAACAGGTTTTCCGGTTTGATATCGCGATGCAGAATCTGCCGTCGATGCAACAGACCGACCGCTCGCAACAAACGTTCGGCGATGTCTTGCCACTGGGGTAGCGGCAACGGTCCGCTTTGTTCATGTCGTTGGGCCAGGGTCGCGCCCGAATATTCACGCATCACGTAGTACAAATGCTGACGCTGACTGGCGGCATGGACTTCAGGAAAATGTCGACCGGCCACGCGTTTGAGAAACCACTCTTCCGACAGTAACGCTTGCCCGGCCTGGTGATCGTCGTGCAGACGCCCTGGCAGGGTTTTCAGCAGCCAGGGTTGTTGCTGACTGTCGCGCACGCGATAGAGCAGCGATTGCTGGCTCTGCGCGACGATCCCCTCGACCTGCCAGCCCTCGAACGCCTGACCCGGTTTCAGGGCTGGCGGCAGTGGCCATTGCTGCAAGTGAATCAACGCATCGCCAATGCTCGCTTCACCGAGGGCATCGACCCGCACCAGCAAGGCGCTGGCGTTGTCCTGACTGCCCGCCAGGTGCGCGGCGTTGACCAGGGTTTGCGCAGCGCTGCGCAAGTCCGGTTGATCACGCAGGATCGCCGCAATGGCGGTATCGCCCAGGACGGCCCAGATGCCGTCGCTGAGCAGAACGAAGCTTTCATCGAGGCGCAACTCACCGTCGAGAAAATCCAGCACCAGGTGTTGATCAAGCCCCAGCGCCCGTTTCAGTACATGCTGCATGCCCGGCTGGTCCCAGACGTGATCCTCGCTGATTCGCTGCAATCGATCGGCGTGCCAGCGATACACCCGACAATCGCCGACATGGGCCAGGGTAAAACGCCGGCCGCGCAGGACCAGCGCACTGAGGGTGGTCAGCAGCGGTTGCCCGCCGCCATTGGCCTGTAACCAGCGGTTCTGTGCCAGCAACAGACGATCAAGTGCCTGTGCGACGCTCCAGGTTTCCGGCGTGGCGTAGTAATCCAGCGCCAGGGCCTGCAGCGTCGAACGGGCCGCCAGGCCGCCATCGGCGCACTGGCTGACGCCGTCGGCGATGGCGAACAGGTAACCCTTGCTCGCGGCCAGCGCCGGAGCCGGCGTGACCAGGCGCAGGGCATCCTGATTTTCCTCGCGAGGACCAATGGCGCTGGCTTCGGCGAAACTCAGTTGCAGGCTCATCGAGGTGTCAGACCCGCGCAGCCGTCACGGCGGCCGAACCCCAGGTGGTTCTCCAGCGGCGTTTTACGCCGTGCAGGCCGAACCAGGCCAGAACGCCGAGGCTGGCGAACAACCACAGTGCCAGTTGATAGCTGCCGGTGCTTTGCTTGATCGCGCCCATGCCGGCCGCGAGGGCAAAACCACCGATGCCACCCGCCATGCCGATCAGGCCGGTCATCACGCCGATTTCCCGACGAAAACGCTGCGGCACCAACTGGAATACCGCGCCATTGCCTGCACCCAAACCGAGCATGGTGCAGACGAAAAGTGCCAGCGCGGCGTAGGAACTCGGCAGGTTGAAACCGACCACGGCAATGCAGATCGCCGCGACGGTGTACATCGCCAGCAGGGTTCGAATGCCGCCGAAGCGGTCAGCCAGCGCGCCGCCCAAGGGTCGCATCAGGCTGCCGCCAAACACGCAGGCGGCGGTGTAGTAGCCGGCAGTCACCGGGCTCAATCCGTACTGGTCGTTGAAATAACCGGGCAGGGCGCTGGCCAGGCCGATGAAACCGCCGAATGTCACGCTGTAGAAAAACATGAACCACCAGCTGTCACGATCGCCCAGGGCCTTGAAGTAGTCGGCCATGGATTTGGCTTTTGGCCGCTCGGGGGCGTTTTTGGCCAGCCAGGCGAAGACGATCAGGGTCAGGACCAGCGGAATCAGGGCGAAACCGAACACGTTGCTCCAGCCAAATGCCGCCGCCAGCACCGGGGCGATCAATGCGGCGAACACCGTGCCCGAGTTTCCCGCGCCGGCGATACCCATGGCCTTGCCTTGATGCTGCGGCGGATACCATTGCGATGCCAAGGGCAGGGCAACGGCGAAAGACGCGCCGGCCATGCCGAGGAACAGTCCCAGCAGCAACGCTTGTTCGTAGCTGTGGATACCAAGTTTCCAGGCGCCGAACAGGGCGCAGATCACGATGACCTGGCCTATCAGCCCGGCGGTTTTGGGCGACAGGCGATCAGCCAGCATCCCCATCACGAAGCGCAACACCGCCCCGGCCAGAATGGGCGTGGCGACCACCAGCCCGCGTTGCTGCGTCGTCAGGTGCAGGTCGGCGGCGATCTGCACCGCCAAGGGTCCGAGCAGGTACCAGACCATGAAGCTCAGGTCGAAATAGAGGAAAGCTGCGAACAATGTGGGGGTATGGCCGGATTTCCAGAAGCTTGAATTCATCGCGCACCTCAGCTGTGAAGAGTCTCGGAAGGAGTCATGAGCTTGCAGGTGGGGCGCCGTTACGGCCGCACCACCGGCCCCGTGCTGTGGGGCCAAAACGAAAAAACGCCGCCACCCGATCCGCCAAGGGCAAATGAGGTGAGCGACGTCTTTGTCGTAGGTGGGGCAACCGCCGTTGGTTACCTGTGGTGATTACTTAGCCAGATCTGTGCCAACACTCGAAATCGAGTCGCTGCCATCGCGAGCAAGCTCGCTCCCACAGGTGATTTGTGTTCGACGCCATTCCCCTGTGGGAGCGAGCTTGCTCGCGATGGCGTCCTCACAGGCACCACAGGACTTCAGCCAAGCAACTCGCTCATGGCAATAATCTGTTCCGCCACTTGAATCAGCTTCTGCTGTCGGCTCATCGCCTGGCGACGCATCAGGGTGTAGGCCTCTTCCTCGTTGCAGCTCTTCATTTTCATCAGCAGCCCTTTGGCCAGTTCGATGCGCTTGCGCTCGGCCAATTGCTGGTCGCGGGCATGCAACTGGGCACGCAAGGCCTGATCGCTTTCGAAGCGCGCCATGGCCACATCGAGAATCGGCTGCAGGCGTTGTGCGTGAATGCCTTCGACGATGTAGGCACTGACCCCGGACTTGATCGCCTGTCGCATCACATCGGGGTCGTGTTCGTCCGTGAACATCACAATCGGTCGTGGCTGGTCGCGAGTCACCAGCACCACTTGTTCCATGACATCGCGCCCCGGTGACTCGGTATCGATCAGAATCACGTCCGGACGCACCGTTTCGACGCGTTCGGGCAAGTCGATGGTCAGGCCGGATTCGTCGATCACTTCGAATCCGGCCTCGGTCAGGGCGGCCTTCAGGCGTCCGACTTTTTTGGCGGTATCGTTGATCAGCAGGATACGCAGCATGTTCGTGGTCTCCTGTCAGCGGCTGGCGGATCGGTGCGAGCTGTCGCTCATGGCGTGCAGTTTGAAACTGCGGGCATAGCCGGTCGGGTCCGAACCGTCCCAGATTTTACCGTCGATCAACTGACTGCTGCGCATTTGCTCGGCTGACGAATCGACGCCGACGGCACTGGCGGCCTCTCGATAGAGGTCCAATTGCTGGACCTGCCGGGCCACCGCGAGATAGTCCGGGTCATCGCGCAACAAACCCCAGCGGCGGAACTGGGTCATGAACCACATGCCGTCGGACAGGTACGGCAGGTTGACCTCGCCATCCCCGTGCAGGCGCAGCGCGTGCGGGTCGTGCCAGTGATGGCCAAGGCCGTCGGCGTATTCGCCCAGCAGGCGCGGTTCAATGCAGTCCAGTGGCGCGTCAAGGTACTGCGTGGCACTGAGCAATTGCGCGGTGCTGCGGCGATTCTCGGTGCTTTCTTCGATGAAGCGGCTGGCTTCCAGGACCGCCATCACCAATGCCCGGGCGGTATTGGGGTATTGCTCGACGAACGCACGGGTGCAGCCGAGGACTTTTTCCGGATGATCGGGCCAGATGGTCTGGGTCGTGGCCAGGGTGAAACCTAGGTCCTGCTGCACCGCGCTGGCGGACCAGGGTTCGCCGACGCAGAACCCGTCGATACGCCCGGCTCGCAGGTGCGCGACCATTTGCGGTGGCGGCACCACCACGCTGTCGACATCCAGCAGCGGGTGAATGCCCTGGCTGGCGAGCCAGTAATACAACCACATGGCGTGGGTGCCGGTTGGAAACGTCTGGGCGAAGGTGAGTTTTGGGCGAGTTTGGTGCACGCGTCGATCCAGTGCTTCAGGACTGGTCACTCCAAGCGCCTGCAAGCCGCGGGACAGGTTGATGCTCTGGCCGTTCTGATTCAGGCCCATCAACACGGCCATGTCAGTCGCGGCCACGCCACCGATGCCCAGGTGAACGGCGTAAATCAGGCCATAGAGGCTGTGGGCTGCATCGAGTTCGCCGCTGACCAATTGGTCCCGCAGGCTGGCCCAGGACGACTGGCGCTTGAGGTTCAGAGTCAAGCCGTGGGGTTGGGCGAAGCCCTGGGTGGCGGCGACCACCACTGAGGCGCAGTCGCTCAGGGCCATGAAGCCGAGATTGATTTCGGTTTTTTCCGGGGCATCGCTGCCATTGACCCAAGCCAGAGGGCCGGCTGACGGTTCGTTCATCGCGTGTTCACCTTGCAAAAAAAAGCGTCGTCCCCTCCCTTGCACGCGCAAGGCCGGATGACGACGCCATTGTCCTTGCACACATTCCGCCGTTGGTCCGGGTGCTGATGCCTGAGAGGGTGCAAGGCATATGCCATCGCCGGTTCATCAGCTTTACATCAGGATTCATCGCGCCATGTCTTTCATCCTGCCGGCCGTTAATCGTCAGGCCGCAAAGGAGGTTGGCGTGCAAATCCAATCACTACACGCCACCGTTCTGCCTGATGCTCGTTGCAGCGAGCGGGTGCTGCATGTGCGGGTCAGCGAATCCCCTGTGTATCTGGCTTCGGCGCAGTGCCCGCGGGTCTGTCTGCCGGTCGGTTGGGAAGGGCTGATTGCAACGAGTGATACATTCGAGCTGAGCGGCGGCGTACAGACCCTGCCGGTTGCCGAAGCGCTGCTGGTGAAATTGCAAGTGTTCATCGATCTGGGAAACACGCTGGTTGATCAACGACCCAGCCCGACATCCTGGGCGGCGTTGCCGGTGGCGTACCCCACCGTGTGGTCCGGGCGGGCGCTTGAGCGCTGGTACATCGAACAGGCCATGGTCGGGGGTATGGCTTACCAGACCTTCGCCGGCGTGCTGCGTCATACCGAGAGTTACGGACTTGTGCGCTTCCTGCTGGAGCAGGGCACCCACAGCGAAAAGCTGAGCACCCTGGCCCAGCGTTATGGCGTTTCTGTGTCGCACTTCCGTCGACTGTGCCGGCAGGCGCTAGGCACGGCGGCCAAGCCTGCATTGCGCGGCTGGCGCGCGGCCAGGGCGCTGTTGAACATGAGCCTGCAGGACGGCTCCCTGACGGATGTCGCGCTGGAATTGGGTTTTGCCTCTTCTTCGCATTTCTCCAAGGAAATCCGTGATCTGGTTGGCTTCACGCCCAGTAGCCTGGCCGACATAACCTACCTCCCAGGCAAGTGAGCCAATGAACCGCCGATTGTTTTCATTATTTGTTTTGCCGTTCTGGTTAGGCGCCCTGTTGTCGCTGGTGCCGCTTGCCGCGCGCGCCGATGCCGACGGCTATGTGGCTCGCGAACAGAGCGTGCGCACATTCTTCAGCGAGTTGTCCGGACCCTTGGGCAAACCTGTCATCGTCAGCAAGACTGCCGCCGCCAAACGGATTTCCGGTGCCTTCGATCTGCGTTCGCCGCAGCGGACTTTTGAACGGGTCAGCGCGCAAATGGGGCTTATCTGGTATAGCGATGGCCAGGCGATTTATCTGTATGACGCGTCGGAAGTCAAAAGCTCGATGATGTCGCTGCAGACCCTGACAGTCACTCGACTTCAGGCGTTCCTTGAGCGTTCCGGGTTGCACGATGCACGTTATCCATTGCGCCATGACGGCTTGCGCACTTTTCACGTGTCGGGCCCGCCG
>NZ_AKJL01000109.1 GCF_000282355.1 Pseudomonas sp. GM49
CGAGCCTCGTCCAGGTCCGGCTTGGCGGTTTCGCACCAGATCAGGTCGGCGTACGGCGCGTAGGCCAGGCCGCGAGCGATCGCCTGGTCAAGGCCGGCGCGCACTTTGTAGAAGCCTTCCTGGGTGCGTTCGCCAGTCACGAATGGCTGGTCGTACGGGTCGCAGTCGGAAGTCAGCAGGTCGGCAGCGTTAGCGTCGGTACGGGCCAGGATGATGGTCGGAGTACCGGCAACGTCGGCTGCCAGACGGGCAGCGGTCAGCTTCTGTACGGCTTCCTGGGTAGGAACCAGTACCTTGCCGCCCATGTGGCCGCATTTCTTCACGGAAGCCAGTTGGTCTTCGAAGTGAACGCCGGCGGCGCCTGCTTCGATCATGCTCTTCATCAGCTCGTAAGCGTTCAGTACGCCGCCGAAACCGGCTTCGGCGTCGGCCACGATTGGTGCGAAGTAGTCGATGTAGCCAGCGTCGCCCGGGTTCTTGCCGGCTTTCCACTGGATCTGGTCAGCACGACGGAACGAGTTGTTGATGCGCTTGACCACGGTTGGAACCGAGTCCACCGGGTACAGCGACTGGTCCGGGTACATCGATTCGGCGGAGTTGTTGTCCGCAGCCACTTGCCAGCCCGACAGGTAGATCGCCTGGATACCGGCTTTGACTTGTTGTACGGCCTGGCCGCCGGTCAGGGCGCCCATGCAGTTGACGAAATCTTTCTCAGGACGGAAGGCCGGCTTGGCACCCTGGGTGACCAGGTTCCACAGCTTCTCGGCGCCCATTTTTGCAAAAGTGTGCTCAGGTTGAACCGAGCCACGCAGGCGGACGACGTCAGCAGCGGAGTAAGTGCGTGTCACGCCTTTCCAGCGCGGGTTTTCAGCCCAGTCTTTTTCGAGGGCTGCAATTTGCTGTTCGCGTGTCAGTGCCATGGGAGATAAACCTCGTCGCGTCTTTATGAAAAGTTGTTCTGCGGTGGAAAATTCCTGCGCTCGCTGACCAGAAGCTTAAGCGGTCAAGTCGGATTCGGCGGGGAGGGCGACGGGAAGAACGATGGGCTCGAGGGGAAGTGAGCAGGTAAAGGCGAACTGCGGGCGCATTCGGGCGTCGTGGGCCTTGGTACGAACATCAGTGTGGTGCCGGGTTACCTAATTACGCTTCCGTCCCTCGGGACAACTTCGTTCCAGTCGACAACCTCGTCAAACACACCTTGTGGGCGGTACAGACACGAAGCGGTTCGCGGGGGTAGGTTGCGAACATCGCCTCGAAGGCCCTTGCCAGGGCCCCTGATTAGCGGGAGCGAGGCCATCATGCCTTCGCTTTTTTGGCTCGTCAAACATTTTGTAGTGCTTTTCTTATGGCACTACATCTTTGGTCTAATACGACTCGTCAGTCAGTTTTTGGTGCTTTAGTCCAAGGTGTCGACTTTCACCCGCAAAGTCATGTCGTTGCGGCTCTGGGTCGAGTAGCTGCGGGTCAGGCCCTGTTTGTCGGCCTGGGTCTGGCCGTTTACCCCGGCCAGCAGGATCCACTCACCGAGGTGACCGGTGACGGTTGTGTCGGTGCTTTGCACGTTCACTACATCGGGACGTTCCTGGCTCATGCGGTCACGGTTGGTACTGATCGACAGGTGAACGATGTCGCCGGTGACGTTTGCCGTGACGTAAAAGCCCTGGGTGACGTTGCGGTATTCGGTCTGGCTGCTGTAACCGCCATAGGAGTCGCTCTGGCTGCTGGTGATCGGTACGCTCTGGCCGACCTGGATCAGCGCCGGTGCGCCTTCGCTGGCCTGCACTTGCTGGATGCCGCCGTCACGACTGTCGGTGCTGTAGTTGATGATGCGGGTCTGGCTTGGCTTGGCGCCGTTCACCGAGTAACCCTGGTCGCCCTGGAAATTGTTGTCGCTGGTGTCGACGGTGATCAGCAGGCGCTTGGGTGCCGTATCGAGTTGCGAAAGAAGGGCTTTAAGTTCGTCGATCTTGCGCTGATCGGCGTTGACGATCAGTTGATTGCCGTAGGTGCTGACCTGGCCATCCTTGCCGATGAAGTCCTGTGCTACCGGCAGCAGGTCGGCGCTGGTGCGGTAGTTCAGGGGCACGATTTCGGTGGCTGCCATGGCCGAAAAGCTGCAGGCCACCAGCAAGGTGCTGAGCAGGGTGCGTAGGGACATATCCGTTATCTCCGCCAACTTGAATTGATGATAGTGCCAGTTTATCGGCCCGGGGGTATGTAGGAGCGAGCTTGCTCGCGATGGTCTTGAGAGCGCTGCGGGGTGCCAGACTTCCAGCATCATCGTTCATGTTCATCGCGAGCAAGCTCGCTCCTACAGGTATCAGGTTGTCGGCTCGGGATGGGGCAAGTTGAATCGCAGGCAGCAAAACGCCCCGGCATCCGAAGATGGCGGGGCGTTTTGTGGTGTTTGCATGCAGCTTTTGTGGCGAGGGGGCTTGCCCCCGTTGGGCTGCGAAGCGGCCCCAAAATTCGACTGACTTCATGATTTTGTGAGTGCTGCGCACTCAAACGGGGGCAAGCCCCCTCGCCACAAGGTCTCAAGCCGAATGGCGAACCATGTCCACATGCGGAATCCCGGCTTCCAGGAACTCCTCACTGACCATGTGAAAGCCCAGGCGCTCATAGAACGCCGTGGCTTGCACTTGAGCGCTGAGCATCTGCTGCTTCAATCCGCGCGCTTCTGCTTCGCCAATCAGCGCTTGCATCAGTGCATCGCCGACCTTCAAGCCGCGCCAGTCCTTGAGCACCGACACCCGGCCGATGTGGCCGTCAGGCAGCAGGCGGGCGGTGCCAATTGGAAAGTCGCCTTCGAACGCCAGGAAATGCACGGCGGTTGCATCGTCGGCATCCCATTCCAGTTCAGGCGGAACTGACTGCTCGGCGACGAACACCGTTTCACGAATGCGCCGGATCTCGGCGTTGTCCTTTTGCCAGTCTGCGACACGTACGTGAATCTTATTCATCGGCAAACCCCAGGCTTCCTTGCTTGACCAGTTCGCACAACAGGCCGCGGCCGTCTTCGTCGCTCAACCATTCGCCGAGGTTGTCGGCGTGCAGTGCGTCGGCGGCGCAGATCATCTTCAGCAGTTCGCGCAGTTTGCCCGGCAGATAACGGCTCTGGCCGCTGGCGAATAGCAGCAGGTCGTCGTCGACTTCGGACCAGGCCAGGCGTGCGCTCGGGTTGCGAATCAGGATCGCGCCTTGTTCCAGTTCGTTCATGATGTCGTCTTCTTCGACCTCCTCCGGGCCCACCACCAGTTCCGGGTAGCGTGGCTCGGTCATGAACTGGCCGAACCAGGTCAGCAGCAGGCGCTCGTCGCTCATGTGCTCGGCCAGCAGGCCTTTCAAACGGTCGAGTGCATCGCGCTGGATCTGGTGGGGATCGGCAGTCGGCACGGCGTCGGCGTCGGTGTAGCGTTCTTCGTCCGACAGGAACTGGCTGAGGAAGTCAGTGAAGTGGGTCAGCACTTCAGCGGCGCTCGGCGCGCGGAAACCGACCGAGTAGGTCATGCAGTCATCAACGGCGATGCCACAATGGGCCAGGCGTGGCGGCAGGTAGAGCATGTCGCCCGGTTCCAGTACCCATTCGTCGGTCGCTTCGAATTCGGCGAGGATGCGCAGGTCGGCGTGGGCCAGCAGCGGGCTTTCGGTGTTGCACATCTGGCCGATCTTCCAGTTGCGCTTGCCGTGGCCTTGCAGCAGGAATACGTCGTAGTTGTCGAAGTGCGGACCAACGCTGCCACCCGGTGCGGCGTAGCTGATCATCACGTCGTCGATGCGCCAGCTCGGCAGAAAGCGGAAGTTTTCCAGCAGTTCGCTGACTTCCGGCACGAACTGATCCACGGCTTGCACCAGCAGGGTCCATTCGCGTTCCGGCAATTTGCTGAATTCGTCTTCGGCGAACGGACCGCGACGCAATTCCCAAGGGCGCTCGCCGTGCTCGATGATCAGTCGCGATTCGACTTCTTCTTCCAGCGCCAGGCCGGCCAGTTCGTCGGCGTCGATCGGGCTTTCGAAATCAGGAATCGCCTGGCGGATCAGCAGCGGCTTTTTCTGCCAGTAGTCGCGCAGGAATTCCCGTGCCGTGATGCCGCCCAGAAGTTGAAGAGGAATGTCAGGATTCATGTGTAACCTATTGAAAAAATGCACTTTTCAGACGGGAATAAAAACGCCCGGCGCGGCCGGGCGTCTTAAAAGGGTCTAGCGGTCGATCAGATGCGTCTGGCTTGCTCTACAGCGTTACCGATGTAGTTCGCCGGGGTGAGCAATTTCAGCTCGGCCTTGGCGGCGGCTGGCATGTCCAGGCCGTCGATGAAAGTCTGCAGCGCTTCTGGGCTGATGCCCTTGCCGCGGGTCAGTTCTTTCAGTTTTTCGTACGGGTTTTCGATGTTGTAGCGACGCATCACGGTCTGGATCGGCTCGGCCAATACTTCCCAGCACGCGTCCAGGTCAGCGGCAATCTTCTGCTCGTTGAGCTCCAGTTTGCTGATGCCCTTGAGGCTGGCTTCGTAGGCGATCACGCTGTGGGCGAAGCCGACACCGAGGTTGCGCAGTACGGTGGAGTCGGTCAGGTCGCGCTGCCAGCGGGAGATCGGCAGCTTGCTCGCCAGGTGCTGGAACAGTGCGTTGGCGATACCCAGGTTGCCTTCGGAGTTTTCGAAGTCGATCGGGTTGACCTTGTGCGGCATGGTCGACGAACCGATTTCGCCAGCGATGGTGCGCTGTTTGAAATAACCCAGGGAGATGTAGCCCCAGATGTCGCGGTCGAAGTCGATCAGGATGGTGTTGAAGCGCGCGATCGCGTCGAACAGCTCTGCGATGTAGTCGTGCGGCTCGATTTGCGTGGTGTACGGGTTGAAGCCCAGGCCCAGTTCGTCTTCGATGAAGGCGCGGGCGTTGGCTTCCCAGTCGATCTCAGGGTAGGCCGACAGGTGGGCGTTGTAGTTGCCGACAGCGCCGTTGATCTTGCCCAGCAGCGGAACGGCAGCGACTTGAGCGATCTGACGCTCCAGGCGGTAAACCACGTTCGCCAGCTCTTTGCCCAGGGTGGTCGGCGAGGCCGGTTGACCGTGGGTGCGCGACAGCATTGGCACGTCGGCGAAGCGGATGGCCAGTTCGCGGATGGCATTGGCGGTCTGGCGCATCAGCGGCAGCATCACGTCATCACGGCCTTCGCGCAGCATCAGGGCGTGGGACAGGTTGTTGATGTCCTCGCTGGTGCAGGCAAAGTGGATGAATTCGCTGACCTTGGCCAGCTCCGGCAGCTTGGCCGCTTGCTCTTTGAGCAGGTATTCGATGGCTTTGACGTCGTGGTTGGTGGTGCGCTCGATCTCTTTGACGCGCTCGGCGTGCTCGAGAGAGAAGTTTTCCGCCAGGGTGTTGAGCACAGCGTTGGCTTCGGCGGAGAACGCCGGCACTTCGCTGATGGCAGGGTGAGCGGCCAGGCGCTGGAGCCAGCGCACTTCAACCAGGACGCGGGCACGGATCAGGCCGTACTCGCTGAAAATTGGGCGCAGGGCCTGGGTTTTGCCGGCGTAGCGGCCGTCAACAGGGGAAACCGCAGTGAGCGAAGAGAGCTGCATGGGGTGTTCTCGGACAGTCGGGCAACGAAATGGGGCGCGTATCATACATGAAAAAATCCGTCGGTCCGTCGCCAACTGACCGGCGTATTACGCGTATTGCTAAGTTCGGTTCTGTCGATGCGGGTTATTCGTTACGCATCAACGGGTAAAGCTCTTTCAGCAATTTGCGGCGGCTGATCACCAGCTGCCAGCGATGACCGCCCAATTGCCGCCACAGGCGTGCCGAACGGATGCCGGCCAGCAGCAGGGCACGAATTTTCGAGGCGTTGCTCGGTTGTTGCAGGTTGCGCATGTCGCCGTGCACCTGGATGCGTTGGCGCAGGGTGCTCAGGGTGTCCTGATACAGCGCGCCGCAGGCGGCGATCACGTTTTCGTGGGCCGGGCCGAAGTGTTCGACCTGGGACTGGATCTGCGGCAGGCGTAAACCGATCACGTCGAGCATGTCGTTGCGCTTGGCCAGTTGGCGCTCAAGGCCGAGCATGGCCAGGGCGTAACGCAGCGGCTCGCGTTGCAGGGCGCTCGGGTCGCGCTCCAGGGCGCCGATCAGTGCGCGATAGCCTTCGCGCAGATTGATATCGTCGCCACCGTAGACTTCCAGGGTGTCCTTGGGGTCGCGGATCAGCAGGCTGCCGAGCATGCAGGTCAGGCCGGCTTCGTTGGTCTGGCCGCTCTTGGCAATCCTGTCCACCAGCACCGCGGCGAGAAATACGCCGCCCAGTGCTGTCAGTTGCTCCTGAATCGGGTTCATAGGGCCTGGCCCTTGCTCGTCCATGGTTCCGCTATTTCGATCACGCCACCACCGAGGCAGATTTCGCCGTCATAGAACACCACGGACTGACCCGGGGTGACCGCGCGTTGCGGGTCATCGAAGGTTGCGCGATAACCCGTGGCGGTTTTTTCCAGGGTGCACGGCTGGTCGCTCTGGCGATAACGAACCTTGGCAGTCAGCTTGCGTGGCTGGCTCAGGTCGATCGGGTTGACCCAGTAGATGTCGGAGGCGAGCAGGGCGCGGGAGAACAGCCACGGGTGATCGTTACCCTGGCCGACGATCAGTTCGTTGTGTTCCAGGTCCTTGATCAGCACGTACCACGGCTCATCGCTGGCATCTTTCAGTCCGCCAATGCCCAGGCCCTGGCGCTGGCCGATGGTGTGATACATCAGGCCGTGGTGACGGCCGATGATTTCGCCTTCGGTGGTCTTGATCTCACCCGGCTGCGCTGGCAGGTACTGCTTGAGGAAGTCGCTGAAGCGGCGCTCGCCGATAAAGCAGATCCCGGTGGAATCCTTTTTCTTCGCGGTCGCCAGCTCGTATTTCTCGGCAATGGCGCGCACTTGCGGTTTTTCCAGCTCGCCGACCGGGAACAGGGTCTTGGCGATCTGCTCACCACCCACGGCGTGCAGGAAGTAGCTCTGGTCCTTGTTCGGGTCCAGGCCCTTGAGCAGTTCGGTACGGCCGTCGATTTCGCGGCGACGCACGTAGTGACCGGTGGCGATCAGGTCAGCGCCGAGCATCATGGCGTAGTCGAGGAACGCCTTGAACTTGATTTCGCGGTTGCACAGGATGTCCGGGTTCGGCGTGCGTCCGGCCTTGTATTCGGCGAGGAAATGCTCGAACACGTTGTCCCAGTACTCGGCGGCGAAGTTGGCGGTGTGCAGCTTGATGCCAATCTTGTCGCACACGGCCTGGGCATCCGCCAGGTCATCCATGGCGGTGCAGTATTCCGTTCCATCGTCTTCTTCCCAGTTCTTCATGAACAGGCCTTCCACCTCATAACCCTGCTCGATCAGCAGGAGGGCGGAAACGGAAGAGTCCACGCCGCCGGACATGCCGACAATGACGCGCTTCTTTTGTGTGTCAGAAGGGGCTGGATCACGCATAGGGATTCAATGAGTGTCTTGAAAAAGGACGCGATTCTAACAGGCTGGAGCCTGCATGGCTAAAGAGAAGGACGGATCAATTCGAGGCCGAAGTGAATGCCTGCCAGATAGTCATCGATGCAGCGGATGATCAGCTCGCTACGCCAGTTGTCGCGTTGTTCCATTAATTCTTCGCGGGTCAACCACTTGGCGCCGACGATGCCGTCGTCCATTTGATAATCCGCGTGGTGTTTGAGCGGTTTGGCGATGAAGCAGACCCGCTGGTAAGTCACGCCGTTGCTGGGAGCGGTGTAGAGGTAAATACCCAGTACGCCGGTCGGCTCGACGTCCCAGCCGGTTTCCTCGAGGGTTTCGCGGATGGCGGCTTCGGTCAGGGTTTCATTCGGGTCCAGGTGGCCGGCGGGCTGATTGAGCACCGTTCGTCCGTGCTTGAGTTCTTCGACCATCAGGAAGCGGCCGTTGTCTTCGACGATGGTGGCGACGGTGATGTGGGGTTTCCAGTCCATGAAAGTACCTCGATTTATAGTGGGGTGTAGCACGCCAGAAGCAGAAACCCCGGCACAGGGCCGGGGCTTCTTTGCATCCTTACAACCTTAAACCAACGCTGCAACCGCTGCGTTGAAGGTTGCGCTCGGGCGCATGGCCTTGCTGATCAGCTCGGCGTCGGCGTGGTAGTAACCGCCGATGTCCACTGGCTTT
>NZ_AKJL01000110.1 GCF_000282355.1 Pseudomonas sp. GM49
GGGGAGCCGGTATCGGCCATGCGCCCCAGCGGCAGGCCGGCAATCGCGTAGACGATGGTGAATGCCGTCCCGATGATCCCCAACTGGAAATCACTGAGATGCCATTCCATGCGAATGGGCTCGATGATGATGGCCGGGATGGTGCGGTCGAAAAAATTGAACAGGTTGGCCAGGAACAACAGGAACAGAATGCGCCAGGCATTGGCCGCTTGGGTCGAGTTCTGCATGGGTCCGTCTCTTTTATTGTTTTGGGGCGTCACTGCCCCCGGACTTTGCAATCTAGACAGGCCGGCCATAACTGTCTTTCATTATTCGCCGGGCTGATACCTGCCCATGGCGCACAGCCCGCTCCCACAGGAGATACAGCGTTCGCCAGATGGGTATCCAGCAGTTCGTCCGGCCGATAAAAAATACCTTTCACCCCCCCTTCCCAAGCCGTTGGCGAAGCCTAGAATAGCGGCCTTGTTTCCCCCCTGTGTCTCCACTCCTCCTTACGATAATCGCCCATGTCCGAAGCCAGTCCGTGTCTGAATTGCGGTGCCTGCTGTTCTCATTTTCGCGTGTCATTTTTCTGGGGTGAATGCGCTTCGTCCGGGGGGACGGTACCCGATGAGCTTGTCGAGCAGATCAGCCCCAGTCGGGTCGCGATGCTCGGCACCGGCTGCAAACCCGTACGCTGCACCAGCCTGGTGGGAGAGGTGGGCAGTACGGTGCAATGCTCGATTTACGAAAAACGCTCCAGTACCTGTCGGGAGTTCGAAGCTTCCTGGGTCGATGGCGTGGCCAATCCCGATTGCGACGCGGCCCGTGCCGCTTTCGGCTTGCCGGCCCTGCAACCCCTATTCGAGACGCCTCAGAAGCAATTCGCCTGAGTCATAGCACTAATCGCTATCAGGCTAATATCAAAAAGATTGGCATCAATGTGCCACCACCACTTGCGCTCCATCCATGCCCTCTATACTCCAAGGCATTCGCCGGCGCTCCTTGCGCCAGCCTGAGGATAACAATGGGGCATGCTATGGAATGGCTTGGTTTGCATTTCCTTACCGAGCTACCAGAGAGTGGGCAGGTCGTACTTAATTGCACACATGACCCTTTTCTGGTGCTGCTGGCTTACCTGGTCGCCTGTGTCGGCTGTTTCGCGACGCTGGACATGGCCGAACGGGTTGCTCACGCTGAAAATTCCGCTTCCAAGACACGCTGGCGCTGGGTTGGCAGCGGATGCCTGGCCGGCGGTATCTGGGCCATGCACTTCGTCGCGATGCTGGCATTCCAGACACCTATCGATCTTCACTATCAACTGCCTGTCACAGTGTTCTCACTAACCATCGCGCTGCTCGCCGCGTGGCTGGCCATGCATACCCTCAGCCTTCCTGAGCTGAGTTTTCGACAGTGCCTCACATCATCGATCGGGATCGGCCTGGGTATCGCGACCATGCATTACGTGGGCATGACGGCCATGCACTCCAATGCCGAGGTCTATTACCATCCGGGCCTGTTCGCCCTTTCGATCGCGATCGCGATCGGTGCCGCGCTGGCAGCCTTATTGCTGGCATGGTATCTGCGCGACGGCACCGGCATGCTGCATCAGCTCTTCAAATACAGCGCCAGCCTGTTGCTCGGGGCTGGCATCCTCAGCATGCACCTCACTGCGATGGCCGCCTTCAACATGGTGCTGCCCGGCGACAGCCTGCCAGCGCAAACCGGTGAACACAGCCAACTGCAACTGGCACTGACCGTAACGGTCATGGCCCTGCTGATCATCGGCAGCAGCATCAGCGCGGCACTGGCGGACAAGAAATTGCAACACAAGGATCACGACCTGCAGCGGGTCAACTCCCTGCTCAGCCAACTGGACCAGGCGCGCATGTCACTGCAACAGGTGGCGCACTACGACCCGCTGACCAACCTGATCAACCGCCGCGGGTTCAACCAGATCTTCGCCGAAAAACTCATTGAGAAAACCAACGAAGGCGGGATGCTGGCGGTCATGTTCCTGGACATCGACCATTTCAAGCGGATCAACGACAGCCTTGGTCACGATGCCGGTGACGATCTGCTCAAAGTGCTTGCCCAACACATCAAGAGCTCGATTCGCAGTCACGAGGATGTGGTCGCGCGCTTCGGTGGTGACGAGTTCTGCCTGCTCATCAACCTGCATGATCGTGAGGAGGCGCGGCATATGGCCCAACGCATCATGCTGAAAATGAAGGAGCCCATCGAGCTGGCCGGCAGGCGCATGGTCATGACCACCAGCATCGGCATCAGTCTGTTTCCGGAAGACGGCAAGACGTGTGAGGAACTGCTGAAGAACGCCGACCTGGCGCTGTATCAGTCCAAGGGCAGCGGCCGCAACGGGCTGAATTTTTTCAGCGCCAACCTGAAAGCCCGCGCCATACTGGAGCTGCAGCTGGAAGAAGAATTGCGCCACGCCCTGCGTGAAGATACCGGACTGATGCTTTATTACCAGCCGATCTATGACCTCAAGACCGGTCAGGTCAGCAAGCTCGAAGCCTTGATTCGCTGGCAACACCCGGTCCATGGTTTACTCGTACCGGATCGTTTTATCGCCATCGCCGAGGCCAACGGCCTGATCGCCGAGCTGGACAACTGGGTGCTGCGCAAGGCCTGCGAGGATCTGGGCGAGTTGTCGCGCAAAGGCTGTGAAGACCTCAAGATCGCCGTGAATTGCTCGCCGCTGAACCTCGCACGCGAAGAACTGGCCGATGAAATCGAGTACGCATTGCGGGTCGCCGGTGTGGCGCCCAACCGGCTGGAACTGGAAGTCACGGAAAACGCCTTGATGGGCAATATCGCCAACACCCTGGTGTTGCTGCGACAGATTCGCGCCCTCGGCGTTTCGCTGTCGATCGATGACTTCGGCACCGGCTATTCATCCCTGGCCTACCTCAAGCGCTTGCCGCTCAACACGCTGAAAATCGACCGTTCCTTCATCCAGGACATCCCCAAGGCCACCCAGGACATGGAGATTGTCCAGGCGATTATCGTCATGGCCCATACCCTGCACCTGCAAGTGGTCACCGAAGGGGTGGAAACCTTCGAGCAATACCAATTCCTGGAAAACCACGGCTGTGACTTCGTCCAGGGCTATCTGCTGAGCCGGCCGGTACCACTGGCCGAGCTGCATCCGGTGCTGAACGAAATCAACCAGCGCAAGCACGCCTATACCGTCACGACGCCGAGCCTGGCTCACGGTACATCTGCACTAACGTAGACGGGTCTTTCTCAAGGAAACCCTGACTCCCATGCAGGCGCATCAACTGCGCGGCCAGACCGCTGATCGGTGTTGCCGAGCCTTGTTCACGGGAAAACTTCACCGCCGTATCCAGATCCTTGAGCAACGTGCGCACATGCCACTTGACCGGTTCGAAACGGTTTTCCGCCATCTGCGGTGCCAGGAACTGCAACGGTTTCGAATCGGCAAAGCCGCCGGCCAGCGCTTCGGCGATCAGGCTCGCATCAACCCCGGAACGCTCCGCCAGCGCGACCACTTCGGCAATCACCAATGCATTGCAGGCGACTATCATCTGATTGCACGCCTTGGTCACCTGCCCTGCCCCGACGCCGCCCATGTGCGTCACACGCTGCCCCAGGGTCAATAGAACAGGCCGGACCCGTTCCAGGTCCTGTACGTCACCACCGACCATGATCGCCAGACTCCCGGCCTCAGCCCCCACCACGCCGCCGGACACCGGCGTGTCGAGCCAGTGCATGCCGGTTCTATCGGCGAGGTCTGCGGCCATCTCCCGCGTTGCGTTGGGCTCCAGGCTGGAAAAATCCACCAGTAGCTGGCCTTTTTTCGCCCCTTCGATAATGCCTGTCGGACCAAACACTACCTCGCGTACGACCGACGTATCCGCCAGGCACAACATCAACACGTCAGCGTGCCGGCACAGTTCGGCCGGGCTGGCGACCTGACGGGCGCCTGCTTCCACCAGCGGCTTGCACTTGTCCGGGTTGCGATTCCATACCGCCAGCGGATAACCCGCGGCCAGCAGGCGCCGGCACATCGGCAACCCCATCAGGCCGATCCCGGCAAACCCTAGCGAAGGTAGCATTGACATCATTTAGCCTCCTTTTGATTAAAGATCACCGAATACTGGCCGATTCATCATGACTTAGGAAAGGATTCCCCCCGAGTGATGCTCAGGCTAAAGACCAAGGCATGGTCCGAGTACGCGCTGAAAAAAGACGCGATTCTATTCCGTGACGGTTCGACGACAGCGAGTCGGCCAACCAATCAGCCCAGGTAGATGGCGAACAATGACTTCTAAAAACAACCCGGCCACTGCGGTAACCGATCTGACGTTGAGCCCCGCGGCCAACAGCCCGTCATCACCGAAGCCATTGATTCAATCCCGTCCGTTGGCGACCCAGCAATACCTGTACTTCACGGAAACCAACACCGACCGCATCCTCGACAACCTCGACGGCCTGCGCGACATGGTGTTCCCGCGCGCACCGCATCTGGAAGGCGACAGCGAACAGCACAACGATCAGGAATTCCCCTCGGTGTGCCTGATCGGCCTGGGCCGCTGCGGCTCGAACATTGCGCTGGACGTGGCGGAGCTGGTGTACAACGCCCGCAAGTTCTACCTCAACGAATTCAACAACGAAGATCGCCTGTCACCGGACAAGCGTTTTGCCGAAAAGGGCTACAGCCCGGCCCAGTGGATCCGCAACAACCTGCGCCTGGGCCAGAACAAAAACACCAAGCCGGTGTTTCTGGTCGAGCCACTGGTGATGCTCGGCGACCTGGACAAGGACATTGCCGGACGCATCCGTTTCTCGCGCAAGGGCGAAAAAAGCGGCTTCCTGCGCGACTACAGCAAGATGAAAATCATGGACTTGTCGGAAGTCCACGCCGGTGGCGCCGGTAACGCGCCGATCCTCGGCCAGTATCTGGCCAAGATCATCCTGAACAAGGACACCCAGCGTTTCTCCAGCCCTGACTGGAAAATGATTCACTCGTACCTGATCGACAGCTGCGGCATCAAGGCCAACCAGTCGCGCCTGTATTTCTCGATCTTCAGTGCCGGCGGCGGTACCGGTTCGGGCATGGCCTCGGAATTCGGCCTGGCCCAGCAGCACTCGTACATGAACAAGACGTTCGACACAAAGCCGATGGACGAGCACGACAGCAAGAGCGGCCACTCCTTCGTCTTCGAACCGATCTTCACCAGTGGCATCTGTGTACTGCCGAACATTTCCGATCACCGCAGTGAAATGTCCGAGGCGCTGCACATCAACGCCGGCCGCCTGCTGTGCAAATACCTGTCGGAAGAGTGGGACTTCTCCTACAACTTCGCCAACGAAGACAGTAGCGAAGCCAGCGTCATGGGCCGCATCCGCCCATGGAACGCGATGATGCTGATTTCCAACGACATCATGCGTTACGCCGAAGAGAACGATGACGGTAATATCCAGAACATTGATGTCAATGCCATGGAAAAGCATGCAAACCAATATATCTCGCAGCAGATCTTCAACATTCTGACGGCCCAGGCAGTTACCACCGACTACGACCAGAACTATTTCCGTCGCGCCGGCATCGACATCGGCGAAACCATCCGCCTGGACGCCAACGACCTGTTCATGAGCCTGGCCGGCCCGGTGGCGATTGCCTATGCCGAGTCCGTGGTGCCGGAAACCCCGCCGCCGAGCAGCGACAAATTCAAGGTATTCGAGAAAGAGCCGCAGCGCCTGAACATCGACGACCTGTTCTTCCGTTCGATCGACCTGCCGCACTTCAACAAGGTAACCCAGGCCATCGAAGGCATCAGCCTGTTGCCGATCGAATCCAAGCGCTATCGTGCGTCGCTGGAGCAGTACAAGAACTCTGGGTACGACGCGGCGGCCCTGCATGACCTGCACTTCTTCAAGAATTGCTCGTCGGTGGTGTCGATCGTTTCCTTGCCGAAAGACTACAAGCTGTCCTACATGGATCTGAACCGGTTGAAGACTCACCTCAACAGCCTGTTCCCCAACACCACGCTCAAGCGCTACGCGCTGGTGATCGGTGCTTCGGCCAACCTGTCGCTGACCACCCTGATTGCCAAGAGCCCGTGCCTTTCGGACGACTTCCTGACGCTGATCGTGGCCTTCATCAAGCGCTGCTTTGCGAAGCCTGCGTACCGTTTCGACGAAACCCTGGACAACTCGATCCTGGATTTCATCGTCCAGGAGGAATTCGATGAGGACCGCATCGACGACTTGCTCAACGAATTCGAGAACCCGGCGAAGATCCTCGATACCAACTGGTACGCGATCAAGCCGATGTACGAGAAGAAATACCGCGAGCTGATCAACGACAAGGAAAAATTCGTCTCGATCAACGACATCCGCCTGTCACGCGACTGCGTGAAGAAAGCGATCAAGTACCTGCGCGAGATCTACCGTCACCGCATTGGCAAGACCAAGGTTATTTCGCTGAATAACCATACGGGCAAGACTGCTTAACAAGACGGGAAAATTCGTCGCCGCCATCGCGAGCAAGCTCGCTCCCACAGTTGACCGCGTTCTCTCTGAAAGAATGCGATCCCTGTGGGAGCGAGCTTGCTCGCGATGGCGGCCTTGAATTCACTGCAAATCCACATTCAGAAACAATTGAGCAGCCGTTCAGTTGCGCTCTCAACTGTTCCCGTTACGTTTACGTCACCGTGAAGCTGTGGCCTTTCTCTACGGCAACATGCCATCACGCTACTCGGCTACACACTTTTCCCTATGAAAAGAGCGCACCAAGAAGGTGCAACCTTTTAAGCCTGCGCCCTTTCCTGGATCAGAATCCACGGCGAAACAACCACCGCCCACAACTGCGGATCACGTTCAAAAAGGTCCAGCGCCCGCGTTTCAGACAGTTTGGTGAGCTTGTCAGCGGCCAGCCAGGCAGCCACTTTCTCCCCTTCATCCTGGGCCACGGCCTCGGCTGCAGCGATCAAATCCAGGCCGGGATCGACCCACAATAGGGCACCCTTGGCGAAGAACGGCTCCAGCTCTTTCCAGGTAATAGATGCAGTTTCACCAAGCAGCTTGGCATAGAGGGTGCTAGGTTCTTGATTCATGGGACTGTCCGGAAAAGAAATCGACGCGAATGATAACGTCGGTGGTCCGGCAGAAAAACCCGGATGCAATTGAGTGACCGAAATGAAAAACGCAGGAAAGCCAGGGAATGCAATGAATCCGGCTATAAGCCTCTCAATGTCCCCGCCGCAATTCTGTCTTTTACTTTCAATAAAGCGACACTTGCAGGTTTTGCCCCTCGGCGCCGCCTTCCCAGGCTGACAATCGGCGCTCTACACTGTACCGGTACAGTTGCCGAGGGGCTTTTCCGGGGAATGTCGCAGCTATCTGACCCGGTTCTGCTGCCCAAGGCGCCAGGACTATAAAAACTACAACAGTAAGAGTGGAGCACTATGACTAAGGCTACTAAGCAGATTTCCAAACTGTTTGCCGCTATGGTTCTGGCCGGGGTTGCCAGCCATTCGTTCGCAGCTGACACCATCAAGATCGGCATCGCCGGCCCTAAAACCGGCCCGGTCACTCAATACGGCGACATGCAGTTCATCGGCGCCAAGATGGCCATCGAGCAGATCAACGCCAAGGGCGGCGTCGACGGCAAGATGCTTGAAGCCAAGGAATACGACGACGCGTGCGACCCTAAACAAGCCGTGGCCGTCGCCAACAAAGTGGTCAACGATGGTGTGAAATTCGTTGTAGGTCACCTCTGCTCCAGCTCCACTCAACCGGCTTCGGACATCTACGAAGACGAAGGCGTGATCATGATCACCCCGGCCGCCACCAACCCGGACATCACCACCCGTGGTTACAAACTGGTGTTCCGCACCATCGGTCTGGACAGCGCCCAGGGCCCTGCCGCCGGCAACTACATCGCCGACCACGTCAAGCCGAAGGTTGTAGCGGTACTGCACGACAAACAGCAGTACGGTGAAGGCATCGCCACCGCCGTGAAGAAAACCCTCGAAGGCAAAGGCGTCAAGGTTGCCGTGTTCGAAGGCCTCAATGCCGGTGACAAGGACTTCTCCTCGATCATCCAGAAGCTCAAGCAAGCCAACGTCGACTTCGTTTACTACGGCGGCTACCACCCGGAGCTGGGCCTGATCCTGCGCCAGTCCCAGGAAAAGGGCCTGAAAGCCAAGTTCATGGGACCTGAAGGCGTCGGCAACGACTCCATCTCGCAAATTGCCCAGAACGCTTCCGAAGGCCTGCTGGTGACCCTGCCGAAATCCTTCGACCAGGACCCTGCCAACAAGGCGCTGGTACAAGCCTTCGCCGACAAGAAGCAGGACCCGAGCGGCCCGTTCGTGTTCCCGGCTTACTCGGCCGTCGAAGTGATCGCCGAAGGTATCAAGTCCGCCAAGAGCGAAGACACCGCCAAGGTGGCTGAAGCCATCCACAAAGGCACCTTCAAGACCCCTACCGGCGACCTGTCGTTCGACGAAAAGGGCGACCTGAAGGACTTCAAGTTCGTGGTCTACGAGTGGCACTTCGGTAAACCAAAGACCGAAGTTTCGCCTCAGTAAGCGGGCTCCATGAGTCATAAAGCCCACTGCGCAAGCAGTGGGCTTTGTTTTACGAGGTTAATGGGTCAGGGTCCCGTGATCCGGGAACTGATTCACCTGAAAATCTTAAAACCGTCACCAGCGGTTCGCTGGCAAACGCTTGTGCGAAGGTGGCCACAGACCACACAGCCCAGGCCGGAACATGACTCCACCAGTGAAATGCGTATCAGGTTTTTAGGAGCGTTGTAATGCCTGAGATCTATCACTTCTTCCAACAGCTGGTTAATGGGATGACCATTGGCAGCACCTATGCCCTTATAGCCATTGGCTACACAATGGTTTACGGCATTATTGGAATGATCAACTTCGCCCATGGCGAGGTCTACATGATCGGCTCCTACGTGGCCTTCATCGTCCTTGCCGGACTGGCCATGCTGGGTATCCATTCTCTGCCACTGTTGATGACCGCCGCATTCCTGGCGACCATCGTTGTAACCAGTGCCTACGGCTACAGCATCGAACGGATCGCCTACCGCCCCCTGCGGGGCAGTAACCGCCTGATCCCGCTGATCTCGGCCATCGGCATGTCGATCTTCCTGCAAAACTCCGTATTACTCTCGCAGGACTCCAAGGACAAATCGATCCCCAACCTGATTCCGGGCAGCTTCAGCTTCGGTCCGGGCGGCGCACAGGAAGTGCTGATCTCCTACATGCAGATCCTGGTGTTCGTGGTGACCCTGGTGGTGATGCTCTGCCTCACCCAGTTCATCTCGCGTTCACGCCTGGGACGTGCCTGCCGGGCCTGTGCCGAAGACATCAAGATGGCCAACCTGCTGGGCATCAACACCAACAACATCATCGCCCTGACCTTCGTTATCGGTGCCGCCCTGGCGGCCGTGGCGGCTGTATTGCTCAGCATGCAGTATGGCGTGATCAACCCGAACGCCGGATTCCTGGTGGGCCTCAAGGCCTTTACCGCGGCGGTACTGGGTGGCATCGGCAGCATTCCGGGCGCCATGCTCGGTGGTCTGGTGCTGGGGGTGGCCGAAGCATTCGGCGCCGATATATTCGGTGACCAGTACAAGGACGTGGTGGCTTTCGGCCTTCTGGTTCTGGTGTTGTTATTCCGGCCAACCGGCCTGTTGGGGCGCCCGGAGATTGAGAAAGTATGACTAGGAATCTTAAACAAGCGCTGTTCAGCGCCCTGCTGGTCTGGGCCGTGGCCTATCCGGTACTCGGTCTGAAACTGTCCATCGCCGGCATCAACCTCGAAGTACTGGGTGCCAGTACCTCTACGCTGTTCATCATCACCGGCAGCTCGGTGCTGATGTTCCTGCGGGTGCTGTTCGACAAGCAGTGGAGCACCATGATGAAGTCAGCGCCGAAAGGCTCGCTGGTTTCGCCGAAGGTCAGCCACTTCATGACCCTGCCCAGCACCCAGCGCTGGATCATCATGGGGTTGATCGTGGTCGCTCTGGTGTGGCCGTTCTTCGGCTCGCGCGGTGCGGTGGATATCGCCACGCTGATTCTGATCTATGTACTGCTCGGTCTGGGCCTGAACATCGTGGTCGGTCTGGCGGGGTTGCTCGACCTGGGCTACGTCGGTTTCTACGCGGTGGGCGCCTACAGCTATGCGCTGCTGTCGCACTACTACGGCTTGAGCTTCTGGATCTGCCTGCCGATCGCCGGGTTGATGGCGGCCACCTTCGGTTTCCTGCTGGGTTTCCCGGTACTGCGTTTGCGCGGTGACTACCTGGCGATCGTGACCCTGGGCTTCGGTGAGATCATCCGTCTGTTCCTGCGTAACCTGACGGACCTCACGGGCGGACCTAACGGCATCAGTAACATCCCCAAACCAACGCTGTTCGGCCTGAGCTTCGATAGAACGGCCGCCGAAGGCATGCAGACCTTCCACGAGTACTTCGGCCTGACCTACAACCCCGTCAGCAAGGTGGTTTTCCTCTACCTCGTTGCGTTGTTGCTGGCGCTGTTCGCGCTGTTCGTGATCAACCGCCTGCTGCGCATGCCGATCGGTCGTGCCTGGGAAGCCTTGCGTGAAGACGAAATCGCCTGCCGTGCCCTGGGCCTGAACCCGACCGTGATCAAGCTGTCGGCCTTCACCCTGGGTGCCTGCTTCGCCGGTTTCGCCGGTAGCTTCTTCGCCGCGCGTCAAGGGCTAGTCACGCCGGAATCGTTCACCTTCATCGAGTCGGCCACCATCCTCGCCATCGTGGTGCTGGGCGGCATGGGCTCGCAATTAGGCGTGGTCCTCGCGGCCGTCGTAATGATTCTGTTGCCCGAGCTGATGCGTGACTTCAGCGAATACCGCATGTTGATGTTCGGCGCCCTGATGGTGCTGATGATGATCTGGCGTCCTCAAGGTCTGCTGCCCATGCAACGTCCTCACATGGAGCTGCGTAAATGAGCCGCGAGATCCTGAAAGTAGAAAATCTGAGCATGCGCTTCGGCGGTTTGCTGGCGGTCAACGGCGTAGCCCTGAGCGTGAAGGAAAAGCAGGTCGTGGCTCTGATCGGCCCCAACGGCGCCGGCAAGACCACCGTGTTCAACTGCCTGACCGGCTTCTACAAGCCGAGCGGCGGCAGCATCCTGCTGGACGGCGAGGCCATCGAGGGCCTGCCCGGCCACAAGATCGCCCTCAAAGGCGTGGTGCGTACTTTCCAGAACGTGCGGCTGTTCAAGGACATGACCGCGGTCGAGAACCTCTTGATCGCACAGCACCGTCACTTGAACACCAACTTCCTGTCCGGCCTGTTCAAGACCCCGTCATTTCGCAGAAGCGAACGCGAGGCCATGGAGCACGCCGAGTACTGGCTGGAAAAGGTTCACCTCAAGGAGTTCGCCAACCGTCCGGCCGGCACCCTGGCCTACGGTCAGCAACGTCGCCTGGAAATCGCCCGCTGCATGATGACCCGCCCTCGGATCCTCATGCTCGACGAACCGGCCGCCGGCCTGAACCCGAAGGAAACCGAAGACCTCAAGGCCCTGATCAGTGTGCTGCGTGAAGAACACAACGTCACCGTGCTGCTGATCGAGCACGACATGAAACTGGTCATGAGCATTTCCGACCACATCGTCGTGATCAACCAGGGCACCCCCCTGGCCAACGGTACGCCGGAACAGATCCGCGACAATCCTGAAGTGATCAAAGCCTACCTGGGGGAAGCGTAAATGCTGCAGTTCGAAAACGTTTCCACCTTCTACGGCAAGATCCAGGCCCTGCACAGCGTCAACGTCGAAGTCCGTCAGGGCGAGATCGTGACCCTGATCGGCGCCAACGGTGCCGGCAAGTCGACCCTGCTGATGACGCTCTGCGGTTCGCCGCAGGCCCACAGCGGCAGCATCCGCTACATGGGTGAGGAACTGGTCGGCCAGGACTCCTCGCATATCATGCGCAAGAGCATTGCCGTGGTGCCGGAAGGTCGTCGGGTGTTTTCCCGCCTGACAGTGGAAGAAAACCTGTCCATGGGTGGTTTCTTCACCGACAAGGGCGATTATCAGGAACAAATGGACAAGGTCCTCGGACTTTTCCCGCGCCTGAAAGAACGCTTCAGCCAGCGTGGCGGCACCATGTCCGGCGGCGAACAGCAAATGCTCGCCATCGGCCGTGCGCTGATGAGCAAGCCCAAGCTGCTGCTGCTCGACGAACCTTCCCTGGGCCTGGCACCGATCATCATCCAGCAGATCTTCGACATCATCGAACAGCTGCGCAAGGATGGTGTGACCGTGTTCCTGGTCGAGCAGAACGCCAACCAGGCGCTGAAGATCGCTGACCGCGCCTACGTTCTGGAGAACGGCCGGGTGGTGATGCAAGGCACCGGTGAAGCGCTGCTGACCGACCCGAAAGTGCGCGAAGCGTACCTCGGCGGTTGAGCCATTGCGGTAAACAAAAGACGGCCTTCGCGGGCCGTTTTTTTTATGCCCGCCACAATCTCGGGTGATGACGAAAATCCCTGTGTGATGATTTAGAGCCGATCCAGAGCTTCCCCACTGCGCTTGAACCACCCGATCAAATAATCCGCCAGTACCTGCGTGCGCTTGGGCAACCCACCCTGATACGGATGCACCAGGTACATCGGCATGCTGCGGGTCTGATAATCGCGCAGCAGCCAGCGCAAACGCCCGTCGGCCAGTTCGGTTGGCAAACAGTAGGATGGCAGGCGCGCAATACCGGCGCCGACCAGTGCGGCTTTCTTCAACAGGTTGTAGTGGTTGCTGGCGAACGGCCCCGACACCCGCACCCGCAACAACTCGTGCTGCTGGTGATACAGCCATTCTTCGCGGCCGCTGTAGTGGCTGTTGAGCAGGCAGCGATGCTCTGCCAGCGCTTGGGGCGTTTGCGGTTCACCGTATTGCTCCAGATAAGCCGGGCTGGCACAGGTTAGTTCTTGCCACGCCAGCAACGGGCGCGCCACCAGTCGCTGGTCAATGGCCACGTCAGAGCGAATCGCCAGGTCGAAGCCGTCGCGGGACAGATCGCGGTAGCTGTTGTTGAGCTCCAGCTCGATCTGCACCTGAGGGTATTTGGCGGAGAACTCCAGCAACAGACCATCGAAGAAGGTTTCACCGAGCGACACCGGCACCGTCATCCGCACCGGACCAGCCATGTCATCCTTCAGACGCGCCAGGGCCTGACGCGCCCGCTCGACTTGCACCACCAGCGCCTGTGCCTGTGGCAACAACGCAGCACCGGCTGCAGTCAGGCTCAAGCGGCGAGTGGTACGTTGCAACAGCACTACGGAAAACTGCGCTTCCAACTGGCTGATGCGCTTGGACAGCTGGCCTTTGCTGCAACCGAGCTGTTGCGCCGCCAGGGTGAAACTTCCCGCTTCAATCAATACGGCGAACGCGGCCAGGTCATCCATCTCGCTCACGGATTGTTTCCATTTGAAAACCAAAGGTTGCCTATTAGTGCGCTTATCTACGGAAAAAACCACCCTAAACTGATACCTCGTTCAACCCACAACGAGGATCAGCCTCCATGAAAATTCTTTTGATCGGCGCAGGCGGCACCATCGGTTCGGCCATCGACAAGGAACTGTCGCAACGCCACGAAATCATCCGCATCGGTCGCACCAGCGGCGACTTTCAGGTGGACATCAGCGACAGCGCTTCGATTCGCAAACTGTTCGAACAAATCGGTAAGTTCGATGCGCTGGTTTGTGCCGCCGGCAACGTGACCTTCGCTCCGCTCAACGAGATGACCGAAGAGAGCTTTGCCCTGGGCCTGAAAGACAAACTGATGGGCCAGGTCAACCTGCTGCTGATCGGCCGCGAGTTTGCCAATGACGGTGCCTCGTTCACCCTCACCAGCGGTGTCCTCAGCCACGATCCGATTTACAGCGGTGCCTCGGCAGCGCTGGTCAATGGCGCGCTGGACAGTTTCGTCCGCGCCGCCGCCATCGAGCTGCCACGTGGCCTGCGCGTGAACTCGATCAGCCCCAACGTGCTGGTCGAAGCCATGGGCAAGTACGCACCGTATTTCCGCGGCTTCAAGCCGGTTCCTGCGGCGGATGTGGCGTTGGCCTACGCCAAAAGTGTGGAAGGCCTGCAGACTGGCCAGACGTTTCACGTGGGTTGAACTGACTCGGCATGCGGCGCTGCTTCAGCGTCGCATCAGGGTGTTGAAGGCTCCAGCAACGTGGGTAGCAGATCGCGGGCAATTTTGCGCGGCACGATTATCACCAGACTCGGGCCTTCAATCACCGAATGAATCATCGCGTTCGATACGGCTATGCCGTTGATCGATAGCTGCAAGTAATTATGCATTTCCTGGCGCGTTACGAGGGCCAATCGGCGCTGCGCGTCGGGGCTGAGCGTCACACTTAGCTCCATGCTATCCGGATTCAAATTGTCAGCCCGTCTGAGTTCCAGCGTCATTTCGGTAAAGTCCGTCTCCGACGAAAGCGCGATTTCTGCCGCTAGACACTGTAGCGCTCCCAACATTGCCAATACTGCAAAAATCAGTTTGCCTGCACTTTTCATATAACCTCCTCCCACGAAAAAGGACGACGAGGTTACGCCAAAATCCCTCTCGCCCTAGTGCCTGAAGTAAAGCCGAATGTTACTTGCGCAGATTCGGTCCGGTGACAAGTCCAACTCATGGGTTGTGATGAACAGTCAGCCTGAGTAACGTGGCGGCACTTGTCAGGAGACCCCAAGATGCGTGTTGCCCGTTCCTTAGTCCTCGTTGCCCTGCTTCCGCTGTTCGCCGCTTGCCAGTTGTTCGAGGGTGAGCGGCAGAGCGCCTCCCATGTCGGCCAGACACGCATGCAAGGCCAGTTGACCGCGACGGACGGCAAACTGGTGTTCCAGCCGTGCAACCAGGCAAACCGCTATGTGGTCAACGACACGGGCGGTACCAGCGTCCTGCAGCAGGCCGCAAACCTGGCGGACAAGCAGGGCACACTGTTTGCCGACGTGCGCGGGCGGGTTGTAGCCGGCAGCGGTGGTGACGGCCAGTTCGATCTTGAGCAGTTGTACCGCGTCGAGCGCTCGGGCAGCGCGTGCGACGATCCGAATTTCAAGCAACTGATCCTGCGCGCCGCCGGCCACGCCCCGGAATGGAGCGTAAAAGTCAGCGGTAAAGGCATGGTCATCGACCGCGCCGGTCAGCCTCCCCTCGCCGTGCCCTACGTCGAAGAACAACTGGGCGACGGCCGCTTCAACCTCAGCACCGAAGCCAACAATCAGCACGTCGAGTTGTGGGTCGCACCGCAACGTTGCGTCGACAGCAGCACTGGCAGCATCCAGCACATGAGTGCCGAACTGCGTATCAACGGCCAGGTGCAGCGCGGTTGCGGGTATTTCGGCGGATCGCGCGACGACTGATCGTTTAGGCCTCACGGGACTGCGCCATTGCGGCTTATAATCGCCGGCTTCAAACGCCCTGGCGCAGTTGTGCGCCCCGCGAACCGGATCCCGCCATGTTACGAATCACCGAACTCAAGCTGCCAATCGACCATCCCGATGAAGACCTGCGCCCTGCCATCGTGCAGCGCCTGGGTATCAACAGCGATGACCTGCTCGAATTCACCTTGTTCAAACGCAGCTACGATGCGCGTAAAAAGTCCTCCGAGCTGTGCTTCATCTACACCATCGACCTTGAAGTTCGCGACGAGGCGGCGGTGCTGCAAAAGTTCGCCGATGACCGTAACGTCAACGTGGCGCCGGATGTCAGCTACAAAATGGTTGGTCAGGCACCGGCCGACCTGAGCACACGTCCGATCGTCGTCGGCTTCGGCCCCTGCGGAATTTTCGCCGGGCTGCTACTGGCGCAAATGGGCTTCAAGCCGATCATCCTTGAACGTGGCACCGAAGTGCGCCAGCGCACCAAGGACACCTGGGGCCTGTGGCGCAAAAGCGTGCTCAATCCGGAATCCAACGTGCAATTCGGCGAAGGCGGCGCGGGGACATTCTCCGACGGCAAGCTCTACAGCCAGATCAAGGACCCGAAGTTCATCGGTCGCAAGGTCCTGCACGAGTTCGTCAAAGCCGGCGCACCGGAAGAAATCCTCTACGTCAGCAAACCGCACATCGGCACGTTCCGTCTGACCGGCGTGGTGGAAAACATGCGTGAGCAGATTCGTGCCCTGGGCGGTGAAGTGCGTTTCCAGCAGCGGGTGACCGACGTGCTGATCGAGGGCGGCCAACTGGTCGGCGTCGAACTCAATGGCGGTGAGCAGCTACACTCGAAACACGTGATCCTGGCCCTCGGCCACAGCGCCCGCGACACCTTCCGCATGCTCCACGGCCGTGGCGTGTTCATGGAAGCCAAGCCGTTCTCGGTGGGTTTCCGCATCGAGCATCCGCAGTCGCTGATCGACCGTGCGCGCCTGGGCAAGTACGCCGGCCACCCGAAACTGGGCGCCGCCGACTACAAACTGGTGCACCACGCCAAGAACGGCCGCTCGGTCTACAGCTTCTGCATGTGCCCGGGCGGTACCGTAGTGGCGGCGACGTCCGAGCCGAACCGCGTGGTTACCAATGGCATGAGCCAGTACTCGCGTAACGAGCGCAATGCCAACTCCGGGATCGTCGTCGGCATCACCCCGGAAGTCGATTATCCGGGCGGCCCGCTGGCCGGAATCGAGCTGCAGGAACGCCTGGAATCCCATGCCTTTGTGCTGGGCGGCAGCAACTACGAAGCCCCGGCGCAACTGGTCGGCGATTTTATCGCGGGCAAACCGTCCACCGAACTGGGCACGGTCGAACCATCCTACAAACCGGGGGTTGCCCTGGGTGACTTGGCGCTGGCGCTGCCGGCGTTCGCCATCGAAGCGATTCGCGAAGCCTTGCCGGCATTCGAAAAGCAGATTCGCGGTTACTCGCTGCACGACGCGGTGTTGACCGGGATCGAGACCCGTACTTCGTCGCCGCTGCGTATTACCCGCAAGGAGTCGATGCAGAGCCTGAACGTGAAAGGCTTGTTCCCGGCCGGTGAAGGTGCCGGTTATGCGGGCGGGATTCTGTCAGCGGGTGTTGATGGTATTCGCATTGCAGAAGCAGTGGCCCGGGACATCCTCGGCCTCGATGCCTGATACCACTCTAATGTGGGAGCGGGCTTGCTCGCGAAGACGGTTTCACATCCAACATATGTGTTGGCTGATTGACCGCTTTCGCGAGCAAGCCCGCTCCCACATTTGATCTTCGCCGTGTCAGATATTGGCGCGCAAAACCGAGTCCGGCAGCGGCTCCCCTCTCTCCACCGTCGCGGCCACCGCAGCCATCAAGCCACTCAACTCATACCCCTGAGCCTTGAGCCACTCCGGATCGTAATAGGTCGTGGCGTAGCGTTCTCCGCTGTCACATAGAATCGCCACCATCGACCCCGTCTCCCCCGCCGCCTTCATGTGCTGAGCAGCCATCAATGCGCCGATCAGGTTGGTCCCGCTCGACCCGCCCACATGGCGTCCCAGGCGCTCGGCCAGGTAGTGCATGGCCGCCAGTGACAGGGCATCCGGCACCTTGACCATTGCGTCTATCACCTTGGGCAGAAACGACGCTTCCACACGCGGCCGGCCAATGCCTTCGATGCGCGAGCCGTGGTCCAGGCGCAGGCTGGCATCGCCGGTCTGGTAGTAATCGAAGAACACCGAACGCTCGGCATCGGCACACAGCACGCGGGTGCAATGCTGGCGATAACGCACGTAACGGCCCAGGGTGGCCGTGGTGCCGCCAGTGCCTGGGCTGGAAATCAGCCAGCTCGGCTCGGGATGCTGCTCGAAACGCATCTGATGAAAGATCGACTCGGCAATGTTGTTGTTCGCCCGCCAGTCGGTGGCGCGCTCGGCGTAAGTGAACTGGTCGATGAAATGCCCGTCGTGTTCGCGAGCCAGACGCTCGGACTCGGCGTAGATCTGGGTCGGGTCATCCACCAGATGGCTTTGGCCACCGTAGAAGGCAATTTGCGCGATCTTTTCTTTCGAGGTAGTTGCCGGCATCACTGCAATGAACGGCAAGCCCAGCATACGCGCGAAGTACGCTTCGGAAATCGCCGTCGAACCGCTGGATGCTTCAATCACCGGCGCACCGGGCTTGAGCCAGCCGTTACACAGTGCATAGAGGAACAACGAGCGCGCCAGCCGGTGCTTCAGGCTACCCGTGGGGTGGCTGGACTCATCCTTGAAGTACAACTCGATACCCGGAAAACCAGGCAGCGGCAAAGGGATCAGGTGGGTGTCGGCGCTGCGCTGGTAGTCGGCTTCGATGATCCGGATCGCTTCGCGGGACCACTGTCGGTTGTCGCTCATGATGGTTTTCTCATTGAATCAGGCAAGAGTCGGCCTTGTCACAGGGCTCAACCATCAAGCTTAGGAAAAAACCTACATCCAGCACAGGTACAGCTGAGATCCAATACGCCCGGCAACTGCTAGGCTCAGTTCGCTACTGGCAGATCACGTTGTAACGACATATAACAAAAAAGAATATAACTTTTGTTTTAACAACTAACGGTACTTGTTAGGGTGTAACACCTTTTGAATTCACGGATGGAGAGCGACCTTGCCTCTGCGTAGCACTTTCACGCGTTTCTTTCAGTTGGAAGCTGCCAGCGGTCTGTTATTGATCGCCGCTGCCGTTCTGGCTCTGATCATCAACAACTCGCCGCTGTCGTGGCTGTACAACGGCCTGCTGGACACCCCCGTGGTGGCGCAGATCGGCGCGCTGAAAATCGCCAAACCGTTGCTGCTGTGGATCAACGACGGCCTGATGGCGCTGTTCTTCCTGCTGATCGGCCTGGAAGTAAAGCGCGAAGTCCTCGACGGCCAGTTGTCCAAACCGTCGCAAATCGTCCTGCCTGGCGCAGCGGCGATTGGCGGCATGGTGGTGCCGGCGCTGATCTACTGGTATCTCAATCGCGACACGCCACCGGCCCTGAATGGCTGGGCAATCCCGACCGCCACCGACATCGCCTTCGCCCTTGGCGTGCTGGCGCTGCTGGGCAAACGCGTTCCGGTCTCACTGAAACTGTTCCTGATGACCCTGGCGATCATCGACGACCTCGGCGCGATCATCATCATTGCGATCTTCTACTCCGGCGCGCTGTCGACCCTGTCCCTGGCGCTGGCCGCCGCCTGCATTGCGGCGCTGATCGGGATGAACCGGCTTGGTGTGGTCAAGCTCGGGCCGTACATGATCATTGGCCTGATCCTCTGGGTCTGCGTGCTCAAGAGCGGTGTCCACGCCACGCTGGCCGGCGTGACCCTGGCCTTCTGCATTCCGTTGCGCACTAAAAATGCCGAGTCCTCCCCGCTGCTGACCCTGGAACACGCCCTGCATCCGTGGGTGGCCTACGGCATCCTGCCCCTGTTCGCCTTCGCCAATGCTGGCCTGTCCCTGAGCGGCGTCACCGTCGAAAGCTTCACTCACCACGTCCCCATGGGCATCGCCATCGGGCTGCTGCTGGGCAAGACTGTCGGTGTCTTCGGCCTGACCTGGCTGGCCGTGAAAACCGGTATCGCCGCCCTGCCCCAAGGCGCCAACTGGGGCCAGATACTGGGCGTGGCGATTCTCTGCGGCATCGGTTTCACGATGAGTCTGTTTGTCGGCTCGCTGGCCTTTGAGCCGGGCGTGAGTGATTTCGCCGGGATGGACCGCATGGGGATCCTGACAGGTTCGATTCTGGCCGCGCTGATCGGTTATGGGGTAACGGCGATGGCGAGCCGCAAGAGCTCCAACCTGGCATCCTGATAAACCGCGATACCGCCTGGCGCCAATCAGGACTCACCTGAGCTGAAAAACAAAAAACCCGATCAGTCACCTGATCGGGTTTTTTGTTTATCCGGTGTTTTCGCTTAGTGCGAAACGCGGCTGGTGCCATTCACACTGGCAATGCGCACACGCTCGCCAACACGGAACACTTCGTTCGGCTGAACTTCCTGAACGTAGGCGCGCATGCTGCCATCGTCTTCGCGCACGGTGATTTCCACACCCTGGGTGCGGGTCAAGCCTTCTTCAGCGGCCGAACCGATCAGGCCGCCAGCGACTGCGCCGATGACCGCAGCAACAACACTGCCTTTGCCGCCACCGATGGAGCTGCCACCAACGCCGCCGACCACTGCGCCTGCAGCGCCGCCGATCGGGGTTTTGGTGCCTTCGATCTTCACCGGACGCAATGCTTCGATGGTGCCCATGCGAACGGTCTGCACGCGACGCGCCTCGTCACGGGAGTAGGAGTCACCGGTCAGGCTCGATTGGCAACCAGTGAGCAACATCGCCATCGTGGAAAAGGAAGCAACCAGTAGAACAGACTTACGCATAGCATCAACTCCAAAGAAACAGATATTCATTAAACTCCGCAGCTTGACGCCTGTCACGACAACGCCCGGATAAAATTGTTTTGATTCAGGCTCCGTTAAGGCGCCTCCACGAACTCACACAGTAGCGGCAAAACCGGAAAACTGCCCACTGGCCAAGGATTCTCATGGACTACTTTATCATCGTCGTCACGACTGTTGCCGGTTTGTACTTCCATTGGTGGCTGTACGTGCGGATCAAACGCTGGATGGACCGCGATCTGGCGCTAGCGCTGGCGGGCAAGGACGAGCAGAAAAAAGCCTTCATGCTCGAACAGTTGGCGAGTGCCCGGGCGCAGAAGATCAAGCGTCGAGACCTGCCGAAGTGGCTGGAGGCCGCTGCGGCAGGCTATCCCGGTCGGTAGACTTCAGGGTGCCAGACGTTCAAGAATCCAGTCGGCGCCCTGCTGGCGGTAATTGAGGCGGTCGTGCAGGCGGCTTGGGCGGCCCTGCCAGAATTCGATGCGTTCCGGCAGCAGGCGATAACCGCCCCAGTGTTCCGGGCAATGCGGCTGGGTGTCGCTGAAACGTTGCTCGGTGTCCTTGAGCAGCGCTTCGAGTTCGCCACGATCGGCGATCACGCGGCTCTGCGGCGAAGCCCAGGCCCCCAGGCGACTGCCCAGTGGGCGGACCTGATAATAGGCGTCGGACTCCTCAGGCGTAACCTTCACCACCCGCCCTTCGATGCGCACCTGGCGCTCCAGCGCCGGCCAGAAAAACGTCATGGCCGCGAACGGATTCGCGGCCAGGTGCTGGCCCTTGGCGCTTTCGTAGTTGGTGAAAAAGGTGAAGCCCTGCTCGTCCAGGCCCTTGAGCAACAGAATGCGACAGTGTGGTCGACCGTCCGGGTCGACGGTGGCCAGCGTCATGGCGTTGGCTTCCACGGGCGCCTGTTCGGTTTTCACCGCGTCGGCGAACCACTGGTGGAACAGCGCAAACGGCTCGGCCGGGGCTTGTGCCTCGGTCAAGCCATCACGGGTGTAGTCACGACGCATATCAGCCAGGCCCTTGGTCATGGCGCATTCCTTTTGGTTAACGAATCACTGCTTTGCAGTATCGGTGGCGGCGACTTTCTTGTCAGCCGCGGAAGCTTTGGCTGGCGTGGTTTTCTTCGCCGGCGTTGCAGTTTTCGCAGGTGCTTTCTTGGCCGGAGCTTTTTTCGCCGGGGCTTTCTTCACCACTGGAACAGCAGCCTTTTTAGTCGCCGGGGCCGGTGTCACAGGCTTTGCCACCGGCTTGACGTCAGCGGCAGCGACCATGGTCACAGGCGCCGGCGCCGGCATGTTGTACTTGCTCAGCAGCGCGACCATGGTGTTTTGCGGGGTCACCAGCAGTTCCACGCGGCGGTTCAACGCACGCCCTTGCACGCTGTCGTTGGCAGCACGCGGCGCTTCACCGCCCAGGCCACGCAGCATCAAGCGATCACGCTGCAAACCACTGAGACGGAAAATCGCCGCAACGGCCTGGGCACGCTCCTGGCTCAGTTTGACGTTGGCAGGCGCAGCGCCGGACGTATCGCTGTGGCCGAGGATCAAGACAGCAGTCTTTGGATCGGCTTCAAGGATTTTGGCAACCCGGGTAAACGGACCGAGCGTGACCGGCAGCAACATAGCCGGACGATCAGGGTTGAACGAGCCTTCGACCGGCGCGGTCACCACCAGTACGTTTTCGCGGCGCTCGAGTTGCATGTTGCTGCCCTTGACCGCCTCGCGCAGACGCGGTTCGTAGTCATCAAGCCAGGCCTGGGTGACTTTCGGATCTGGCATCGGCACGGCCTTGGCCGCGCTCTGTTCGCTACCGCCGAACGGCCAGTACCACTTGCTACCGCTATCGGCTTCGGCCTTGGCCACCGCAACCGGTTTGACTGCGGGCTTCACCTCTGGCTTGACCACGGGCTTGCCGGCGCTGTCGTCGGAACCGAACGGCCAATACCAATGGCTGGCGCTTTCAGTCTTGGCGACAGGTGCCGTCGCATCTTTCTGTGGAGTCTGTGCGCAACCGGTAATAGCGAAGCACAGAGCCAAAGCGAGGGTTTTATTGGATGACATTGGATATCCACAAAAATGAAGTCAAAAAAATCAGGCCACATTGGCCGGTAGAAGCAAACGGTTTGAAACTGGAATGGCTATCGGGTTCCAGCCCTGGCACCCGATAGTCGTTTTTACAGACAAGTGGCCAGGACCCGCACCAGCTTTTGCGCGCGCGGGTCCATCAAGACGTATGGCCCCAGGGTATTTGTCACAAATCCGAAGGCCACATCGTGCTCCGGGTCAGCAAAACCGATGGAACCGCCGGCACCCGGATGACCAAACGCCCGCGGGCCAAGGCCGAACGTGGCATTCGCAACGTCCGGTTGATCGAGCATGCAACCCAGGCCGAAACGGGTCCGAGTCAGTAAAGTCTTGTCCTCGCCGAGGCTGTGCTCACGAGTCAATTCATCGAGCATTTCGCTTTCCAGCAGGCTACCGTCGAGCAGGCCGGCGTAGAACCCGGCCAGGCTGCGGGCATTGCCATGGCCATTGGCGGCTGGCTGTTGCATGCGTCGCCACTCGGGTTTGTTGGTGCTGGTCATGATCGACGGCGGGTTGGTGAACGCCCGGGTCGTCATGGCCGTTGGCTCACGCATGGTCACTTGCAGCAGGCGCTGGGCGGCGGCATCGCCGACATTGCCCTTGCCCCGCGCAATGTGGGCCACACGATAGAACTCTTCGTCGGCCAACCCCACATGAAAGTCCAGTCCCAACGGCCTGGCGACCCGCGCCACGATGGACTCCCCCGGCCCACGACCGTCGGCACGGCGCAGCAATTCACCGACCAGCCAGCCATAGGTGATCGCCGCGTAACCGTGACCTTCGCCCGGCGTCCACCACGGCGTTTCGGCGGCCAGGGCGTCGACCATGGTTTGCCAGTCGTACAGGGCTTCAGGGGCCAGTAACTCGCGCAATGCCGGAAGGCCGGCCTGATGGCAGAGCAGTTGACGCAGGGTGACGGATTCTTTGCCGGCAGCGGCAAATTCGGGCCAGTAGCGCGCAACCGGGGCATCCAGTTGCAGCTTGCCTTCGGCCACCAGTTGCAGCGCGGTGACGGCGGTAAAGGTCTTGGTGCAGGAGAACAGGTTGGCAATGGTATCGCTGTGCCAGGCCTCGGCCCCGTCCTTGTCGGCAGTGCCGGCCCACAGATCGACGACGGTTTCGCCACCTATCTGAATGCACAACGCTGCGCCACGCTCCTGGGGATCGTCGAACAGCGCCGCGAACGCCTCTCGCACCGCTTCGAACTTAAGCTCGTAATGACCCTGAATCTGCACCCGCAACTCCCCGGATTAACGCTCTACAAAGTGGCGGGCATTGTTCCAGCCCTTGAGGGTTTTGGGAACAGGGTTGGGCTGGATGGTTGTGGCGAGGGGGCTTTTCGGATCGCCGCACCGCCCCGTTGGAGTGCGCAGCGCTCCCAATTTTTCGGCCATTGCCGAGATTTTGGGGTTGCTACGCAACCCAACGGGGGCAAGCCCCCTCGCCACAGGGTTTCAGCGATTAATGGCCTTTCCCCGAATGCCCACCAGCGCCCTTCCCCGGTCCCTTGCCGGCCTCGGCTTTCCTGCCGCCCTCAGCATCGTGGCTGGCTTTGTCGGCTGCGACTGCGGCCTTCTCGGCCTCTTTGCCCAAATGCTCGACCGTCGCCAGATTGCTCTTGCGCACGCTGTCGACAAAGCCCTGGAACGGCAGATCAGTGACGCCCACCAACCCGAAGTGACCGTTTTCACCGTCAAGCAGGCGCCCGGTGACCGGTTGATCGAGGTACTGGAACCAATGCACGCCAACAATCGACGGCTCGCTCAATGCCTGCTTGAGGAAGTTGGCGTACGCCGGACCGCGGTCCTCCTCCTTCACCAACGGCGTGACGCCACCCCAGAACGGCCCACGATCAGCCGAGCCGAAATTGAACTCGGTGATCAGCACCGGTTTGTCGAGACTGCGCAGTTTGGCGAAGTCGTAACCATCCCGGGGTTGCAGGGTGTACATGTTGAAGCTCAACACGTCGCAATACTGGGCGCAGGACTCCACGGCTTCCGGCGTGCTGATCGCGAAACGGCCGCCGAGCAGCAGCTGGTTCGGCGCGTGCCATTTGAGTGAGTCGGAGATGGTCTTGAAATAAGTGTCGGCAAAGACCTTCTGGAAGTATTTGAAGTCCGCTTCGATTTCCGGGTGCTCGGCGCTTGGCAGTGGCGGCACAAACCCTGGGTCTTCCATCAATTCCCAGGCCGGCAGATCAATGCCCCAGGCTTTCGACAGGCCCGCCTGGTTGCGGTACTTGTCGCGCAGTTGCTTGAGGAACGCGCGCTTGGCCGGCACGTCAGTGGTCATTTTCAAGGTGCCGTAGGCCAGGGCATAACGGGCTTTCGGGTCATCGCCGGGACCGGCCCAGGCCAGTTCGTTGTCGGCGTAGTAACCGATCAGCCACGGATCGTCGCGATGATCGCGGGCGGCAATGGCCACGGCACGTTCAGTGGCCATGGCGAAACGCGGGTCGAACGGGTCGGGCATGCCGCCCCACCAGTCGGTACCGGTGCTGATGCTGGCATAGTCGCCGACAATCGACAGCGGCAAGGTGTACGGCACGCGATCAGCGTTGCCCAGTACGGGTGCGCTCCAGTTGCCAATGGTGTTGAAGCCCCAGGCCTGCAAGCGGTCAAGGGTGTGACTGGCCCAGCGCTGCTCGTCGAACAGCACTTTGCACGGTTCGACAGATTTTGGCTCAGCAGCTTTCTCTACCGCCGCTTCGGCGACACTGGCCTTGGCATCGCTGCCCTTCGCGCATGGATCGCCATACAGACGCTGCAGGTTGGCACCGTAGAAGTCGTACCAGCGACCGGCATTGTAGCCGCGCCCTTGATCGGCACCGTTGCCGCCACGGTTGTCGCCTTCGCCGTAATGGCTGGCGAGTGCTTCGTCAGCCTTGGGCAGGGATTCGAACATCCACTCGCGGCCGGCAACGTAGGTCTGGTTGACATCCGGGGCCACTGTATTGACCCCGAGGGAATAGAACGGGTGGCCTTCAGGCGTCACCAGATACCAGCGACCATCGCGTTTCTCGGTGCGGAAAAAGCCGCTGGCCTTGAATGACGGGCCTTTGCTCAAACCACCGAACTTGTCCAGGGAGGACTTTTCGCGCTCGGCCAGCCAGGTTTTCAGTTGCTGCTGCTCCTTGCCAGCTGCACCTTTAAGTTGTTCGTCGCTGCTGACTTTTTCCGGCCATTTGGTCCGGGTCGACTGGCCATATGCATCCACCAATCCGCCATAGACAGCTTGGGTGACCGACTCGCCGTCTTGCACACCAAAGCGCTCCAGCAGGATGCTTTGCGCGGCTTTCGGCTGGTCCATCGACAACGTCACGGACACCACCTGGCTGCGATCCAGCTCACCGGCACTACTGGCCAGCAACACACGCTGCCCCTCGACGGTCATCGGCATCGGCGGGCCAGCCTTCATGCCCTGGCTCAGCGGTGATGTCGCCTGCAAAGGCACCAACAGGGTTTGCGCAGGCCCCGCCGGCAAATCGACGCGGCTGACCAGTGTCTTGCCGTCGTTGCTCTGAATGGTTACGTACAGGGTCAAGGCCCAGTTCATCGCACTCTGGATCCGCAGGCTCATGACACCCGACTGCGACCAGTCCCAGGCACCGGTTTGTGGGGTCAGGCGCAAAGCCGGCCGGGCGACCGGGTTGAACGTCACTCGGCGCAGCACTTCGCCTTCAGGGGTTTGCTCGGCGTTGGACTGCGGCAGGCTGGCGTCCTGAGTCGCCACCTGGACCACGTCGGCGGGGCGCACAAAGTTGAACAGCGTCTGCTGGCTGGCAGGAGCGGCCAACAGCGGTGTTGCGAACAGCAGGGCAAAAACGGCAGGCAACGAACGGCAAATCATGAGAACGAAAATCTCCCTAACGACCTTCAATGGGCCAGTGGAAAAGCGATGGCAGAGAGATAGACAACGCGGTGGGCAAAACTGCCCACCGGTGCTTCAGGAAATTTCTCGACGGAACGGCGGCAACGCGTTGAGGATGGCTTTGCCATAGCGCTGGGTCACCAGGCGCCGGTCGAGCAAGGTGATGGTGCCGCGGTCTTCTTCGGTGCGCAGCAAGCGCCCGCAGGCCTGGACCAGCTTCAGCGAGGCGTCCGGCACGGAGATTTCCATGAACGGATTGCCACCCCGGGCTTCGATCCATTCCGACAGCGCCGCTTCGACGGGATCATCGGGTACCGAGAAAGGAATCTTGGCAATGACCACGTGCTCGCAATAGGCACCGGGCAAATCGACCCCTTCGGCGAAGCTCGCCAGGCCGAACAACACGCTGGAATCCCCGCCATCGACTCGCGCCTTGTGCTTGTTCAGGGTTTCCTGTTTCGACAGGTTGCCTTGAATGAACACTTGCTTGCGCCAGTCGCGGTCGAGGCCATCGAACACGTCCTGCATCTGTTTACGTGAGGAAAACAGCACCAGCGTGCCCCGCGAGCCTTCGACCAATTCAGGCAGATCACGAATGATCGCGGCGGTATGCGCCGCTGCATCACGCGGGTCGGCGTTCAGGTTCGGCACCCGCAGCACACCGGCGTCGGCGTGATGGAACGGGCTCGGCACCACCGCCGTCACGGCTTTTTTCGGCAGGCCGGCGCGCATGCGGAAGCGGTCGAAGGTGCCGAGGGCCGTCAAGGTCGCCGAAGTCACCAGACAGCCATACGCCACGTTCCACAGGTTGCGCCGGAGCATTTCCGCCGCGAGGATGGGACTTGCGTTGACCTCGATGTCGAACAGCGAACCGCTTTCGGCCAGGGTCAGCCAGCGGGCCATGGGCGGGTTGTCTTCCGGGTCTTCGACGGTGAAGGCTGTCCACAGCTCCCAGTTGCCGGAAGAACGCGACAACAGGCTGCCGAACAGCGGATACCACTCTTCAGCCTGATTGCTGGCGATGCCAATGTTGACCTCGCCGTCCATGCCTTCCTTGAGCAGGTCGGTCAGGCGAGTAAACAGATCGGTCAGGCGCGCGAAGCCTTTTTTCAGTTCGATGCCCATTTCACGCATGTGCTCGGGAATCACCCCGCCAACGAATCGGTGACGCGGGCGCTCGCGGCCTTCAACGTCTTCGCCGGGTTTGAAATCGGCAATCTGCTCGCAGGCGGTGAACATGAATTGCTGCTGGGTCTTGATCTCCCGCGCCAGCTCCGGCACCTGCTCGATCAACTTGCCCAGGTCGCCGGGCAACGGGTGCTGGGCCAGCAGTTTGGTGAGGTTCTTGGCGGTGGTTTCCAGCCAGTCGGCGGTGGAGCGCAGGCGCGTGTAATGGGCGAAGTGACCGATGGCCTTGTCCGGCAGGTGATGGCCTTCGTCGAACACGTAGATGGTGTCGCGCGGGTCCGGCAGCACAGCGCCGCCGCCCAGGGCCAGGTCAGCCAGGACCATGTCGTGGTTGGTGACAATCACGTCGACCTTGCCCATGCCTTCGCGGGCCTTGTAGAAGGCGCACTGGCCGAAGTTCGGGCAATGGCGGTTGGTGCACTGGCTGTGATCGGTGGTCAGGCGCGCCCAGTCGGCGTCCTCTAGGGCGGTGGACCAACTGTCGCGGTCGCCGTCCCACTTATTGCCGGCGAGCTTTTCGATCATGCTGGTGAACAGCTTCTGGCTGGCCTCGTCGACCTCGATCTTGAAGCCTTCTTCTTCGAACAGTTGTGCAGTGGCAGTCTGCGCGTGGCCTTCCTGGAGCAACATGTCGAGCTTGGACAGGCACATGTAGCGCCCGCGCCCCTTGGCCAGGGCGAAGCTGAAGTTCAGCCCGCTGTTGCGCATCAGGTCGGGCAAGTCCTTGTAGACGATCTGCTCCTGCAGGGCCACGGTAGCCGTGGCGATCACCAGGCGCTTGCCGGCAGCCTTGGCCGTGGGAATCGCCGCCAGGCTGTAGGCCACGGTCTTGCCGGTACCGGTGCCGGCCTCTACCGCGACAATTGCGGGCTCGCCGCTGCGCCGGCCTTCGTCGTCGGTGTCGATATCACCCAGGACCTTGGCGACTTCGGCGATCATCAGGCGTTGGCCGTAGCGCGGCTTGAGGCTCTTGGCTTCGAGAAAACGCGAGTAGGCGCCCTGGATCGTGGTTTTGAGTTCGGTGCTGATCATGGATTGTCGGGCGCAAAAAACGCTGGATAAATTTTCAGTAGTTCGGTTCGGTCGCTATCATACCCCGCTAATGAATCCTGCGCAGAACGGAGTAACCCAATGACACCTTTTAGCCTCGTTTATAGCCTGCATGTACTGGCCGCCCTGGTCTGGGTCGGCGGCATGTTTTTCGCCTGGATGGTCCTGCGCCCCGCCGCGATGAAGGCACTTGAAGGCCCTGCCCGACTGAAGTTGTGGGTAGAAGTGTTTCAAGGTTTTTTCCGCTGGGTCTGGGTGGCGGTTGTACTGCTGCCAATCAGCGGCGTGGGCATGTTGCATCTGCACTTCAACGGTTTTGAAGCCGCACCGCGCTATGTGCAGGTGATGATGGGGTTGTATGTGGTGATGACCGCGTTGTTTATCCGCATTCAGGCGCTGATGCTGCCGGAGTTGCGCTCAGCCGTGGCCGAGCAGGATTGGCCGGCCGGGGCGGCGGTACTGGGGCGGATTCGCCGATTGGTGGGGATCAATTTGTTGGTGGGGTTGGCTGTGGTGGCGATTGCTGCAGCACGGCCGATGTTGTGAAGTAACTCTGGCTTGGGAGCTTGGTGTGGCGAGGGAGCTTGCTCCCTCGCCACAGGGATCTCGGTGTTGCTTACATCCGCTGCACAGTCACCGAACCCGCCGCGCCTTCTGGCCCAGGCTGACCATCAGCCCCAGGTTTACCGCTCTTGCCGCCATCGGCCTTGTAAACCAGGCAGCCCTTGGCCTTGCCACCCGCACCCGGTTTGCCGCCAGGGCCGGCCAGGCCACCGACACCACCGGCCACCTGAACCTTGATCCGGTCGGCCGGGAAATCGTGCGGCACTGCCAGTTTGACCAGCGCCCCCGGTGCCCCCGGCTGACCATTGCTGCCATCACTGCCATCGGCACCGCGACCGGCCTGCCCCCAGGTGCAGCCCGGTTCCTGGCCGTTGGCCCCATCAAGACCCACAAACCCCGGTGCGCCCGCACCACCGCGAGCATCAACGATCAATTGCGGTGCGTTCAGTGCCTTGATCTGCAAATCAAGGTTGCGCCCAGATCGAGCGGCCTTCTGGTAAGTCCCAGGTGCGCCACGAGCGGTGATCTGGCTGCCTTCGGACAAATCGGCCCGACGGACCTTCAGCGCCAGCGCCTGTTCCCCGGGCACTATGGCAATGCGTGCTTCACGCCCCAGATGCAATTCACCCACGGTAACTTCGGTCACATTCGAGGGGATCAGCAAGGTGCCGTAATCGGCCACTTCCAGGCGTTCCAGTTGCAGGGTGCTGGTGGTGTTGGGCAAGCGCATCAGCGAGTTGGGTTCGACACTCACCACCTGTGCGCTGGCCAATGGGCTGATGAGTGCGGCGAGCAGACAGAGTTTACGCATGGGAAGCCTTCGAAGCGGTGGGGGCTGGAATGGTTTGCAGGTGGAACACACCGAAAATGATGATCTTCAGTCGGTCAAGCCAGGGATGGGCGCGCCCCCGGAGGCTGCGATAGCACAGCAACGCTTCCAGAAGATGGATGCCCCCCAACAGGCCACCGGCTAGATTGACCAACAGGTGCAGCGGAAAGACGAACGGCGTGAGCAGATTGACCAGCACCACCGACCAGAACAGCAGGGTCAGCAACCGCCCCAGCCCCCATAAGACTTTCATACGCTCCCCCGATGAGAATTATTGTTTGCGCGCACAGTAACGGCTTCCACGCGGGATAAGCCAGAGGGCAATGGAAAAATCTTCATGATGGCCGCCGAACGGCCGTCACAGCGATCAAACCTGTCGCCCGACGGCTCTATCTCTTGGCTCAGCGGTTTATATGCAGGTCCACGCGACGATTTTTCGCACGGCCTTCTTCTGTTTCGTTATCGGCGATCGGCTGGCTCTTGCCCTTGCCTTCGCTGGTGACTTTGTTCGGCGCCACACCCTGGCTCAACAGGTATTCCGCCACGCTGCTGGCACGCCGCTCCGACAAGCTCTGGTTATAGGCATCCGAACCGACGCTGTCTGTATGGCCGACCACCTTGATGCTGACCACATCGGCATCCTCGAACTTGCTCATCAACGCGACCAGTTGACTCTTCGCCGTCGGGGTCAGGTCGGATTGATTGAAGACAAACAGTACATCGCTCAGAGTAATGACTTCCGATTGCACAGGTTCGGCCTGTACGCTGTCCGGATACTGCGGCACCGAGCAACCGTGGTGATCGACCAGGGTATTGGCGGGTGTGTCAGGGCAACGGTCACGTCGGTCGAAAATGCCATCGCCGTCTTCGTCGCCATCCTGGGCATAGCAGATCAAGCCGCCGGACAGGATACCCAGCGCCGCCCCACCCGCGGCCCAACTGCCACTTTCGATTGCGCCCAGGCCACCACCGACCAGGCCGCCGATGAGGCTGCAAATTGGCCAGGTGCGTTGATTGAGGGGGGCAGTGCCGTCACTGTGGGTCGCACAGCCGGTCAAGAGGCTGCCAAGTAGCAGAACCGGCAAGACGGTCCTTGTGAGAACTATCATGTTGAAAGCTCCTGTGTCCCCGGCCAATACCGGTTACACAGGAGTAAAGACCCGCATCCGCGACTGCACAAGGCGCGGATGCGAGGGGGCTTAACGCTGGATTTTGATTTCCGTACGACGGTTCTGTGCACGACCGTCAGCGGTTTTGTTGTCTGCAACCGGCTGGCTTTCACCGGCACCGACAACCGACACGAAGTTGCTGCGAGGTACGCCTTGCTCGATGAGGTATTCAACCACCGAGTGGGCGCGTTTATCCGACAGTTTCTGGTTGTAGGAATCGCTGCCTACGCTGTCGGTATGGCCGGTTACGGTCAGTCGAGCAGTCGGTGCTTCGGCTTTCAGGCGAGTGGCAATCTTGTCGAGTACCTGTTTGTCGGACGAGGTAAGCGTGGCTTTATCAAACTGGAAGTGAACATCGCGGATGACGATGGTTTCTTCCTTGACCACAACCGCCTCTTCGACCACAGGTGCCGGTGGTGGGCAACCGTTGGCATCGACATGAACGCCTTTAGGCGTGCCCGGGCACTTGTCGCGGCTATCCGGTACACCATCGCCGTCTTCGTCGCCATCACCGTGAACCCAGCAATAAGCCGCTGCCGTACCGCCGACGAGCAGAGCACCATACCCTGCCCATGCCGAGCTTTCGGTCGCACCGAGGCCCGCACCCACGACACCACCAACCGCCGCACAGGTCGGCCAGTCGGTTTTCTGCAAACCTGCGCAACCAGTCAAGACACTGGTTAGCAGAACCAAGGGTAATGCTGTCCGAACTATGCTCATCTAGTTTTCTCCTGAAGGATCGGCTTGGAACCGATTCAGGTAGTAAAGACCCGAGTTTTAATCTCCGCCAGCAATAGGCCATGCTGTTTATTCACGCGTTAACGACGGGTTGGCGCTTTTACCGCCAAGCCGCTCTAGGCCCGAACGTTCGGGCAGGCTAGTCTTGGCGGATCTGATTGAGGATCTTTGATGATTGCAGGTATTTCTTCACGCACGCCGCAGCAGGCACTGGCCGCGTTACTTGACCGATATGCCCCCGCGCGCCTGTTGTTGATCGGCGCCAGCGAGTTCCCGGCGCTGGAGGCTTTCAAACTCGCTCACCCGGACAGTTGCGTCGCTTTCGCGCCCCCCGGCCCATTGCCCGACGAGTTGGCGGCCCGCCGTTTCGACCTGGCCCTGGTGGTCGATTGCCTGGAGCATTTGCCCAAGCGCGACGGCCTGAACCTGCTAGGCGGCATCCGCAACCTCAATGCCAGCCGTATAGCAGTGCTGGCAGATCTGCCGGCCTGTGGCTGGCAGGAAACGGACTTTTTCTCCCTGGCCCTGCAAGCCAGCGAACGCTTTCAACGGGACGAACAGGTCTTGACCCTGTTTACCTACGATCTGCTTGAATACAAACAAGTCCCCGACTGGCTCAATTCGCGCTTCTGGGCCAATCCGGAAAATTTCGGGAAATACTGGTGGTAATGCAATGATCTGACACCTTGCAAGCGTTAGATTCCCATTGTATTAGATGGCAGCCCCTTACGACCTCATAGCCTGAGCTGGTGATTAAGGGGCGATCTAATGGCCCTGAATCTGTTAAAGCAGACAAAAGGGATTGGGTGTCTGGTCAACGTAGGGATGGCAGATGGAGCTTGTGAGGGCTACTCAAGATTTTGTGATTGCTGGGCAACCCTTCCCGGAATTTCCCATTCTTCTGTGGGATTCGATGGAGAGTTGTATCCCCGTCAATCAATTCTTCCGCCACTACTTGCTTCGCGGAGCTATCGGGTCTAATCGTTCTTGGCCCAGTACTGGGCGTGCTCTTTACGATTTCTTCAGCTTCCTCCAAGCCCATGAGTTGGACTGGCGTGACGTTGATCGTGGCGAGGCAAAGAGCCTGGTGGCAGCCTATCGGGACTATTGCATGACGACGTGCAAACTGACACGCAATACCACCCGCCAGCGCTTGACTTACATCTGCAAATTCTACGAGTACGCCCTGAAGGAGGGGTGGGTGAATCGCGTGCCCTTCACCTACGAAGAACGCAACGTAAAGCGTGAAGCGAGCTTCCTAGCCCATGTCGATGCCAGTGGCGGCAAGACCATGGCAAAAGATGTAATGCCCCGTACCTACAGGACCCTACCCAGTTTTCTGAGCATGCCCGAGATCAAATCGCTCCTGACCGCAGCGGAGAACCCCCATCATCGGATGATGATACGCCTAGCGCTGTATACAGGTTTGCGCCGCGAGGAAATCGCAGCCTTCCCGCTGGTCTATGTTTTCGACCCGGACAACGCTGGAAAAACCGAACGCAACCTGCGCATTCGACTTGATCCGTTTGACGGCAGCGGCATGGTGACCAAAGGCAGCAAGCCGCGAGATATTCAAGTTAGCCGACAATTCATGGCCGATCTCTATCGCTATGCAACGAAGGTGCGCGGCGAGCGTGCCTCGCTGAGCAAGAACCCGCAAAAGGCGTTGTTCCTCAATAAGTCCGGGGAACCTTATGGGGACAACGGCAAGAGTCTCAACCGGATCATCACCAAGACTGGCAAGCAAGCTGGAATCAAGGTTCATGCGCACATGCTACGGCATACATACGCCACCCAAACCCTGGTCAGCCTTCAGCGTAACCCTGCGAGCGGACTAGAGCCCTTAGTGTTTGTTCAGCGGCAACTCGGCCACAGTTCGATTCAGACAACCATGGTGTACCTGCACTTGGTCAACGAAATGGCCGACGAAGCGGTGCTGGCCTATGACGATGAGTTGAACGCGTTGGCGGAGGCGGTCTAATGGGAAAGCGCAAGGTATTTACAAAGACCGATCTCAGTGTCTCGCAAGTCGAGCACAGCCGCGATGCAGTAGCCAATGTGGTTATTTTGCGCAAGGCCATACCGCCGAGTAACACCATTATCAAGTTCAAGCGGAACACTACCACTATCCGTAGCTTCGATTTTGCCCGTTGGTACGGCGCTGGCATCGACCCCCTCACCCATGCCTGCCAGCGCCAGATCGAGCGCTTCCTCTCAGATGGAGAGGCCGTCCTAGCAACCAGCACCGTGACTAGCTACTGCAAGGGACTGCGCAATTTTCTCGACTATTGCATGCTGCGGGCAACGGCATTTGGCCGAGAATTGGATTTGGCCGATATAACCCGAGATCTAATCGACGGTTATCTCGGCCATCTCGCTGGGTTAGACGTGACAACTATCAGTAACCGAACCACCTATTCACAGACCAAGTCCGTACTGCTCGCCTTGGGGCGGCGTGGACTGGTCCACCTGGTCACCTCCGGCGATGCCGCGACCTTCCCGGATAATCCCTTTCCGAATAGCAACCGTAAGGTCAATGGCGAGACGGCGCTGTCCAAGCGCGAGCGGCAAGCGTTAACGGTGGCGCTGCGGCAGGCCATCAAGTCGATTTGGGATGACGATGTACCTGTGACCGGTGAACTCCTAAGCGTTATCCTGCTGGTCGTGGCACTGCACACTGGACGCAATACCACGCCACTGCTGGAAATGGGCCGCGACTGCCTGCGCTCGCACCCTAAGGATAACACTGTGTTCCTGGTGCTATGGAAACGGCGCGGCTACAACTCCAGCAAAGTGGCCCTCCGCCCCGAGTCAGACGCCGAACGCGTTTTGGAATCCACGCCGAGCGTGAGAACCACCCTGGAACGGCTGATCCGTCGCGTGATGACTCTAACCGAGCCTCTGGATGCAGAGGCACCGGTCGACCTCAAGGGCCGAGTGTGGCTGCATCGCATTCGTTCCGGAAAAAATGCCGGCGAAATCCATGCGTTGAGTGCGTCATCGTTGGGATACGCAGTAACCAGCCTTGTAGCTCGCTATAACCTGACCAACAGCGACGGAAGGCCGCTGCGCATTAACATCTCGCGTCTGCGCAAGACCTTCGCCAACCGCATCTTCGAGCTGACCGATGGAGATTTGGCGACCACTGCCGTGGCACTCGGCAATACCCCGCGTGTAGCCGACCAAAACTACTTGGCACCCGGTGAAGTTGCCCGTCGCAACTGGCAGTTCATGGGTGAGGTACTGGTGCAGGAGTTGCTAACCCAGACCATTGGAGCGACCTATAAGAATACCCCCATGGGCCGCTGCGCCGACCCGGTGAACGGCCAGTATGCTCCGAAGCGCGAGGGTGCGACCTGCACGAACTTCATAAACTGCCTGCGGTGCAGTCACTATGCGGTGACCGCCGAGGATCTGTACAAACTGTTCAGCTTCTACTTCCGCGTGCTGACCGAGCGCTCGCGTATGGACAAGCGGCGCTGGGCACGAGAGTACGCCCACATCCCCCGTTTGATAGACCACTACATCATTGCTGAGGGCCTTCGTCGCGGCACGTTCAAGGCAGCCGTCGTGGAGGCCGCCCGTGAGCGTGCCCGCATCCTGCCTCATCCATTCTGGACAGTTGATCTGATTGACAACTTGGAGGTCTTTGCATGAGCGACAACACCTTGGTGGTAACAACCTGTGCCTTCTTTGCAGCCCAGCCTGATGATGTGCGTGGGCTCTCCGCATCCGAGCGCGAAACCCTAATTGTCAGCAGCACTCAGATCGATGGAAAGTGGGTCATCCTCAGCCACTACCGCGATAATATTTGGCAACTCGATGGGTTCACCAGCAACGTGGAGATGAGCAGGAGACGGCTGGACTTCAACAAAATACCGTCGGCATTTCGAGAAGTGATGAAGGCAATGTTGTACCGCTATCTACGACGTGGCCGCAGAGCCGGTATACGGCCTAAAGGCAGCTCTACGAAAGTTTTATTCCATAATGCACTGCCATTCTTACGCCATTTGCAGGCGCTTAAGCTCGATCACATTTACGCGGCAACCCCCATGGTTTGCGGGACCTATGTGAACGCAAGCAAGGCGTATCGGCAAACCAAGCATTCTAAAGATAAGCCACTTTCGCAAAATATAATGGAATCCCGTTTCCAAGCCGTCGAAGCGCTCTATGAACTCAGTCAATACACCGACGACCGGATGCCGACGCATCCATGGCCCGAGACTTCAGCGGCGGCATTGGCGGGGCTCACCGGCCATGGATCCAATTACATAAGCAAAACACATTTAATTTCCGATGATGTGTTCTGCGTCCTGTTCGAGCGAGCCTACCAGCAACTTGAAAGCGGTCAGCACCTGCTTGACCTCCGCGATGCAATGGATGCCCTAACGACGCAGCGAAAAGGGCAACCTACCAGTTCCGTCTATGCTGCCAAGAACCTTCAGCTTGGCTCTCTTGGTTGGGAGGGCGGTCTGAACTCACTCAATAAGGCACTACTCGATCTGCGGACTTCTTGTTACATCGTCGTAGCCAGCACTTCCGGCTGTCGCAACCACGAGCTGACCAATCTACAGTCAGGCGCACACCACCGCACCGAGGACGACGAAGGCACCATATACCACTGGATGCGCTCTCGCTCGGAAAAAACCGATGCTGGTGTGCATGACTGGATGATCCCCGAAGTTGCTGTGCGCGCCCTGCGCCTGATGGAGCGCTGGAGCACGCCCTATCAGGCCATGCTTGCCGCCGAAATCACGCAGCGGAGACGCGCCAATCCATATGATCCGCAGATCGTTGAGGCACAGAAACACCGCCATGCGCTCTTTCTCGCTGTGGATCCAAAAATTAATCAGGCACGCACGCTTAGCAACAAAAATTGGAATGGGCGCCTTAAAGCATTCACCAAGGATTGTGGTCTGAGTTGGAATCTCACTACCCATCAGTTCCGCCGCAAGTTCGCCAACTACGCCGCGCACAGCCGCTTCGGCGATCTGCGCTACCTCAGGGAGCATTACGCGCACTGGTCGTTGGACATGACCTTGGGCTACGCCATGGACGATAGCTGGGGACAACATCTGGACCTTGAACTGTACGCCGATATTCAGGGAGAGGTGGAAGACATAAAACTCGGTGTCGTAGATAAATGGCTAGGTGACGAATCCTTGGCCGGGGGCTATGGCAAAGCGCTCAAGCAGTGGCAGCGGGAGCCGCAGAACCTGCTGATTTTCAAGGATCACGCCTCGATGTTGAAGTCCATTAGTGAGAGTACCGCAATCCGCAGCAACGGCCATGCCTGGTGCACGGCGGACAATGACGGTTGCGTCGGCAACACCCTTGAACGTACCCGCTGCGGCGATTGCAACCATGCCGTGATCGGACGCGGCCACGCGGCCATCTACCAGCGACTCTACGATGATCTGAAAGGGCTGCTGCATTGCACAGACATCGGCGAGGGCGGACGTCAGCGCGTTGAGCGCGACCTGAAGCGCTGCCGTGACGTACTGGCGCAGTTGGGAATGGCCCCGGAGACTTTAATCGCATGATACCTAAGGACAAGCAAACCAATTACAAGCCTGCCGAGGATCGCGAGAAGGATCTGAAACTCGCGCTCCTCCGCATCCAGAAGGGTCGTACCCGCACTGGGGAGTCCAAGGTTACCATCGCAGCGGTCGCCCGTGAGGCGGGCGTATCAACGGCGCTGATTCACAACCACTACCCACGAATTGCCGAAGCGATCCGGGAGGTTCAAGGTCGTTCCAGTCGCGCCATGCGTGATGTAAAACAACAAGACTTGATTGCGGAACGTAAGAAGTCCGCTGCGTACCGACAGGAGATCGAAGAATTGCGGGCCAAGGTCGCCAATCTCGCATCCATCAATGAGGTGCTGATGGACGATAACCGTGTGCTCAAAGCAAAGCTGAACGACCCTAAGATTGTCGAACTGACTTCAAGGAAGCCGCATGGATAGGTCGATTTTGCATAGCATGCATTCGCACCCTTTTGCGTCGAGGGAAATGTCAGTACAGAAATATCCTTGGTAACCGAGGCTTAAATTGCTCCGTGTAAACCACTTTTGTTCCTTGTTAACCACAGTGGTTTACAGTGCAAAAATTAGGGTTACAGAATTTGGGCCTACCCTGCCCCCCGGAGGTGTCCGGTCTTTAATCGCCCTCTGGTAACTATCCCTGCATCGAACCAATGCGCCGACACGACGAAGTGAAATACAGCGCATTGAAGTCATTACTCGAGTGTTTCCAAAGCTCTCGCGCTTACTCGGTTTTGGGGTAATGCTTGCGAAGCTTCGAAACGCCCTCGGCGACCTCAAGACGCTCGATCTCCCCAATGACGTCCTCAAGGACTTTCGCAACAGAACGATTGTCCTTTAGAGCATAGCTACCGACCATCAACGTTATGGGGTGCGTACCGAGCACAGCAGCAATGTCGTCGAGCTTCTCGATAGTAGGAGCATACAAACCTCGCTCCAATGTGCTGATGTAAGTCCGACTGCTAAGGGTGGAAAAGTCCTCCTGCGTCCGGCCTTGTTTCACACGAAGCCACCGAAGAACTGTCCCGAAAGCACTTTTCAATTCCACTTTGCATGCCCTGCAAAAGGAACGATAAGGCGCTTTCGAACAGTATATGACTACAATGTATACTGTTCATGCTGAGGGTTCGCCGTGTTCATAACCAATAAACAGGCAGAAGTGAAAGGCTCTCAAGCAATGCTGGAGCCTGGCCACCAAGGTTGGCATTTTGTTCAACAACACCTGCTGTCACCTTGGTTTCATACAACGATAGTCAGATGCGAGGACGGCCTAGAATTCCACGACGTAGTGTTTGTGGATGGCTTGCCAGCGCTAACGTCCCTTCTGGAGCTAACGGAAACGGGAGTCCAAGTCAGGTCGGTACAGTTGGTGTCACCTGGGTGGCTCAACGGCACCGGTGACTGGCACATGGATATATTGTTGGAAATCGCTCGAAGTCAGGATGGGGCCTCGCTGCGGTACACCCTCCATGATGGCCGCCATTTCTACTTCCCTGAGGCACAAACAGATGCCTCAGGGAAATACAGTGTGCTGGTGTTTCCAACACGAGAGGACGATGGTAAGGGGCCGGTGAACACACCTTCCGAGCCCGGCCCATAAGGACGATTGTGTCCGCGTATTTTTGCGGACGCAATTGCCCTTAACGCCAGGATCACCATGCGCCAACGTAAGTCCTACCCGAAATCCTTCAAAACCAAAGTCGTCCAAGAGTGTGAGCAGCCCGGAGTTTCCGTGGCCGCGATTGCGATGAGGCACGGGATCAACGCCAATGTCGTTCGCCGGTGGATACCGCTGTTCCGCGATCAACAGGCAGTCGCGCTGCCAGCTTTTGTTCCTGTGAAAGTCGCGCCGGTCGACCCCAAACCAAAGGCTCAAGCGTCGGCGATCATCGAGCTTCTGCTTGGCGAGCAATCAATCTGCGTGAAGTGGCCAGCTTCCGACCCTGAAGGTTGCGCCCGCTTTATCCGGGGGCTTGCCCTGTGATCCGCATCGACTCCATCTGGCTGGCCACCGAACCGATGGACATGCGAGCGGGCACTGAGACCGCACTAGCCAGAGTGATCGCGGTGTTCGGTGCGGCGCAGCCGCACTGTGCTTATCTGTTCGCCAACCGCCGCGCCACTCGGATGAAAGTGCTGGTGCATGACGGCTTCGGGATCTGGCTGGCGGCGCGCCGGTTGAACCAGGGCAAGTTTCACTGGCCAGGCATTCGCCACGGCGCTGAAATGGAGCTGGATACCGAACAACTTCAGGCGTTGGTGTTGGGGCTACCATGGCAACGTGCGGGCTCCGGCGGCGCGATCACACTGCTTTAACCGCAGCCATTAGCCTATCGGTCTATCGCCGTGAACGGCACGCTCTGGCAAAATCCGGGGCATGACTTCTTCGCCCAATCTCGACCAAATGTCCTCTGACCAACTGCGTGCCTTGGCCGCGCAGCTACTCTCGCAAGTCGAAACCATGGGCAAGACGGTCGAGACAATGGGTAAGAAGATCAACCGCGATCAAACGGTGATCGAGAAGCTGACCCACGAGATCGCCCAACTCAAGCGCTTGAAGTTTGCCAAGCGCAGCGAGCAGATGAATCCTGAGCAGGCCAGCTTGCTCGATGACCTGATCGATACCGATATCGCGGCGATTGAAGCCGAGCTTCAAGCCTTGCAAACAGCTCCCGTAGCGACTGAAAAAAGCAGAAGCCCAAGCGTACGGCGCTACCGGCAGAGTTTCCACGCACACTGATTCATCACGAGCCGGACAACACTCACTGCCCATGTGGCTGCGCACTCAAGCGCATTGGTGAAGATGTCAGCGAGAAGTTGGACTACACGCCCGGCGTGTTTACCGTTGAACGTCATGTCCGTGGCAAGTGGGTCTGCAATGACTGCGAAACATTGATCCAGGCACCCGTACCGGCGCAGGTCATTGATAAGGGCATCCCGACCGCCGGGTTGCTGGCCCACGTCATGATCGCCAAGTTTTCCGATCATCTGCCGCTGTTCCGACAGGAATCGATTTTCGGTCGGGCCGGCTTGGCGATTCCCCGTTCCACGTTGGCCCAATGGGTGGGCATGACGGGCGTGCAGTTGCAGCCCCTGGTCGATGCACTGCGTGACGTAGTGCTCGGTCAGCAGGTTATCCATACCGATGAAACACCGGTGCAGATGCTCGCGCCAGGTACAAAGAAAACCCACCGCTCTTATGTCTGGGCATACGCCACCAGCCAGTTCTGCGAAACCGCGGCGGTCGTCTACGACTTCAGCCCCAGCCGCGCCGGCGAGCATGCGCGCAACTTCCTGCAAGACTGAAAGGGCAAACTGGTCTGTGATGATTTTGGTGGCTACAAGGCCAGTTTCGAACTCGGCGTGACCGAGATCGGCTGCATGGCCCATGCAAGGCGCAAGTTCTTCGAACTGCACGCCACCAACAAGAGCATGCTAGCCGAACAGGCCCTTCGCTATATCCAGTTGCTGTATGAAATCGAGAGCGAAGTCCGCGACCTGGAACCGGGGTTACGGCATCGAATACGGCAAGAAAAAGCCGTACCCGTGATGGAAAGGCTGCATGCCTGGATGATCGCCCAGCGAGATCTCGTGCCGGAAGGTTCGGCTATTAGCAGAGCCCTGGATTACAGCCTAAAACGCTGGGCAGCGCTGTCGCGCTACCTCGATGACGGGGCCGTCCCCATAGACAACAATTGGGCGGAGAACCAAATCCGGCCGTGGGCTCTTGGGCGCAAGAACTGGCTCTTCGCAGGGTCGCTACGCAGCGGAAAACGGGCAGCGGCGATCATGAGTTTGATCCAGTCGGCGCGGCTGAATGGACATGATCCGTACGCGTATCTGAAGGACATCCTCACGCGATTGCCAGCACAGCGCGTGAGTGAAATCGTTAAGTTGTTGCCGCATAACTGGGTGCCGTTAGGCAACCAGCTATGCCAGTTCGCTTAAGGTGAGCAGGTGTAGACTCAGACGTTAGGAAGTTTAGCCACAACCTTGATCTCAACATCGAAACCGTACAGCCAAGTGACCCCTACCACCGTTACCGTGGGAAAAGGCGCCTCGCCCCAATATTCCGGTACGACCTCCCACACCTGTTCGAAGATCTTCTGCGGTTCAACCATGAAGACTGTAACGTCTTGGACATCATCAAATCTGCAACCGGATGCGGCCAGCACCGCGTTGAGATTCTCGAAAGCGCGTCGAACTTGTGCCTTGAGCTCTGGCTCCGGTGACCCATCTTCGCGGCTGCCCACTTGGCCGGAAACAAAGAGCAAGCCATTGGCGCGTACCGCAGCTGAATAACGGTTTTGCTCGTAAAGGGCCTGACGGCCGGCGGGGAATACAACATCTCGTTGGTTCATCAGAAAACTCCAGCAGTTGGAAACTACATGAGGACTTTACGGCGCTTGCTCGGGCCCGATAAACAGGCAATTCTGGTCATTACTGTTTGTAATCCCCAAACAATATGGAGCATCCATGGATCGTTTCGATGCCATGCAAGCCTTCGCTCGGGTGGTAGAAACCGGCAGCTTTACTCGGGCCGCCCACACCTTGCACATGAGCAAAACCACAGTGAGCCAACTCGTCCAGCAACTGGAGACGCACTTGCGTGTGAAGCTGCTCAATCGCACCACGCGCAAGGTGAAGGTGACCGCCGATGGCAGCGTCTACTACGAGCGGGTACAGTTCTTGTTGGCAGCGTTAGATGACGCTGAAACCGCGCTATCCAGTGCCGCATCTGCGCCGCGTGGGCGCCTGCGGGTGGATGTGCCCAGTCCGCTGGCCAGGTTGCTACTGATTCCGGCGCTACCAGCATTCCTTGAGCGCTACCCGGACATCCAGATAGACCTTGGCGTGAGCGACCGTCATGTGAGCCTGATAGATGAGAGCGTTGATTGTGTGATTCGCGGCGGTGAGATTACTGATACCTCCCTGATCGCGCGGCACATCGCCGACCTGCCGCTGGGAGTGTACGCAGCGCCCAGGTACCTGGCCCTCTATGGTGTGCCAGCCCATCCGCGTGAATTGCAGGAAGGCGAGCATCGTGTTGTGGGGTATCGATGGGCACGAACAGGCAAAGCTCTCCCCTACACCTTGCGGCGCATGGGCGAGCAGTTGCAGGTGCATGGCCGACATGTTTTGGCAGTGGACGATGGCAATGCATATCTAGCAGCCGGACAGGCTGGCTTGGGGGTAATATGGCTGCCGCGATATATGGCTTTGCAACCAGTGGCGAGCGGCGAACTTGTACCGCTGTTCAAGGACTGGGATATCGCGTCGATGCCACTCTATATTGCCTATGCGCCGAACCGCCATGTAAGCCGAAAATTACGTGTGTTCATGGACTGGGTAGTGGAGTTGATGATCAAGCATGTGCCGGAGATTGCTCTGCCCACACGCGCTGACACTCCATAGACCTCTGACTCCGTCGCGCCTGATTGCAGATACTCTTGAACAACCTGGGACTTGACAGGTTTAGGGTAAAAAATCGTTGGTGCATTAGGGGGCTGAAGTTAAGGTCAATCGCGTCCGTTTAAAAATACGCGGACATCATCTCCCCTAATACTGGAGTTCGGAAGGTGTATTGCCTAGACGCTTACGTTACTAACTGGATACTACGGCTCCCCAGGCATCACGAGAGACTCACCGATCAACGGACGTGACTGGGCCCGGGATTAAGAAGTGGTCTTCGATGAGCAACGGCAAGCTCATGCTTGCCGGCAACGACTTCGACTTAGTCGCTAATAATGATTTCTGCGGTGACTCTAAAGTCTTTAGTTGGCATTATCAATCGAAGTCGCTGAAGTTTTCTATATTGAACGCCTAGACAATAAAGCAATCGGTTAGGTAAATTAACTATGCGTTTACTGATTATGCTACCGGAATAGCTTTGGTGCTGGTAAACGTTTAGCTAATTACACATTATTCTTGAGTGCTGAGTTCGTATTGTACTGACAGTTGGCCTTTTTTTAAGCGCGCACGAATGATTTGAACAGCGCCAATCTCACCTGTCGTTTGGACATGCGTACCGCCGCAGGCGGACTCCGCCAATGGTCCCCATCTAACGGTTCTCTTCCCATCCTTTTCTGCGATCACGCGAGGTAGATTTTGAGTAACTAGTTCCGCCACCGCTATGGCCAGCATTTGTTCGGTCAACGAAATAGGATTGTTACTTGGATTTAACGTGACACGGCTCTCACCGGGCCAATGATTTCCTTTCAGCCCAACCCAACCATATCGTTCGCTGACTGCGGTTATGAGATGTCCCGCAGAATGATAGCGAGTGTGCAGCTTACGCCAAGCAGCATCCACCTTTAAAATTACAACTCCAATTTCCACGGGACCATCTGTAAGGTGTACAACCTCTCCTTGATCCAAAAAAACCTGCACAACATTTACATCGTTGATCATCCCCTTGTCAGATGGCTGCCCTCCGCCCTGAGGGTGAAATAAGGTCGCCAAAAGTACTATACGGTACAGCCCATTTTCATGTGCGCGACAGCTAACTACGGATGTATTCATTTCCAAGCTATCTGATCGAAAATAAACTCTATCAGTCATATAGGCCCCATTCAAAATTCGTTGTTCATCGTTTGCTTTAGTTTTTATCATTGAAGGCTTAGGAGAGGCGCTTAACCCAGACTTTCTTCAACATCGCTTCATCTGCAATAAGATGAAGAAAAACACGCCTTAGTTTTTAACATAAAGAATGGCGCCGGATTATTGGAGGAGTAAAGGCAAAGGTCATCGCGCGTCGGGTCGGTGCGAAGCGCTCCACAGACAGTCAGCTTCGATCGCAGGGTAGGTGTGTTGCGAGACCGATTTTCCGACGTCATGTCCAACACACGATCAATTTGCTTCTGAATGCTAGTTCCTTGTAGTCAATCGATGAGTGTCAAATGCGAAAGCTGCCAACCAATTGTTTTAAACGAACAGTTTGTTGCTCCAGTTCAGAGCAGGCTTGCAAGGTCAATTGAAGGTTTTCCACCCCTTCATGATTAAGCGCGTTTATTTCCCCAATGTCTGTATTGATTGACTCGACGACGGCAGTTTGCTCTTCTGTGGCGGCAGCAACTGACTGATTCATGCCATCGATTTCAGCGATGCGCAGTGTCACCTTATTCAATCGCTCTCCCGCAAGATTAGCGATCTCCACACTTTCCAAACTGTGCCGCTGGCTCTGATTCATAGTGCTGACCGAATCACGTGCGCCTAATTGTAGTTCTTCGATCATCGTTTTGACCTGATGCGCAGACTCCTGGGTTCGATGAGCCAAATTTCTAACTTCATCAGCTACTACTGCAAAGCCCCGTCCGGCCTCGCCGGCACGGGCAGCTTCAATAGCTGCGTTAAGTGCCAGTAAATTAGTTTGCTGAGAGATACTGCTAATGACGTCGAGAATCTGTCCAATATTCACTGTTTTGCTATTAAGTGTTTCAATATTGCCGCTAGAGCTGTTTAGCATCTCTGACAACATTTTCATTGCGCTGATTGTTCTGAACACAACTTCCTGGCCGCCTGCGGCCAACCCGCCGGCATCGCTAACTTCATGCGAGGCCTGAGATGCATTTCTGGCAATCTCTAAAGTGGCTGAACGAAGCTCGTTAATAGCCGCTACGACACTATTAGTTCGATTGAATTGCTCATCCGAGTTACGCATTGAGGAACTGGATGCTGTTACAACCCTCTTAGCTACTTCATTGACTAACTCTGTTGCCGATGAAACTTCACGTAAAGAACCATGAATCCGATCGACGAAACGGTTGAATGCCATGCCGAGAGTGCCAAATTCATCTTTGGATTGAATGAGGAGACGCTTCGTAAGATCGCCTTCGCCTTCGGCGATGTCGTGCATTGCTCGAATCATAACTCGAAAAGGTTGCATTAATATCCGAATTAGAACACTGAGCAAGACGATGGTGGTCATAACTGCGACGCATGTCGCTACTATTGCAGAAATTTGAAACTCGTTTAGCTGTGAAAAAGCTTTATCCTTATTAATTGATAGGCCTAAATACCAATTTTGTGAGGGGATACCTTTGATTGGAGTGAATGTTACCATCCAGTTTTCGCCATTAGAATTAACTTCACTGATGTCGGAGTTAATTCCTGGTGTGCCTTTTGGGTAAAGTTCACTTATTGATTTCATTACCAAGGATTTATTAGGGTGCACCAGTATCTTCCCATCGGCACTGACGAGGAAGGCGTACCCTAGACCATTGAAGTCGAGCGAATTAATGCTGTCCGTAATGGACTGTAAACTTAGATCTCCGCCAGCAACAGCAAGGATCTGCCCATTTTTTCTTACAGCATCAACGACCGTTAAAACTAGGTTTCCGCTTGAGGCGTCAATATACGGCTCAGTGATTGTGGAGCTGTTGCTTGTTATTGCGTCTTTGTACCATGGACGAGTGCGGGGATCGTAGTCATCTGGCATTTTTTTATCTGGAAAGTTACTAAATTTACCTTCTTTATCCCCTATGAAAACTGTTAGAAATGACGTTGAAAGTGCTTGTTGTTTGAGAAGCAGCGCGGCACTCTCAGTCGTCGAGTTAATGGCTGAAACCTGAGAGAGACTCTCGATCAACAAAACCCTGCCATAAAGCCAGTTAGCAATATTGCTTGCAGTAATGCTGCCCAGTTCATGAAGGTTTTTATTCAAGTCTCTATAGATCGCGCCCCGTTGTAAGTTGTCGTTATAGAATGCGAATGATGTGAATGCACTCGCAACAATAAAACAGACTGCAATAAGTATTTTGTGAATAAATTTCAGATTTTTGATCACAGTTGCTTTCTTCCTGAATCAGATGCACGCAGTACGCTTTGATAATTTCAGTCGTGCTTGGGGTGAAGTGTATTGAGACTGCGTAGAAGGCAACCCTAAATTTACTTGAGAAGGTGGATCTTAGTACTGATGAACCCGGGCGCAGCTTTTAAGATCGAATGCCTGGTACGATGGCCCAATCTCGTAAAGTAATTCAAGTCTATTATGGGCCTCTTGCACACATGGAAAATGCCCTTCTGGGACCCACCACAGAACTGTTCTGGGCTTAGAGATTTGGTAAAACCAATCATCACCTTTCTTCATGAATTCAATATGGGGGGTTTTTGATAGATAATCTTGTAGGGAATCGATATCTTTCCATAAGGAAAGGTTATATAGGTACCCCTCTCCCCATAGATCTTGAATTAACCGGCTCTCCTTCCCTAAGTCACTCCATATGAACCCGGTATGATTTTCAGCTGGCTCATCAACGTACAGTTTTGGACCATAAAATACATTCGTTGGTGACGTTTTTTTTGTTATTTTTGCCTTGATCAGCTCAAACTGTGCTAATGAGTTTCTCATAGAATTACCTGAAAGGCTTTTGAATCAACCATGCTAGCAACACCCGTGAATAATCCATCGTTGATATTGATCAGGCTTTAATCTGATTGTTAAGAGCGCGTTTGCGTAGTTTAAAATTCGTGTGCAGCGTACATGCAATATTGCAGGCACGCCGCTGCTCGAAAAGCTACAAGTTTGAGGCAGGCGCTCGAAGTGCTAATGCGTCTGCGCAGAAGGATTATTAGTCTTGCCTTAGGCCTGTTTTAGAACGCTGGAAAAGAATGCCTTAGTTCGCTCATGCTGTGGTGCTTCGAAAAGTTGACGGGGCGGCCCCTCTTCAAGAACGCGTCCTTCATGCACATAAATGGCGCGATCTGCAACTTCTCGGGCGAAGTTCATCTCATGTGTAACGATGATCATAGTCATGCCTGAACGAGCGAGTTCGCGCATCACATCCAATACTTCGCTTACCATTTCCGGATCTAATGCGGACGTTGGTTCGTCAAACAACATTATTTTTGGTTCCATGGCTAATGCTCGTGCAATAGCCACGCGTTGCTGTTGACCGCCGGATAGTTGTCCAGGGAACTTATGTGCATGCGCCGCGATGCGCACTTTTTCAAGAAGTTCCACTGCATGTTCTCGGGCTGCTTCCCGGGATTTGCCCCGAACCTTGCATGGTGCCAAAGTTATGTTTTCCAACACCGTTTTGTGCGGAAAGAGATTAAATTGCTGGAACACCATTCCAGCGTCCTTACGAATGTGCTTGAGTACTTTCAGCGATGGGCGATTAGGTGGCAATGCGAGGCCTCCTATGATTACGTGTCCTTCGCTGTAAGTTTCCAGACCATTTAAGCAGCGGATCAAGGTGGATTTTCCTGAGCCACTGGCTCCAAGGATTACCACTACTTCGCCAGCGGTGACTCGCAGGTCTATTCCTTTGAGTACGTGAGCCTCTCCATAGTGCTTATGCAGGCCTTCGACGGATACCACTATTTCGTTCGTCTTCATTACCGCGCCCGTCCTTGCAGTTGGGTTTTTTCGTAGAAATTTATCAGTAACGACAAGGTCAGCGTGATAATCAAGTAGAACACCCCAATCATCAGGTATACCTCTAGGGCGTTGAATGTGGCTGCGATAAATGTTTGCCCCTCGCGCACTAGTTCACCTATCCCGATGACTGAGAACAATGACGTATCTTTGATGCTGGTAATCATTTGATTACCAAGCGCCGGTGCCATTCGCTTGAGTGCCTGAGGCCAGATCACGTAGACGAAGCTTTGGATCGGGCCAAGGCCCAGTGAGAAACCGGCTTCGCTCTGACCTCGGTCGATGGAACCCACACCGCCGCGTACCACTTCAGAAATGTAGGCGCCAGAGTTCAGTGCGATCGCTGCGATGGACGCAGTGAGTGGATCAAGAGGATGACCTAGTAGCGACGGTAGGCCGTAGAAAATGAACAGCACCTGAACTAGCACGGGTGTACCACGGAATACCTCGACGTAGATTACCGCCAAGGCCCTTAGGTACCACTGAGGAGCCAAACGCAGGAGACCAAAGGCCACCCCGAGCAACATACCAATGACGACGCCGACCAGTGAAATCAGCAATGTTAGGGGCAATCCGTTGAGCAATGCAGGAATACAGGCAAGCGCGGCGTGCCAATCAAATTGGAAGTTCATGAGTACCTCGTTCGAATCATCAGGGCCGCGGTAAGGCAGCCCCTCAATTGTTGAAACTTATTGTTGGACAATAGGCGTCTGTGGAGGCAGTACGCCGAACCATTTCTGGTAAATCTGCGCATAGGTGCCGTTTTCTTTGAGGGTCTGCAGTGCTTTGTTGGTGGGCTCGACCCACGGGCTGCCTTTGTTGAAGGCTATCCCGTATTGTTCGCCGTGGTAGAGCGGACCGACCACTTTGACCTTGCCCTTGCCAGCAGTTGTGGAGTAGTTGGCGAGCATCGGTTGATCTCCAACCACTGCATCGGTATTGCCTACAGTCAACGCCAGGAAGGCAGCCGCATATGTCGCATAAGGGACGAGTTTTACGTCACTCCCCAAGGTTTCCTGGGTAAATATGTAGCCCGTCGATCCGGTTACAGCGGCGACCGTCTTGCCCTTGAGATCTTCCATCGAACTGACCCCATTTTGGCCGTCCTTCACCAAGACTTGCAGGCCTGAGTCGTAGTAAGGATTGGAGAAATCAATGACTTTTTTGCGGGCGTCGGTGATTGTGATACTTGATGCCGAGGCTTGGACGTTTCCGCTTTGCAGGGCAGGAATAATGCCCGCGAAGTCGAGCGGCAAAACTTGCACTTGGTATCCAGCCAGCGGCGCCAATGCGCGTATCAGATCCATGTCAAAGCCTTCCATCTGATGTGATTTCTGATCCATGTAGGCAAACGGTTTGACGCTAGGGTCTGCGGCAACGCTGAGCTTGGGGAGTGGGGCTGCCTGTGACTGGCCAATACCAGCCAAGATGGTAAACGCCATTGCGGCGATTGATGATCGAGGTGAAATACTCAAGCTATGTTTGAAGTTCTGGGAAAACGACGCGAACATTTTCATCTTAGACTCCTAGTTATTGTTGTTTTGCGTCACCAACCGGTGGCGCGGTGCTATGCGCTTTCCCTGCGCCATGTGCTTGATCAGCTCCAATTGGTTAATTTGCAGACGAGCAAACGCATCTACAGTAGGTTTACCGCTGCAAATTCAAAAATGATTCAGTGGGACCAGGCCTTATACCGGTTCCATGCAATAGCTATCCGCCGCGCATGGTCGCCAGGCATTTTTCAATCGATTTGCTAACTGCTAGGACTTGAGCATCGCGTCGATGTAGACCGACAACCGAAAGTCCAACGGGTAAATCCCCTGGCGCATGACAAGGCAGGCTCAATGCACAACCGTCGAGAAAATTAACGACGCTCGGGTTACGCAAAACCAAACCATTAGTACTGAAAAACGTCGCGGTGTTCTCCTGGAGTGCACTGATCCGAGGGGCCACAATTGCCACGGTCGGCATGAGCCAGGCGTGAAAATGTCCCAGCCGCTGTTGAGCAGCCCCAATCAGTTGCTGACGCCATTCAATTAGTTGCAGATAGTCAAACGCGCTCAAGGATTTACCGCGCTTGATGCGGTAGGCCACCAGTGGGTCATAGAGATGACGCCGGTCACCCTCTAGCCAATACCGGTGGTGGTACCATGCCTCGGCGGCTGTGAAGCCACCGGCATCATTGATCTCCGGAAGCTGATATAGCTCCGGAAAATCAATCCATGTCACGTGAGCGCCCGCAGCAGTCAGACGTTGAACGCTCTTCTGAAATGCACGGGCGGTAGCGTCATCGATATCTTCAAGAACGTAGTCACGGGTAATAGCGAGGTTTAAGCCTGCAAGGGGCAATGCAGGAGTTTGTAAATGTGTGCCAGCGAGGATTCCGTCGATTATCCAGCAGTCTTCGACGCTGTGGGCTAACGGTCCGATCGAGTCGAGGCTCTGCGCCAAGGGGAATGCACCGTCCAAGGGAACTCGACTGGCCGTTGGCTTGAATCCGGTCAGACCGCAGAATGCCGAAGGGATACGTACTGATCCGCCCGTGTCGGTTCCTAGGCCCGCGACTGCCATTCCCTCTACGACGCTTACAGCGGCGCCAGAACTCGACCCACCGGCCACGCGCGAAGGCGCCTGACGTACTCGAGGTGTTCCGTAATGAGGGTTTAGACCCAAGCCGGAGAAAGCGAACTCACTCATGTTGGTCCGTCCGAGCAAAATCGCACCAGCGGCGCGCAACCGACTAACCGCGATTGCATCTGCCTTAGCAGGCATTGCGGTGTCCAGTAATATGGAGCCCGCACGAGTGACCTGGCCTTTGACGTCGAATAAATCTTTGATGGACACAGGTAAGCCGGCCAGTAACGAGGGAACTCGACCGGCAGCTCTGTCTCGATCGCTCGCTCTTGCCGCAGCCTTTGCGGCATCGACATCCACACTTATGAAAGCAGCGCCGTCTGCCTTACGATGGGCATCTATACGATCAAGTACCGCCTCAACTAGTGCTTGGCTGGTAGTCTGACCAGAGGCTAATTGCTGTGCGAGTTGAGCGATTGATTGCATGACGTTCACTCCTCAATAATCAACGGATCAACCTGGGTGCAGTGACGGAGGCTGTGGCTGAAGGTCAAATCGCACATCCCCATCTCAAGCATCTCGCCACCAATCAGCTTTGCCTGTACCGATTCAGTCTTAAAAAGCATCGCAGTGTACGTAGCGATATTTTGTTCAACTGCCGCAGTATTTCGGCGCGCCCAAGTAGCGTTCATTTGGTCGTCACTGCAGGAGGTATGATTGCCGTACCTGGCAACCAAAACCATCTGACGCTTCATCTGATGAACGACGCTGGGTCAGCGTTGCTACCGCAAATGACTACGGCAACTCGTTCCCTGGGCGAGCGGTTATATGCGCCCGAAAGCAGAGCTGCGAAAGCGGTTGCGCCGCCAGGCTCCGAGACGATCCTGAGCTTTTCCCACAGAACCTGTTGCGCCTCGCGAATCTGGTCCTCCGATACCAGCACGGAGTCGCTCACGGTCGGAAGCAGGACGGAAAAAGGCACGTCTCCGACACGTTTGCATCCGAGAGAGTCCGCGGCGATGCCCCCTGTCTGCACATCGACTGGCTCACGAGCCTCCAATGCACGATTAAACGTTGGACATAGTTCCGGTTCGACAGAGACGATTTTGACGCGTCCAGAAAACCATGCTGCGAGACCGCCGATGTATCCCCCACCGCCAACGGAAACCAGTACCGTGTCAATGTCTGGCAACTGCGCGTCCAGCTCGATAGCAATAGTTCCTTGACCTGCTACCGTGGCGGGGTCGTTGAACGCGTGTACCGTCAACGCCCCCGTTTCGGCGGCCCGAGCTTCACTAGCTGCGAGTGCTTCAACATAGGTATTTCCGGCCACAACAACATGCGCACCAAGATCTGTCAGCATTTTGCGCTTGAGTTCAGTCGCGAGGCTTGGCACAAAAATCTCTGCACGGACGCCGAGTTTCTGCGCTGCGTAAGCGACGGCGATACCGTGATTTCCTCCAGACGCTGCGATAACGCCCGCAGGTGGAAGAGGCTCGCCGAGTAGGCGATTGAAAGCTCCCCTTGGCTTGAACGAACCTGTCACCTGAAGACATTCGAGCTTAAGGAAGGTGTCACCAGGTACATCAAACCAACCGTCTTCCAGCTGCATAGTGGGAGTGGTACGGATATATGGGGCTATACGCTGCGCGGCTGTGAGAATGTCTTCTTTTGTGATCATTTGGACGAATCCTCGTAACTGCTCTCAGGTTGGCGTGTCGATGGAATAACGGTCACCGGCGACTGACGACGCTCATCAACCGTTAAGCGGAAAATATCTGGGCGGCTGTAGTGCCCCGTTACGTCAAAATCGAACTTGCCGCGTGCAATATTTCGAAGATCTATTTCTGCTGTGAGAATGGTTTCTTCGCCAAACGCAGGGCCTGCGAGAATTCGTCCAAAAGGATCGATGATGCAGCTCCCTCCGGCTTGAACCACCGCTTCGGCGTCGTCTCCGAAAAGGCTTGTATAGGCGTCAGGGAAGTCGCTTCGCCGAAGGAATTGATTACTTGCAAGCACGTAGCATCGACCTTCGATGGCAATGTGTTGCATTGAAGCTACCCATGACGGCCTGGAATCGGCTGTCGGCGCGCAATAAAGCTGTATACCCTTGGCATACATAGCAGTGCGCATCATCGGCATGTAGTTTTCCCAGCAAATCACTGCGCCAAGTTTTCCAAGTGCGGTATCTAGTACTGGCATGGTCGATCCGTCGCCATAACCCCAGATAAGACGTTCGCTTCCGGTTGGCATCAGCTTGCGGTGCTTGCCAAGGAAATCTCCGGTAGGCCCGAAAAAGAGCACGCAGCAATAGAGCGTTCCAGCATCGCGTTCGATAACGCCGATCACCAAATGAACACCGTGCCGTCCTGCGATTGCACCAAGTTCATCTACACAAGGCCCCGGCACATCGATCGCCGCTTCCCAATACTCGCGATAGGCCTCCCTTCCTTCGTCGGTACGTCCACCAACGTACGATCCGAATGCGTGGCCCTTGGGGTAGCCACCGACGAATGCTTCTGGAAATACGACGAGTTTGGCGTTTTGGGAAACAGCAGAAGCAACAAGGTCTTCGACTTTTGCCAAAGTTCGGCGCTGGTCAAACGGGATAGGGGTTCCCTGGATTACCGCGGCGATCCAAGGCGTCCCAGATGTTGATTCACTCATTTTTCACCCTCTTGTGTATCAGTACTGAACATGTTAGGATCAATAATGAACACATTACTCGCCTGCCTAATACTGGTCAAGTGAATGCGTGTTCGTCTTCGTCTACCGTTGAGGAGAGAGCTGATGGGTGAAATTGCGACAATCAATAGCGTTGAGCACGCTATCCGCCTTGTTGAATTGCTGGCCAGTTCGGAGAATGTCCTTGGCGTCAGTCAGATGGCGCAATCCCTTGATTTACCGCGGGCGACGATTTACCGATTACTCAAAACGCTGGCCCAACAAGAATGGGTGATTCAGGAAGAGAAGACATATCGGCTCAGCCTTCGACTTACCGGGCTTTTCCATGGCGTTGGTGCGGGTGCGGAGGCGGCTCTTGCCGAACGCATAAAGCCGTTGTTGCAACAGCTGGTAAATAAAACGGGAGAGTCGGCTCACTTTGCCGCACTTGATGGTGATCGTATCGTCTACCTTGCGAGGGTCGATTCTCCCCATCCAATTCGGATGTTTTCCCAAGTCGGTTGGCGAGGACCGTTGCATGCAACCGCAGTAGGCAAGGCACTGCTCGCTTCAAATGAAGCGAAATTTCTTGCGAAAATTTGCGAACATGGATTAGAGCGATTCACGCCCAAAACCATTGTTGGAAAAGAGCAGCTCCGGACTGAGCTGGCCAAAATCCGTGAGCAAGGTTACGCGCTGGATGACGAAGAGTTGATCGATGGCCTGACTTGCGTTGCCGTGCCGGTGATTAGCGAAGAGCAGGTTCGAGGAGCGATTTCCGTAGCAGGTCCAACGGCCAGAATTGGCGATCCCAAAATATTGGCAGAGATCCTGAAGGCAGCCGCGAAAACGTTGCTTACATCCTTCTAGTGTTCGGCTGGGTCTGCCAGGCAGACCCATTTATTCCATGACGCGAATAAGGTCTCTCTGACGGTAGTGGGGTGCAAGTGGTCGGGGGTATTGAACAGGCGGCGAAGGCTGAGATCGGACAGGTGTCTGGGCGCAATCCAAAAGCGCTCTCTAGGCAACAAAAACTGCTTGAGCTAGCTAAGCAGGGAGACAGATAAAACATAAAAATGAAAAGCGCTCTGCTAGGACCCTTTGTGGTCAACATGTCTAACGCTAACGGCCTGTTCGAGAATGTTGAGACTTGGTTGGCTAGGTGATTTTATTTTGGTCAGGCCCTATATCGAATAGCTCTCTTGAGGAGATGGATTAGCCGTTTTGCAGGTTTTCCTCAGCAGTTCTGCGAGCGGTTAACCGCTGCTTATCACGCGTCCCTCTTCACGCAGACAGTAAGCAGCCACTGACAAAATTTCGACACGAGTCGATTACTCTGCTTCTCGCTTATAAGGTAATAACCTTGGTCATCAAGTATCGCGATGTCCGACAACACGATTAGATCTCCCCGCATAATCTCCCGCCGAAACACCTCGACTGGACAAAGTGTTACGCCGTGTCCTGCAATTACGGCAGTCGATAGCAAATTGAAGTCCTGGTAGATCGGCCCACGCGTCAATCCGGTCGGCGCCAACTCAGCTTTAGCGAACCACTCCTCCCAGTCGGCGACTGTCTCGTCATAGAGCAGATGGGCGCCGTTAAGTCGTTCGTCGACACCAGTTCTTCGGAGATAATCAGGGCTAGCGACTGGTTTGTTGATGCGCGAAAAGAGTTTGACTACTTCAGCCGCATCGGTGACGTCACTGCGATTGTTGATCAAGATGTCATGCATTTCAGGGTCGAACTCCTGAAACGCAGTGGCGTAAGACACATGAATTTCAATATCCGGAAACACCTCCGCAAACTCTGGCAGTGCTGGTATCAGCCACCGTGCCGCGATTGATGGTACGCACGCGACAGTGAGACTTTTCTTATCTTTTCGACGACGCAGCGACTGGCTGACAAGGGCAATCGACGAGAGTGAAGGAGCGACGGTTTTGTACAGTTCCAATCCTGCCGGGGTCAGCACCACACCTCGCCCGGATCGCTCGAACAGCTTCCGCCCCATCCAATCTTCCAACCGCTTCATCTGTCCACTGATAGCCGCGTGCGTAATGTTCAATTCATCACCCGCTTTCGAGAGGCTTGAATGGCGGGCCGCGGCCTCGAATGCTTGAAGCGTGTTAAGAGGCGGCAAAATCATTTTAATGAGCCTACATATAGTCATTTAAACGTGATTTCAGACTATCCGCCCCCCAATTTCTTTGCAAGCATGCGCCTTTTGAGTGTTCTCTCAAGGCGCATGCAATACTTGCGGGTAGTCGGTATTGGAGCTACAAGAATCGGCCACTAGGGCCCCACTTGTAGAATCGCTTCGATCTCAACCGTCATGCCTTGAGGCAAGGAGCCCACTCCTACCGCAGAGCGCGCGTGGCGGCCAGGTTCCCCGAGCACCTCGACAAGTAAATCAGAGCAGCCATTGATCACTTGTGGATGACGATCGAAATCCGCGGTTGCATTGACCATTCCAAATACCTTGACCACGGCCTTCACGCGCGACAGTTTTCCAAGAGACTCTTTAGCAACGGCTAACAAATGCAGGCCTGTTAATCGTGCATCCGCATAGGCTTGCTCGACGCTGACGTCACTACCAACTTTGCCGGCACGGTAACTCCCATTGGGCTCCCGTGGGCCTTGGCCGGAGATATACAACAAGTCTCCAACAAAGCGTGTCGAGATATAAGAAAATTGAGGGGGTACAGTTGTCGGCAGCTCAAGTCCCATCGCCGCCAATCTTTCTTCTGGTAATTCCGTCATTTGATCAAGCTCCCTTTAACTTAAGTATGTGCGAGCGATGCGTTCAAAAATTAGAGCTGAGGTTTCGAGCTTTTCTATATCGACATATTCATTAATGGCTCCGCTCATCCCGATCTCGCCGGGGCCGACGATGACCATGGGCAAACCAAGGGCTGGGCAAATGATGGCCGCATCGGTGTAGTACCCAACCCCCCCAGGGCCCAAATCACTACCTGTTTCTTCACGGTAAGCGGCGACGCAAAGTTCAACGAATGGATGGTCGTCAGGCGTGTCGACTGCAGGCTTGTGATCCAATATCTCCAAGCTGATGTACGGCCCAGCAATAGCCTGAAATTGAGCGAGTACAGCTTCTGCAGAAGGACCAGGCGCCATGCGAATATCGATATCAGCCGATGCGCTGGATGGGACGAACGCGGCCTCGTGGCCGCCGCGAATTACGCCAACGTTGATAGTCGGAGGCTTGACGTGGCGGTGTTCGGGCACATCCAGCGTTAGATCGTAGACTTTGTCCAGATAGCGAGCGAGTCGGATGATTGCGTTACCTCGATCACCTGTGCGGTCTTCAGTAAACGCATTGTGCGTGTAATCGCCGGTCGCTGTAGCGCGTAACCACAGGGCACCTTTTTCCGTTACTAGTGGTCGGTTACCCGACGGCTCGCTAATCAACAATGCACCAACGCCATCGAGATGCCCATCTGCAACAAGGCGTTTGGCGCCGAGGCAGTCGGAGTTTTCCGCCGCCGAAAAGGTGAGTACGAGATCGCCTTTAAGGGGGGTGCCCGAGCGGGCGATCGCGATCATCGCCATGGTCATTGCTGCCATTCCACCTTTCATGTCAGCGGTGCCCCGGCCGTACAGGCGACCATCACGCATCTCGCCAGCAAAGGGGTCGACTGACCACTTTTTGAGGTCGACATCGATCGTGTCGAAATGGGCGGAGAACGCGAGACCAGGCTTTTCCCCCGTACCCTTAAGTCGCGCCACTAAGTTGGTGCGATGCGGCAAAATCTCATAAACAATCGAGCCAATACCTTCTTCTCTGAGCTTTGCAGCGACAACGGAAGCTGCTTTTACTTCGTTGCCAGGCGGATAAATTGTGTTTTGCGCAATCAAGGCACGAGTAAGTTCCAGAGTTTCACTCATTTTTATAGTCATCTGATCACCACATTTCGCGAAGTAAACGGCCGTAGCCATTAATAGGGGTACTCCAACCAGCAAGAGTCAGGGCATGCCAGAAAGATGCTTGGTTGCTTGTAACCACGGGCAACCCGGTCTCGGCTTCGAGCATTTCAATTTCGCTCAGGGCCTTGGTGACGGTGCACGAAATGAAGATCGCATCTGCCCCGGCTAGATCGGACTGGCGTACGGCATCCACATAGACAGAAGCAGGGACGCTGCCGATGGCGTCATCAGTGTCACAGCCGATGGCACGGACTGAAGTGAATTGCAGGCCGCCTTCCGAAAGGAATTTGCACACATTGGCGGTCATCTCCATGGTGTAGGGTGTCACCAAAACAATCTTTTTTGCCCCTAGACGACGCAATGCAGCAAGTGAGGCGGTGGCTGGATTGGTGGTTGCGAGTCCTGGCCGACCTCGCGCCACTCTCGCGGCGATTTGATCAGGTCCGATCAAGGTTGAGGCAGCTGTACAACCGAAGACGACTGCATCGAGCCGGGTATCAGGGATGATGAGCTTGACCGCTTCTTCGATCTCGTCCTGCAACGCGGTCAAAGTTCGATCGCTATTCGGTGTCTCCAGATAGATTCGAGTCGAATACACACCAATGTCATCGCCGGGCACGAGCTTATGGAAATCGCGCTCGATAACTGGGTCGGTAGACAGAACAATCAACCCAATGCGCGCCTTAGTCCCATAAGGCTGTTCTAGATGACTGGGCAGATGCATCAGGATGTCAGCAGAATGATCGGGTTGCGTTTGTTCATTCAACATAAAAAGTCCTCCTCAAAAGAAAGTGCGAACCGCACCGGTGACGCGGTAGTTGTCATCGACTAATAAAAGGCAGCGCCATTTATCGAAAGTCGTGCAGACATGGGAGATTCCGAAACCCACCAGGTCGCCAACGCTAAGAGGCGAGTCCGGAGGGATATCAAGGTATGCATGCTGGTCATTGAGTTTCGTGACCCGGTGGCCAGCGGGTAGCGGAGCTGGGGCAGACATCACTCCAGGTCGAAGCCATTTGAGAGGCGTTGGCAGATCCCAATCGTAGGAAATGTCGCGCTTGCCCAAGGTAGCGAAGGCAAGGCCCGATTCAGGGCGAGACTGAATCGCTGCCCAGATTTCCAGTGCTGCTTGGAGTGGGTGACCCACTTCCCGTGCTGTCTTTGAGCGCTCGACCAATCGGTGATATGCACGCTCGTAAGCGATGCTATCGTGAGCGATATAGCATCCAGAGCGGATGACTACGTTAGCTGGTCGACGTGTTTTAAGGGCGCTCAATGCTTCACCAACTATGTCGAAATATTCAGATCCACCAGCAGTCAGCAATATCTCGTCAGAGGAAAACAGGTTTTCAGCATCGCAGCGCGACGTGAGATCGCACATACTCGCCATCATGTCTGAGACGGCTTCTTCACGTTCCAGATGGGAGGTGCCTGGAGCAATGCCTTCGTAGCACTCAATGCCGCTTAACACTAGCCATGGCCCTTGGTCACGAACATGGCGCGCCAGCGACAGAGCTTGGTTTACCGTGCGGATCCCCGTACGCCCACTCCATGCCCCCATTTCTAGTAATACATTAATGGTGGCATTGCCCCTCGCCTTGGCGGCCTCTGCAAGGGCATCGACCCCCTCTTGGCTATCGATCAGGCAATGGAATACTAAATCAGGGTGAGCCTCCTGAATATCCAGGATGAGGCGAATGTTTTCGGTGCCAACTAGTTGATTCGCAAGAATTACGCGACGGATTCCCACACCTGCTAAAAATGCGACCTGCTGAGCCGTGGCAGCGGTAATTCCCCACGCACCGTCTTCCATTTGCATCTGAAAAATTTCAGGTGACATCACCGTTTTGCCATGCGGCGCGATCTTCAAACCGGATAAGTCGAGGAAGCGATGCATCCAGTCTCGATTGGCGCTAATAGCTGCCGTTTTAAGCAAGGCTACCGGCATAGGCAAGTTATCTTCGAGCAGTGATAGACCTGCTGAGCCGAGGTCGGAGTAGGAGCCCTTAAATGACTCTGGTACACCCTTACAAAACTCAGGTTTATCAGCGGCGTAGACCACAAGTTTCCTGGTCAGGATTTCCGCGTTATAAGCACGAGAACTGTGATGACGTTGCGACATAATATTAATCCACGTCGAGTTTAATTCGGCGGAAGAGTCGCCGCCGACGATCAAACTATCCACGTAAATACAATTCGAGAAAATCAATAATTGCTGTTGGACTTGTTAGCAATGGTTATAGCTGGCCAGTTACCGAAGAGGTGCCTACCTACCAGTCAGACCTTCCTGGGCGCAGCTACTAGGCACGGGCTGGGTGTTTTAGGCGTGGGCTGGGTGTTCTATAGAACCTTTGATTTTATTCGACTGCTCATCTGCCTAATCCACGCATCAAAGGAGGCTGCACCAAAGCTGTGCATTTTTATCAATAGGTAAGCACAGGTTACATATCTGTCGGTTTTTTTAGTTTGTGCCTAATCCTAGGCGTGGTCATGATCTTCAGGACAGCGAATGCGAAGGAGGAACGCGAGATAGAATTTGGTTTTCGCCAACCATCATTGTTTGCGCTTTGGCCCATCAATAGCGGCCCTTGGGCAATACATACTTTCCCTGAAGACAAGCTATGTAGAGGACAACAAAAATGAATAACAAACTCACATCAACGCTGGTAGCGCTATTTTTTTCGCTTGGTGCTGGGGCTGCTGTTGCAGCGGACCTGACCGGAAAGACGATTCGAGTCGGTGGAGATTTGACTTATCCTCCGTACGACTACTTCCTTGATAAAAAACCAGCGGGATTTGACCCGGAGTTCATGCAGCTCCTAGCGGATGCCGGTGGATTCAAAGTGGCATCGGTAGACACCCGTTTTGAGAACCTTGTCATCGGCGTGAGCGGCAACAAGTTTGATGTGATTGCGTCCGCTCTTTATATCAATCCCGAGCGTTCTCGACAGATCGCCTTCATTCCCTATATGAAAACAGGGATTTCAATTGCTGTCTTGTCAACCAGTAGTTTCAAGCCACTTACTCCAGAGGAGTTTTGCGGTAAGCGTATTGGCTTTATCAAAGGCGCTGCCTATAAACCGAAATTAGAGCAATTGTCCAAGGAATTGTGCGCCCCCAAAGGGACGATAATCGATATTCGAGAATTTCCAAGCTCACCTGAAGCTACTCAAGCCCTGCTTTCGGGCAACATCGACGCACAAACCGATGACTCTGCAGTTATCAAAATGGCTGTTGAAAAGACGTCCGGGCGAGTGATGATTTCAAGCAAGGAAAACATCTTCCCCGTGCTTGGCGGGCTTGGGCTCAACAAAAACAACGTCGATCTCAAAGCTGGCTTGGAAGCGGCATTCGCCAAAATAAAAGCCAATGGTAAATATTACGAACTTCTCAAGGCCTATAACATTTCCGAGCCAAGCCCGGATGAGGTAGCAAAAGTCCTTGCGTCAGAAAATTGATTGCAGCACTTTGTTGTTACGCAACTTCAGGTCATCTGAAGTTGCGGATGTTATCGTGTTAGGGGATGACTAGTGATGATTGATTTACAATATATATTCACATTGCTGCTGGATGCTGATTTTTGGTTGGCAAGTATTAATGTCGTAACCTTGAGTATTTTGACTTGGGGTGCCGGATTATTGCTAGGCCTATGCCTGGCACTTGCAAAGGAATCATCGACACTGGCAGTGCGCAAGGCGGCTGAAGTCTATGTTTGGTTCTTTCGCAGCCTCCCTCTATTAGTCTTATTGATTTTTGTTTACAACTTACCGCAACTTATTCCACAGCTGCAAGGAGCATTATCTAATCCTTTTGCCGCGGGCCTAATCGCTATGATAGCGAGTGAAACGGCCTATATGGCGGAGATTTACCGCGGAGGTCTTATTGGTGTGCCGAAAGGACAGCAGGAGGCCGGGCGTGCTCTTGGGATTCGTTATTTAGGAAGACTCAGACTTATTGTTGTTCCGCAGGCGTTTCGTATCGCACTACCTAGCTTGTCGAACGAATTCATTACGATCGTTAAGCTGACCTCTTTGGTTTCAGTCATTTCTTTGAATGAGTTGCTTCTGGTAGGGCAACGGCTTTACACTCAAAATTTCAAGGTTATTGACACGTTAATCGTAGTTGCTTTGTATTACGTTCTAATCGTTAGCGTATTCAGTTTTCTTGTTGCGCGTCTTGAGGCATGGCTGGACGTTTCGCTACGCCGACAGAAACAAACTTTGGCCGATCCTAGCTTACCAATAGAAAATGCGACTCCAACTGCAAGCATTCGACCACTGCGAAAGCTAAAAACGTCACTTGTAATCGACATGCACGGAATATCAAAATCCTTTGGTTCAAAACGTGTATTGAACGATGTTTCGCTCGATGTCCATGAAGGAGAGGTAATCAGTATTATTGGGCCGTCCGGCTCTGGAAAAACCACGCTAATTCGTACTATCAATGCTTTGCAAGATATTGATGGAGGCGCAATTGTTTTTGATGGTAAGCCTTGGCTTGGCGCCCCAGAAGGGCACTACCAAATGGCTGGTGATTTCCATAGCCGGATTATGGACATCGGTATGGTGTTCCAAAATTTCAACTTGTTTCCTCATCTCAGCATCCTTGACAACGTGATGATGGCGCCGATCTATCATCGGCGGGGCAATCGCGACGTAATTCGTGAGAAAGCCTTGGCTGCACTGCGTAAAGTCGACATGCAGAGCCATGCGAACAAGTTCCCACATCAATTGTCTGGCGGGCAGCAACAGCGTGTTGCGATCGCCCGAGCCCTGGCGATGGAACCTCGCATCATGCTGTTTGATGAGCCAACCTCCGCCCTAGATCCTGAACTTGTAAACGAAGTACTACGCGTAATTGAGAAGCTTGCTGACGAAGGTATGACCATGGTCATCGTGACCCATGAAATGCGATTTGCACGCAAGATTTCTGATCGGATCGTGTTCATGGAGAACGGTGCGATAGTTACCAAGGGCGCTCCTGAAAGCCTTTTTGGTGAAACGGACAGCCGACTCGCCGCCTTCCTATCACAGGCTTGATGGTTATCATGAATAGGTATTCCGGTATGGCGCATTCACTCGGCATAAAACCAATCAGCTCATTAGTCAACGACATAGCGACGGGATGGACGAGTAGTGTCCAATTGGTCAGCGATGCACTGGAACGTATTGAACGTCATCTCCATGACGGTGGTTGTGCATATGTGGATGTGGATCGTGAGGCCGCCATGAGGGCTGCGAGAACCAGTGATATGGATCGGGCAGCCGGTCGGGAATTATCCCCACTGGCCGGTTTGCCCATTTCGATCAAGGATCTCTTCGACGTCAGGGGTCAGGTGACTACAGCTGGATCATCGCTGCTGGCACAAGCTCCACCTGCGTTAGATGATGCATTCGCTGTGGCGCGCCTGCGCGCCGCAGGTGCTGTGATGTTGGGTCGAACCAACATGAGCGAGTTCGCTTTCTCAGGACTAGGCCTCAATCCACATTACGGCACGCCCGTGAATCCTTACGACAATGATCGGATCGCTGGTGGTTCAAGTTCAGGAGCTGCAGTTAGTGTCGCGCTCGATATGGCGGTCGCCGGACTCGGCACTGATACGGGTGGTTCCTTACGGATACCAGCAGCATTTTGCGCCTTGGTCGGTTTCAAGCCAACTGCATCGCGGGTGCCTACTTTGGGGACGCTGCCTTTGGCAGAAAGCCTAGACTCGATCGGTGCAATAGCGCATAGCGTGGCAGATTGCATCTTGCTGGATCAGGTGCTTTCAGGCCAATTGCTTGATACACGGCCTGCAAATCTAAGGGGATTACGTGTGGCGGTAACACGGGACTTTGTCTTGGATAATCTTGATCGTGAAGTAGGCGCTGCGTTTGAACGCGTGCTGAAATTGCTTAACGATGCTGGGGCTGTCATTCACTGGTTTGATTTTTCAGAGCTTTGCGAGTTGCCGAGCATTAATGAGTCAGGTGGACTGACTGCTGCGGAGTCTTGGAACTTTCATCAGCACTGGCTACAAAGCGAACTCGATACAAGATACGACCCACGTGTAGCCCAGCGAATCCGACGGGGAGCGTCGCTGAGCGCCGCAGATTACCTTGAATTGATAGGTCATCGGCGTCGTTTATCAGAAGAGGCAAAGGCTCGCTTAAGCGATTTTGACGTCTGGTTGATGCCCACCGTTGCATGCACGGCGCCGCTATTGAAAGAACTTGAAAAGAACGACGAGCTTTTTTTTGCCACCAATGCACTAGTACTTCGCAACACCAGCGTCATCAACTTCATCGATGGTTGCGCTATTAGTGTACCGTGCCATCTCCCGGGGGAGCTTGCTATTGGACTGAGCATTTGTGGTTTGAATGGTCATGACGCGAGGGTCCTTCAGGCTGCACGAAGCATTGAAGTATTACTTTCCGAGTACCTGTCCGTGCCCCACTGATCAAACGTCACCCTGCAGGAGCCTGATGTACCAGCAACTTACGTAAACACCCAGCAGATTTGATTGAGAGGGCAGCATGTAAAAGGAAAAGGCGTATTCCGATTTCATCCATCAGGATGGCTGGATCTCTTTTTCTGGCAAAGCGGGCGCTATGGCTCATGGCTCGGTGCCGGATGACTTCGTGGAGTAGGCCGATCAAGCGATCCTAAACCTGAAAGCAGTAATGGCGACGGCAGATTGCACCGTGGACAACTTGGTGAAGGTGACCATCTTCCTGACTAGCATGGACGACTACGTTGCGTTCAACGAAATCTATATCTGTCACTTCCCTGGCCGTCGCCCAGCTCGCTCTTGTGTGGCGATCTCCGGCCTGCCGCAGAATGCCAAAGTCGAAATTGAAGCTGCGGGTTATGTCAGGAAAGGCTGAGGGCGTTTAGAAAACCAGTTTTATCCCTAATCAACACTTTAGGGGTTTAAGGCTTGAGGTTCTGACTGGCTCTTCCCAGGCAGAACTCTCAAGCCTTCATTTTTAGCCTGAAAAAAGCCGAGCGCTGCCAAAGATAGACTCGACTGGGCGGCGGTTTGGCACCAAGTAGTTAACGTATCAATGGCTGCTTATGGCTGCTGTCTGTCCTCTCGACCGGAGTGGGGCGGGAGCACACGGTAGAAGGCGACCGCCCTTGCCCCATGGCTACCCAGCAGGCGCGATCACATACCCCTTGGTTGTGCAGTCGTTGAGCTTGATCGCCAGTTCATCAGACACGCTCTGACCACTCCCAAAGCTTGCTGAGTTCAAGCGCAAGGTTCTTCTTGCCGAAGGCAGCGTCTTGGAAGGCTGGACAGATAGCCTTGAACCACAAATCGCCTCTGGTGGTGTCCTTGAACCAACCAGAGTTTTTCGCCGTTACACCGATAGCGGACCGTAGCTTGGGGCTTTCCGTCCACGAGCCAATATCTTTGTCCAGGTTTTCCAGAAGCTGTGATCGCACCTGGTCGTATACAGGGTAAACCAGCTCATCTTGAGCGAGCGTCACACTGGCCAATACATCGTCCCAAGGCAGATCTTGGAAAGCTCGCTCTTCAAGTGAAAGCTTGTCGCTCCACACATAGGTCGGAATCCCCAATGCAACAAGCTCTGCCGCATCGGCAGTAGAAAACTGCTTCTCCGCGTCGCCATCAGCTAGCACCGACACGTCATAGCAAAGTGATTTAAAAGCTTTCGCCAGTGCTTTCACTTTGCTGGCTCCCTTCGCGTCCAGTAGCGCTACGCCGTGGAACGAAAACGGATCTTTTTCGTTCTCTATCTGGTAGTCGTCAAAGCCTCTCAGGAAGCCCACCTCAGTAGCGCCCTCGCACACTATGACCTTCTTCGCCAGGAATGCCTCCGTGCTCGAGCGAATCTTGCCCTGAACCTCGTGTTCTTCGAGCCCCTTCTGAGCAGCAGAAATGATCTGAACCACACCGCCCTTGCTGTGGACGATGTAAAGGTCCTTCACCGTGAGTTCGCGCAGCACCATGGGCGAATGGGTTGTCAGGAAATATTGTCCGCGCTTATCTTCCCTAATGTGCTTAATGAGGCGGGTGATTCGATGCGGCTCACCTATGAAAAATGGCAAACTCTTGATGTAACGATCCGACTCGCTCTCTTAGGCTCAGAAAGGAACGGCCATCCTAGTGAGCTGGTTCGCACTGTAGTGCGTCTTGCCATCCCAACGCTGCGCACTGATTTTTAACCGTCATCAGTCCGACTGGAAACGAACAAGAGTGAGTCGAAATCGAGACCTCGGAAGGCTAACCGGCACTTGGGGTGCAGAACCTCCAAACATAAATGGCCGTCATGGCCTAGCCTCCACTTCAGACGAGCTCAAAATGAAAGGTTACTATGGAATTGCAATTGTGCAGATTGGCAACCACTCACTCGTTACACGCGTAAAAAACATAAAAAAAGTTAAATTAGGTAAGTGACTGATTTATGGAAGATAAAACACATGTAACTGTTAGTAAGGCTCCGGAATGGTTGAGTACATCCATTTGCCCTTGCGGCAGCGGCACCCTGCTCGATGCCTGCTGCGGTCATTACCATGCCGGGCACCCGGCACCATGCGCAGAAGCCTTGATGCGCTCGCGCTACAGCGCCTACGTGCTGGGGTTGGTCGACTATCTGGTGGCCACCACCCTGCCCGCCCAACAGGCCGGCCTGGATCGTCAATCGATCAGCGACTGGAGCTCGCAAAGTACGTGGCTGGGGCTTGAGGTGGAAAGCTCCGAAGTGCTGGGCGGCCAGCCCGAACACGCTTTCGTGACTTTCACCGCGCGGTGGCACGACAGCAACGGCGAGCACAGCCACCGCGAGCGTTCGTCATTTGTGCAAAACACCGGCCGCTGGTATTTCATCGACCCCACCGTGCCGCTCAAGCTCGGACGCAATGACGCCTGTCCGTGCGCGAGTGGGCAGAAGTTCAAGAAGTGTTGTGCGGGGTATTTCAGCAGTTAGGACATGGAATGCCTGTCCACCCCGCAGGAGCTGCCGAAGGCTGCGATCTTTTGGGTCTAGACTGTGGCTCAAGGGAGAAACACTACGATGATCATCCGGCGCGGTGCACTTTATCTACTCACTTTGTTCCTGACACTCGGACTCGGTGGCTGTGCATCGTGGTTCGACGACGACTTGCCGGACCCCGAAGTCCATCTGGTGAAGATCGAGGTGGTCAGCGCCAAACTGCTGGAACAGAAATTCCTCCTGCATTTTCGCATCGACAACCCCAACGACAGCGACCTGACCGTGCGCAGTCTGGAGTACCGCGTTCACCTGGGTGACATACTGCTGGCCGACGGCGAGTACGAACACTGGTTCACCATCGGCCCCAGGCACAGCACTTACTTCAAGGTGCCGATCCGCACCAACCTGTGGTCCAAGGTCCGTGAAATGGCCAAACTGCTGAAAAAATCCGATCAGCCCATTCCCTATCGTCTGGAAGGTGAACTGGAAACCGGTATATTCATCGCCCACTACGTGCACCTGGCGCGCAATGGCGTGATAATCGCCGCCGATTTAATTCCGGAGCAACACCGATGACCCAGCAACCCCATGTCCACGGCCCTGACTGTAACCACGATCATGACCATCACCACCATGATCACGACCACGGCCATGTCCACGGTCCGAACTGCGGCCACGCTCACCAGGAACCGGTGCGCAACGCCCTGAAAGACGTCGGCCGCAACGATCCGTGCCCATGCGGCAACGGCAAGAAATTCAAGAAGTGCCACGGCGCCTGATGCTTCGGGCGGATATCGATATCGCCTGTTGAATCACCGCATCCTCCTGTGGGAGCGAGCTTGCTCGCGATGACGGCAGCACATTAACTATCAATGTGTCAGTCAGACCGCCATCGTCGGAACGCCGCCCGGAGCAAGCTTGCTCCTACAGGTTTTTCAGTCAGCCTTTTAGTACACATGCACTGCTGACCACCGTCGCATACTCGCCATGCAAATTCCCCAGCGACATCGCATGCACCTCTTCAGCGCGATGGGCATGGCCGAAAAAATCAACCTTGTCGAAGGTAAAGCACGCATCCTCGGCCACCCACGTATCAAACCCCAGGTTGCCCGCGGTGCGCGCCGTGGACTCCACCGAGTTGTGGGTCGCGACGCCCACGATGATCAACTGCCCGATCCCCGCCTCGCGCAACTGCGCCTCCAGCCCCGTTGAACAAAACGCATCCGGCACCTGCTTCTGGATCAGGCGTTCACCGGCCATTGGCTGAAACCGCTGCTGAAACTCCACCCCCGACTGCTGCGGCCAGAACACCGAGTCCACTGAGCGGGACAGGTGCTGCACATGGATCACCGGCCGAGCGGTGCGCCGCCAATGGCCGAGCAATTCCAGCATGCGCGCTTCGGCTTCTGGATTATTCCTGCGGCCGAGCTTTGGATGCAGAATGCCTTTTTGTTGATCGATGATGATCAGTGCCGCGTTTGTCTTGAGCTCCATGCCGACTGTTCTCCTGGATTGTTGACCGAGTCGCACTTCAACATCTCCCATTGCGACCGGCAAGGGCTGCGATTTTTTGGGTTTATCAGACAAATCCTGAAATAACCTTGTACCCCGCTTGCACGGCCACCTCCTGCTCACTAACGTAGCGCCTTTATTGCGCGCCGCCGCCTCTACCCCCGCAGGAGCTTTGCCATGGCCTCGCCAGCCCTTACTCATTTTCTACCCCGGTTCGGCGTTGCCGCAGCAGTGGCCGGCGTCTTGAGCCTGACCGGTTGTCAGAGCTTCAACGCCCAGGACACCCTCCCGCCGACCTCCGGCGTGCAACCGCTCAAGGGCTTGGCGCAGAACGTTTCGGTGCGCCGCAATGCCATGGGCATGCCGCTGATCGAAAGCAACAGCTTCCACGACGCGCTGTTCACCCTCGGTTACGTGCATGCCAGCGACCGCATCACGCAGATGGTCACCCTGCGCCTGCTGGCCCAGGGCCGATTGGCCGAGATGCACGGTGCAGACCTTCTGGATGCCGACCGCTACATGCGGGCGGTCAACCTGAAGAAAAGTGCCGGCGAGTTGTACAAGGCCTCTTCGCCGCGCCTCAAGCGTTTCTTCGAAGTCTATGCGCGGGGAGTCAACGCCTACCTGTTCCGCTACCGCGACAAGCTGCCAGCGGATCTGGCCGCCACCGGCTACCAGCCTGAATACTGGCAACCGGAAGATTCGGCGCTGATTTTCTGCCTGTTGAACTTCAGCCAATCGACCAACCTGCCGGAAGAAATTTCCTCGCTGGTACTGGCCCAGACCGTCACCACCGACAAACTGGCATGGCTGACGCCGTCGGCTCCCGACGAAAAACTGCCGGTCGCCGAAAGCGAAAAACTGCAAGGCATCAAGCTCAACGGGCAAGTGCCGGGGCTGGCCGAACTCAGCAAAGCCACGGGGCAACTGTCGGACCTGAACCTGCTGGGCGCCACCTCGTCGAACAACTGGGCCATCGCCCCGCAACGCAGCCGCAGTGGCAAGAGCCTGCTGGCCAGTGACAGTCACGGCCCGCTGGGCGTGCCTTCGTTGTTCAGTTACGTGCAGATTCACACGCCGAAGTATCAGGCGTCCGGCGTGACCATCGCGGGCCTGCCGATGGTGCTTGGCGGTTTCAACGGTAAAGTGGCGTGGAGCATGACGTCCGTGATGGGCGACAACCAGGACCTGTTCCTGGAGAAGATCAAACGCCAGGGCAACGGGCTCACCTACGAAAACGCCGGGAAGTGGCAACCGGCGATCGTGCGTAACGAAACCTACTTCGTAAAAGGCCAACGGCCGATTCGCGAAGCTGTGTACGAAACCCGCCATGGCCCGCTGCTCAACAGCGCCCAGGGCACCACGCTGGCCAATGGTTTCGGCCTGGCCTTGCAGACGCCGAGTTTCACCGATGACAAATCCCTGGACGCGTTCTTCGACCTGTCCCGCGCCCAGAGCGTAGAGAAAGCCTCGGATGCCAGCCGCGAAATCCGCGCCATTGCGCTGAACCTGGTGTTTGCCGACGCGAGCCACATCGGCTGGCAAGTCACCGGTCGTTACCCGAACCGCCGCGAAGGCGAAGGCCTGCTGCCCTCGCCGGGCTGGGAAGGTCGTTACGACTGGGACGGTTATGCCGACCCGATGCTGCACCCGTACGACCAGGACCCGGCCCAAGGCTGGCTCGGCACCGCCAACCAGCGAGTCATTCCCCATGGCTACGGCATGCAGTTGTCCAATTCCTGGGCCGCTCCGGAGCGCGGCGAGCGCCTGGCCGAACTGGCCGGCGCAGGTAAACACGACAGCCGCAGCCTGATCGCCATGCAATACGACCAGACCACTACCTTCGCTGCCAAGCTGAAGAAAATGTTCGAAGCGCCGGGCATGGCCCAGCCGCTCAAACAAGCCATCGACGCTTTGCCCGCGGCCGATCGCGCCAAGGCACACGAAGCCTACAGCCGCTTGATGGCGTTTGACGGCAAGCTCAACCCGACCTCCACCGATGCGGCAATCTACGAACTGTTCCTGCAGGAAAGCACCCGGCAGATCTTTCTCGACGAACTGGGCCCGCAAAGCAGCCCGGCGTGGAAGGCCTTTGTCGCCGACGGCAAGTTGTCCTACGCGGCCCAGGCCGATCACTTGCTGGGGCGTGAGGACAGCCCGTTCTGGGATGACGTGCGCACCGCGCAAAAAGAAGACAAACCGGCCATCCTCGCTCGCAGCCTCGCCGCAGCGATCAGCGCAGGCGACAGCCAGTTGGGCGGTGATCACAAAGCCTGGCAGTGGGGCAAACTGCATCGCTATGAATGGAAGAACACCAGCGGCCAGACCGTACGCGGTCCGCTGCCGGCAGGTGGCGATCACACCACGCTCAACACCGCTGCCTTTACCTGGGGCCAGGACTTCAACACCACGCTGGCGCCAGCCATGCGCTTTATCGTCGACTTCGGCCAGTCCGAACCGCTGATGGCGCAGAACGGCACCGGCCAGTCCGGCAACCCGGCCAGCCCGAACTACCTCAACAGCATCGAACCGTGGCTCAAGGGCCAGTACATGAGCCTGCCGATGCAGCCACAGAACTTCGACAACACCTATGGCAAGGCACGGTTGACGCTGACTCCAGGTAAATGACCGCCAATGTGGGAGCGAGCTTGCTCCCACAGGTGGTTGTCATTGCCCCCCAACTTCTCGCCCCGCGCCAACCTCATTCCGCGGATGTTGCGCTGGCGCGAGGACAAGTCGGTCGACGAAGCCGATAGTTTGACGACCCTGTAAAATCTGCTCAGCCAAGACTTTTTCTCATACCGGATTTTTTTCTTTTTGAGCCGAATGAGTGCGGCCATTTCCCTGCGCCCGTTTTCGTGCATAAATCTGTCTCCGACCATTCTCCAAGCACCTTTTAAAACGCTTGTTCGGCACTCTGGTTCGGAAATTGCTACTTTCAATAGGTCTTACGCTTTCCAGTAACAATAATTCTGCGCCACAAGCGCTCATATTGGTTCTTAGGGATTGAATAATGAAAAAAGCATTGCTGACCCTTTCTGCACTGGCGTTGTGCATGGCTGCTGGCTCCGCCATGGCGAAGGAGTACAAAGAACTGCGTTTCGGCGTTGACCCTTCCTACGCACCGTTTGAGTCAAAAGCGGCCGATGGCAGCCTGGTAGGCTTCGACATCGATCTGGGGAACGCGATCTGCGCCGAGCTGAAGGTCAAGTGCAAGTGGGTCGAAAGTGACTTCGATGGCATGATTCCGGGCCTCAAAGCCAATAAATTCGACGGTGTGATCTCGTCGATGACCGTGACCCCGGCCCGTGAAAAAGTCATCGACTTCTCCAGCGAGCTGTTTTCCGGCCCAACCGCTTACGTGTCCAAGAAAGGTTCCGGCGTGACCGCAGACGTCGCGTCCCTCAAGGGCAAAACCGTCGGCTACGAACAAGGCACCATTCAGGAAGCCTATGCCAAAGCCATTCTGGACAAGGCCGGCGTAAAAACCCAGGCCTACGCCAACCAGGATCAGGTCTACGCTGACTTGACTTCCGGTCGTCTCGATGCAGGGATCCAGGACATGCTGCAAGCCGAACTGGGCTTCCTGAAGTCGCCACAGGGTGCCGACTACGAAGTCAGCAAGCCGGTCGACAATGAACTGCTGCCGGCCAAAACAGCGGTCGGTATTAAGAAAGGTAACACCGAGCTGAAAGCACTTTTGGATAAAGGTATCAAAGCGTTACACGATGATGGCACCTACGCCACCATTCAGAAGAAACACTTTGGCGATCTGAATCTGTACAGCGGCAAATAATGCCCGGCGCCCATCTCGCGATGGGCGCTTTTTTCATCCGATCAGGTTGCTGATTTATGTTCGAAAACCTACTGGAAAATCTGGGGCTCTCTGCGTTCAGCCTCAAGGGCTTCGGTCCGCTGCTGATGCAAGGCACCTGGATGACGATCAAGTTGTCGGCGTTGTCGCTGTTGTTGGCCGTGTTGCTCGGGCTGCTCGGCGCCAGTGCCAAGTTGTCAAAAGCCAAACTGATGCGCGTGCCTGCCCAGCTCTACACCACCCTCATTCGCGGCGTTCCGGACCTGGTCCTGATGCTGCTGATTTTCTATAGCCTGCAAACCTGGCTGACATCGTTCACCGATTTCATGGAATGGGAATACATCGAGATCAACCCGTTCAGTGCCGGGGTCATTACCCTGGGCTTCATCTACGGTGCGTATTTCACCGAAACCTTCCGTGGCGCGATTCTCGCAGTCCCGCGGGGTCAGGTCGAAGCGGCCACCGCCTACGGCCTCAAGCGCGGCCAGCGTTTCTGGATCGTGGTGTTCCCACAGATGATGCGTTATGCCCTGCCGGGTATCGGCAACAACTGGATGGTGATGCTCAAGGCCACCGCGCTGGTGTCGATCATCGGCCTGGCCGATCTGGTCAAGGCTGCCCAGGACGCCGGTAAAAGCAGCTATCAGCTGTTTTATTTCCTGGTACTTGCCGCGCTGATCTACCTGGTGATCACCAGCGCATCCAACGTCATCCTGCGCTGGCTCGAACGTCGTTACTCCGCCGGGACCCGGGAGGCCGTACGATGATCGAACTCCTGCAGGAATACTGGAAACCCTTCCTCTATAGCGACGGCAACAACATCACCGGCCTGGCCATGACCATGTGGCTGCTCAGCGCTTCGATCTTCTTCGGTTTTATCGTGTCGATCCCGCTGTCCATCGCCCGTGTATCGCCGCACTTCCACATCCGTTGGCCGGTGCAGTTCTATACCTACCTGTTCCGTGGCACGCCGCTCTATATCCAGTTATTGATCTGTTACACGGGGATCTACAGCCTGGCCGCCATTCGGGCCCAGCCAATACTGGACGCATTCTTTCGCGATGCAATGAACTGCACGATCCTGGCCTTCGCCCTGAACACCTGCGCCTACACGACGGAGATCTTCGCCGGGGCGATTCGCAGCATGAACCACGGTGAAGTCGAAGCGGCCAAGGCTTACGGTCTGACCGGCTGGAAGCTGTATGCCTACGTGATCATGCCATCGGCCTTGCGTCGCTCGTTGCCGTACTACAGCAACGAAGTGATTCTGATGCTGCACTCGACCACCGTGGCCTTCACCGCGACCATCCCGGACATCCTGAAAGTCGCGCGGGACGCCAACTCGGCGACCTTCCTGACCTTCCAGTCGTTCGGCATTGCCGCGCTGATCTACCTGACCGTCACTTTTGCGCTGGTAGGCCTGTTCCGCCTTGCCGAACGTCGATGGCTGGCCTTCCTCGGGCCGACCCACTAGGTCTCAACCTGCTTCAGGAAACAACAGATGCGCCACCAGAAACATGACCTGCTGGCCCCGCTGCCGGGGACCGCACGACAGATCCACAGTTTTCACTTCGGCCCACAACCGGCCAACGGCAAGATCTACATCCAGGCCTCCCTGCACGCCGACGAAATGCCCGGCATGCTGGTGGCCTGGCACCTCAAGCAACGCCTGGCGGAGCTGGAAGCCGCCGGTCGCCTGCGCAGCGAAATCGTACTGGTGCCCATCGCCAACCCGGTAGGTCTGGAACAGGTACTGATGGATGTGCCGCTGGGCCGCTACGAGCTGGAAAGCGGCCAGAACTTCAACCGCTGGTTCGTCGACCTCAGTGAAGAAGTCGGCAACGCGATCGAGGGCAAGCTCGGTGACGATCCGCAGCACAACCAGCAATTGGTGCGCAGCAGCCTGCGCGATGCGCTGGCCCGGCAGACCGCCGACACCCAATTGCAATCCCTGCGCCTGACCTTGCAACGGCTGGCCTGCGACGCCGACATGGTGCTCGACCTGCATTGCGATTTCGAAGCGGTTACACACCTCTACACAACACCTGAAGCCTGGCCGCAGGTCGAACCGCTGGGCCGCTACATCGGCGCCGAGGCCAGCCTGCTGGCAACCGATTCCGGTGGCCAATCGTTCGACGAATGCTTCACCCTGCTCTGGTGGCAGTTGAAGGAGCGCTTCGGCGAGCACTTCGACATTCCGCCGGGGAGTTTTTCGGTGACCGTCGAACTGCGCGGACAGGGCGACGTCAACCACCCGCTGGCCAGCCTCGATTGCCAGGCACTGATCGATTACCTGATCCATTTCGGCGCGATCGCCGGCGAACCCGCGCCCCTGCCCGACCTGCCCTATCCGGCGACACCGCTGGCCGGTGTAGAACCGGTGGCCACGCCCGTCGGCGGGCTACTGGTGTTCACCGCGTTGCCGGGCCAGTACCTGGAAGCCGGGCAACTGATCGCCGAGATAATTGATCCGGTCAACGATCGCGTCACTCCCGTTCATTGCTCCGCCGCCGGGTTGATGTACGCCCGTTCGCTGCGCCGCATGGCCACTGCTGGCATGGTGATTGCCCACGTCGCGGGCACCGAAGCCTATCGCAGCGGCTACCTACTTTCGCCTTGAGGATGCACGCCCCATGTACAAATTGACCATCGAAGGGCTGCATAAAAGCTATGGCGACCATGAAGTCCTCAAAGGTGTTTCGCTCAAGGCCAGGACCGGCGACGTCATCAGCCTGATCGGTGCCAGCGGCTCGGGTAAAAGTACCTTTCTGCGTTGCATCAACTTCCTGGAACAACCCAACGACGGCGCCATGAGCCTCGACGGGCAGAGCATCCGAATGATCAAGGATCGTCACGGCATGCACGTGGCCGACGCCAATGAACTACAGCGGATTCGCACCCGCCTGGCCATGGTGTTCCAGCACTTCAACCTGTGGAGCCACATGACGGTGCTGGAAAACATCACCATGGCCCCGCGCCGGGTGCTGGGCTGCGACAGGAAAGAAGCCGAGGACCGCGCCCGGCGCTACCTCGACAAGGTGGGGCTGGCCGCCCGTGTGGCGGACCAATACCCGGCCTTCCTGTCCGGCGGTCAGCAACAACGGGTAGCGATTGCCCGCGCACTGGCCATGGAGCCGGAAGTCATGCTGTTCGACGAACCGACTTCGGCCCTGGACCCGGAACTGGTGGGTGAAGTGCTCAAGGTGATCCAGGGCCTGGCCGAAGAAGGCCGGACCATGATCATGGTGACCCACGAAATGAGTTTTGCCCGCAAAGTGTCGAGCCAGGTGCTGTTTCTGCACCAGGGCCTGGTGGAGGAAGAAGGCGCGCCGGAAGACGTGCTGGGCAATCCGAAAAGCGAGCGGTTGAAGCAGTTCCTTAGTGGCAACCTGAAATAACGTCTACAGAAAAACCTGTGGGAGCGGGCTTGCTCGCGAACGCGGTGTGTCAGACAACGCACATGTTGAATGTCAGACCGTATTCGTCGGATCGCCGCCCGGAACAAGCTCGCTCCTACACATTTGATCGGTCGCGTATGGTCTGTCAGACAACAGGCGCAGGCGGTGGCTCATCCGGCAAAGTGGGTTCACCAGGCTCCATCGGCTCTTCGTTCGGGGTATCGGGATCAGGCTGACCGGGGATGCCTCCTGACATGCTGACGGGCGGATGTGCCAACAAGGACCAGGCCAGAATGCCAACCTGATTGGGTTCAAGCCTTGCCAGTTCGGCACTGATTCGCGGATCGATCTTCATTCGGCACTCCTGAGCGATGGCCCGACCCGCCTTGCGCGGATCGGAACAGTACACCCCATAGAGTGTACGCCCGCTCAGTAATTCCCGGCATTTGTCAGACGGTTGACTCAGGTACGAGGCAGGGTCACGCCACGCTGGCCCTGATACTTGCCGCCACGGTCCTTGTAAGACACTTCACATTCTTCGTCAGACTCAAGGAACAGCATCTGCGCCACGCCTTCGTTGGCGTAGATTTTCGCCGGCAGATTGGTGGTGTTGGAGAACTCCAGGGTCACGTGACCTTCCCACTCAGGCTCGAGCGGCGTGACATTGACGATGATGCCGCAGCGCGCGTAGGTGCTTTTACCCAGGCAAATGGTCAATACATTGCGCGGAATGCGGAAGTACTCGACGGTGCTGGCCAGGGCGAAGGAGTTCGGTGGAATGATGCACACGTCGCTGTGGATGTCGACGAAGCTGCCGGCATCGAAGTTTTTCGGGTCGACGATGGCCGAATTGATGTTGGTGAACACTTTGAAATGATTAGTGCAACGCACATCGTAGCCGTAGCTCGACACGCCGTAGGAGATGACGCGGCTATCGTCGCTGCCGCGCATCTGACGCTCGACGAAAGGTTCGATCATGCCGTGTTCCTGCGCCATGCGGCGAATCCACTTGTCCGATTTGATGCTCATGGCGGGTGTCCTGAATAGCGGGGTCGAAAAATTCTGTCCGGCATCTTACCGGGCGCGCCGCCGGGTTCAAAGTCCGCGGTGCAATTCTCGCCGAACAGGCAGGAATTACCTGCGCCGGCGACGAACCGTCACACCGCCGATCCTTAAAACAGAGAAACCTGCGCAAGAAGCATTGGCACGTCCCGGAAAAAGGGTTAAGGTGGCGTCACTGTGCTGCTTGTGTCACTGAGAATCTCTACACGATATGTTGAATTTCGATCCAACCATCTACAAGAATTTTTCCTGCTCTTTGCACTCAGTCTCGGCCAGGGTTCTTCCTGAGTCGCAGTTATCTTTGTTCAAGGAGTTACACCATGTCTAATCGCCAAACCGGTACCGTTAAGTGGTTCAACGATGAAAAAGGCTTCGGCTTCATCACTCCACAATCCGGTGACGACCTGTTCGTTCACTTCAAAGCTATCCAGTCCGACGGCTTCAAAAGCCTGAAAGAAGGCCAACAGGTTTCTTTCATCGCTACCCGCGGTCAGAAAGGCATGCAAGCTGAAGAAGTTCAAGTTATCTAACTTGTACTTGCTTTAGTAAAAAGCCCCGCCCTCAACAGCGGGGCTTTTTTGTGGGAGAGTGTTTTGTCCACACAAAAAAGATCGCCGCCTTCGACAGCTCCTGCGTTTACCTTGCAGGAGCTGCCGAAGGCGGCGATCTTTTGATGTTCTTACCAGGCCACGCCAAACCCGGCGGTGTACCTGGTCTTGTCCAGATCCGCGTCGTCGGTGCCACTGATTATGTCCCGCTCCGCCTTCAGGTTCAGCGAAGCCCAGTCAGTCACCTTGTAGCGCAACCCCATCTCGGCATCGAGTGCGTAGTCGGCCACACCCGACAGCGGCTTAGCGACCTCACCATTGGTAAAGAACTCGACACGCTTGCCGATCAGGTAGCGGTTGTAATCCCACTTCATGGCCAGGGCATAGAAATTGTCCTTGCTGCCATCGGAGAATTCATAGTCCGTGCGGTTGACCAGCGAGCCCAGGGAGAACGCCCCGAGTTCGTCATCCCAGAACTGATAGCCGGGACCGGTACCGACGGTGCGCTGCCGGGAAAGGTCTTCGACCTTGTCGCGCTTGTAGACCAGGCGCCCCTGCCAGAACCATTGCTCGGTCAGGAATCGGTCGATGGAGTACTCGGCCCGCCAGTTGTCCGTGGTCACCACGTCGTCCTGAAACTCACGGTTGTATTCACCTTCAGCGGTGTGCCGCCAGCGACCGTGACGCGCACTGGTCTTGAAATCGATGTCGTAGTCATCGGTGTCGTTTTCCGCCCGCTGATAATCCAGTGCGATATCGACGTTGCCTTTCCACACCAGATCCTCGACCACCGGTTTTGGCTTGAGAATCTGCTGAATGCTTGCCAGCTCGACCGTCTTCGGTGCTTCGCCATTGGCCAGTGTGACCTTGCCAGCGTCCGCCGCTTTCAGCGACTTGGCTTTCTCGCCACTGTAGGCATCCTGCTTGACCAGCAGCTCCTGATCGCTATCCAGGGTCTTGACCTGTTTCCAGTCGATCGTCACCGCACCGGCGTACTCGGTCTGGATCAGCAGCTTGCCGCCATCGAACAGCGTGATCTTGCCACTCAGCTTGTCACCGTTGTTCAACCACACGGTATCGGCTAGCAAGGGAGTGGAAGTACCAAGGACGGCGAGACACAGCAGGGATCTGGACAACATAAGCAAAACACGGGCTCAGGCTTGCGAAAAAAGTCGGCATTATCCGTAGGAACAAGGCCCTGACAAGGACTGACCCGACTATTTCTCTTGAGTTCATTTCTCAACTGCCTGTGCAGGAATTACTCTACAGACGGTAAAGCAAACCTCTTTAGGACTGACGGACGTGACCGATCCAACCGATGAACCCCAGAGTGCAGCGCAAATCCGACGCACGGCGCTGTATTTGACACTTGCACAAATACCCGAGGGCAAAGTCGTCAGCTACGGCCAACTGGCCGAGCTTGCCGGACTGGGTCGCGCCGCGCGCTGGGTCGGCCGCACGCTCAGCCAATTGCCGGGCGACAGCAAGTTACCCTGGCACCGTGTTCTGGGAGCAAACGGGCGTATCAGCCTGCCGGCGGGCAGCCCTTCGGGTGATGAGCAGCGCGCACGATTACGCATGGAGGGAATCAGCATCCTGAATAATCGTGTTGATATTCAGCGCCATGGCTGGCGCCCGGTAGAGCACAGCGGTTAGAGTGCGCGCTTTGTTTCCGTATTTCTTGAGGCAGACTCCAGCCCATGCCCCGTAAAACCTGGCGCGCCGCGCTCGCCGCTTATGCCAGCCCTTCGACACTCGTGCTGTTGCTGCTCGGTTTCGCCGCCGGCCTGCCCTACATGCTGGTATTTTCGACGCTTTCGGTCTGGCTGCGGGAAGCTGGCGTCGCTCGTGAAACCATTGGCTATGCAAGCCTGATCGGCCTGGCGTATGCCTTCAAATGGGTCTGGTCACCGTTGCTCGACCAATGGCGACTGCCATTGCTCGGCAAACTCGGTCGACGACGATCCTGGCTCGTGCTGTCCCAGGCACTGGTCATCCTCGGCCTGATCGGGATGGGTTTCTGCGACCCGCAAAAGCATTTGTCCTGGCTGATCGCCATCGCCGTGGTCGTCGCTTTCGCCTCGGCGACGCAAGATATTGCGGTAGACGCCTATCGCCTGGAAATCGCCGAAGACAATCGTCAGGCCGCACTGGCCGCCAGCTACATGTCCGGTTACCGGGTCGCTGCGTTGCTGGCTACTGCAGGCGCGCTGTACTTCGCCGAAGGCTTTGGCTCCACCGGCTTCAACTACAAGCATTCGGCCTGGGCCGGCACTTACATCCTGTTCGGAGTGCTGATGGTCCCGGCACTGCTGACCTCCCTGTTCATGCGCGAACCACCCGTGCCGTTGCGCACGCAACTGCAGGCCGGGCGCTACAGCTTCGTGCATCAACTGGCCTCGGTGTTCGTGCTGATCATATTGCTGGTGTCCGTGCCGGCCATGTTCACCCAGTTCTACAACACCGACTTCGCCAGCGTACTGTTCCAGGGCGTGAGTCTGCTTGACCTGTTGCTGGAGGACCGCGCCTTCCTGCGCGCGATTCTCTACACCACCCTCACCGCCCTGTGCCTCTCGGCCATGGGTCGTCGCGGCCTGGCGCCAGTGCTGACACCGGTCAACGACTTCATCCTGCGATACCGCTGGCAAGCGCTGCTGCTGCTCGGCCTGATTGCCACCTACCGGATGTCCGATACGGTCATGGGCGTGATGGCCAACGTGTTCTATATCGACCAGGGCTTCACCAAAGACCAGATCGCCAGCGTCAGCAAGATTTTCGGCCTGATCATGACCCTGGTGGGTGCCGGCATGGGCGGCCTGCTGATCGTGCGTTTCGGCATCCTGCCAATCCTGTTCATCGGCGGCGTGGCATCCGCTGCAACCAACATCCTGTTCCTGCTGCTCGCCGACATGGGCCCCAACCTGAACATGCTGGTGCTGACCATCTCCCTGGACAACTTCAGCTCAGGTCTGGCGACTTCGGCCTTCGTCGCCTACCTTTCGAGCCTGACCAACCTCAAGTTCTCCGCCACCCAATACGCCCTGCTCAGCTCGATCATGCTGTTGCTGCCACGCCTGATCGGCGGCTACTCCGGGGTCATGGTGGAAAAATTCGGTTACCACAACTTCTTCCTGATCACAGCCCTGCTGGGCGTTCCGACACTGCTGTTGATCGCCTTGCACTGGTTCCAGGAGAACCGCCGCGCAGGTCCGACACCTACACCGGAACCGGTGCAGACCCCGGTCGTCGAAGAATCGTAGGCTCTTAACGCAGGAAAAATCGCGGAGGGCCGTGTGAATCGCGCCCTCCTGCCACACCACCGACCGCATGCCTGTACGCCAGCGGATCTCGCCCGTACAATGCTCCGTCATTTCTCGTCATCAGCAATCGATAACGGCCAACCATGCGCACCAGTCAATTTTTGCTCGCCACACAAAAAGAAACGCCTTCCGACGCGGTCGTGATCAGCCACCAGCTGATGCTGCGCGCCGGCATGATCCGCAAACTCGCCTCGGGCCTGTACACCTGGCTGCCGATGGGCTTGCGGGTAATGCGCAAGGTCGAAGCCGTCGTTCGTGAAGAAATGAACGCCGCCGGTTCTCTCGAAGTGTTGATGCCGAGCACGCAACCGGCCGAGCTGTGGCAGGAATCCGGGCGCTGGGAAGAGTACGGCCCTGAATTGCTGCGCTTCAAGGATCGCCATGGCCGCGACTTCTGCGCCGGCCCGACCCACGAAGAAGTCATCACTGATCTGATGCGCAACGAGTTGAGCAGCTACAAGCAGCTGCCGATCAACCTGTACCAGATCCAGACCAAATTCCGTGATGAAATCCGCCCACGCTTCGGCTTGATGCGCGGCCGCGAATTCATCATGAAGGACGCCTACTCGTTCCACGCAGACCAGCCTTCTCTGCAAGTCACCTACGACCGCATGCACCAGGCCTACTGCAACGTGTTCACCCGTCTGGGCCTGAAGTTCCGTCCTGTTGAAGCCGACAACGGCTCCATCGGCGGCGCCGGTTCCCACGAGTTCCACGTGCTGGCCGAGTCCGGCGAAGACGATATCGTTTTCAGCAACGGCTCCGACTACGCCGCCAACATCGAAAAAGCCGAAGCCGTGCCGCGCGAAACATCGCGTGCCGCTCCGACCGAAGAGCTGCGTCTGGTCGATACCCCGAATGCCAAGACCATTGCGCAACTGGTCGAAGGCTTCAACCTGCCGATCGAGAAAACCATCAAGACCCTCGTGGTGCACGCAGAAGAGAAAGGCAAGCTGATTGCCCTGATCATCCGTGGCGACCATGAGTTGAACGAAATCAAGGCCGCCAACCAGCCAGGCGTTGCCAGCCCCCTGGTCATGGCTTCGGAAAGTGAACTGCGCGACGCCATTGGCGCCGGCGCCGGCTCCCTCGGCCCGTTGAACCTGCCGCTGCCGATCATCATCGACCGTTCGGTCGAATTGATGAGCGACTTCGGCATCGGTGCCAACATCGACGACAAACACTACTTCGGCGTGAACTGGGAGCGCGACCTGCCTGTTCCGACCGTTGCCGACCTGCGCAACGTCGTGGCCGGCGACCCGAGCCCGGACGGCAAAGGCACCCTGGAAATCAAGCGCGGCATCGAAGTCGGGCACATTTTCCAGCTGGGCAACAAGTACAGCAAAGCGATGAAGTGCGAAGTGCTGGGCGAGAACGGCAAGCCGGTCACCCTGGAAATGGGCTGCTACGGCATCGGTGTGTCTCGCGTGGTGGCGGCTGCCATCGAGCAGAACAACGACGAAAACGGAATCATCTGGAGCGACACCCTCGCGCCTTTCCAGATTGCCCTGGTGCCGCTGCGCTACGAAACCGAACAGGTTCGTGAAGCCACCGACAAGCTGTACGCGGAACTCACCGCTGCCGGCTTCGAAGTGCTGCTCGATGACCGCGACAAGAAAACCAGCCCGGGCATCAAGTTCGCGGACATGGAGCTGATAGGCATTCCACACCGGATCGTGGTCAGCGATCGCGGCCTGGCCGAAGGCAACCTGGAATACAAGAGCCGTACCGAGGCCGACGCACAAGCGCTGCCGGTCGCCGACGTGCTGTCGTTCCTTCAGGCCCGCATCCGCCGCTGATACCAGATATAGAGGCGTCATGTTCAAGCGAAACACCTTAGGCCTCGGTGGTGCCGCCTTGTGCGGCACCCTGCTGGTCAGCGGCTGTGCCAACCACATGTCACAACGCAGCGAGCAAGAGGAACGGATCGAGCGTAAATTGCTCGATCACAGCCTGCAAATCGATGTCGGTGAGCCCAAGGTGCTTGAGCTGCCGCAAAGGCGGGTGAAAATCCACGAGCAGAAGACTTTCGAAGTCACCGAATACGAAGTCACGCGTCACTACGACCGCTATACGCCGTACCAACCCTGGCGGGAGATTTACGAAATCCCGCTGGGCGCGGTGGCCGTGGTGGCAGGTATCGGTGCCAACGTGGTCAACGTGTTCACCCTCGGCAATCTGCCGGACAGCGTGACCAAGGACTGGCTGAGCTACGGCTTCGCCGGGCTCAACCCGTTCATGAACGTGCAGTCCCACGGCCGCGCGCAGCAAAACCTGGCCAGTATTGGTGAAGTCCAGCGCGACAAACGCACGGAGTACTCGAGCCTGCCCTGGAGCGAGCGCCCGGTTGAGGTCAAGGCCGGCAAGGAAACCTTCGAACTGAGCACCGACAAAAACGGCGTGTTACGCCTGAATCTGTTGGACAGCCCGTTCGCCGAACATGACATCAATCATCTGAGCCGATTGCTGATCCGTGTTGAGGATGCCCAGGGGAACGTGCACAACGATTCCACCCTGACCATCAGCAGCAATTTGCGCAGCAAGCTCTATGAAGCCCATGGGTTGATTTATGACGACCTCGAAGGTGATGAAGTCAATCAGTGGGTCCACCGGGTCAAACGCCTGTCGGAGCTGGGTCTTGAAGAAGAAGCCAGCGAACTGGAACAGAGCCTGATCGAACTGACACGCAATGATCCCGAATTGCAGACCGAGTTTCTGAAGTCGCTAGCCCGCAATGGCGAGCGGCTGGTGGCGAATCCGGGGCTGAACTAAAAGCCAAAAGCTTCGTCGGATCGCCGCCCGGAGTAAGCCCGCTCCCACAGTTGATCACGCGGTCCATTGTGGGAGCGGTGGTGCGGCGATCCGACTTGCTCGCGAAGGCGCCTCACATTCAACACTAAACTACCGCTCAAACAACTCCATCTGCTCGAACCCGCCCCGCAAGTCCTCCAACCGCACGCCCACGCCCAACAACCGAACCGGTTTACCGCCACGATTGAAGGCCTGGGTCAGCATCAACTGATAACTTCCCAGATCCCGCCCTGCCCCAGCCTGCTCCAATGTCGTCTGCGTGAAGTCGTGAAATTTCACTTTGACGAATGGCTTGCCAGGCCGATAACTGCTGTCTATTCGCGTCATGCGACCAGCCAGGGTTTCCAGCAACTCGGGCAATTTATCCAGGCAACTCACTAGATCCGGTAGATCCACGTCGTAGGTATTTTCGACACTGATCGACTGACGACGACTGTCGTTGTGCACCACACGATCATCAATCCCACGGGCCAGGCTCCAGAGTCGCTCACCAAAGCTGCCGAACTCTCGCACCAACGCCAACTTGTCCCACTCGCGCAATTGCAGGCAATCGGTGATACCCAGTTTGCCGAGCTTGTCGGCGGTGACTTTGCCGACCCCGTGCAATTTGCTCACCGGCAAGCCACTGACAAAGTCCTCGACCTGGTCCGGTGTGATGACAAACAGGCCGTTGGGCTTTTTCCAGTCACTGGCGATCTTGGCCAGAAACTTGTTCGGCGCCACTCCCGCCGACACGGTGATATGCAATTGGTTGGAGACCCGGCGCCGGATGTCCTGGGCGATTCGCGTTGCACTGCCGCCGAAATGCGCGCTGTCCGACACATCGAGGTACGCCTCGTCGAGCGAAAGCGGCTCAATGATTTCGGTGTATTCGCGAAAGATCGTGTGAATTTCCCTGGACGCCTCTCTATAAGCATCCATGCGTGGCTTGACGATGGTCAGGTCCGGACAAAGTTTCAAGGCATGCCCGGAGGACATCGCCGAACGCACCCCGTACGCTCGCGCCTCATAATTACACGTGGCAATCACCCCGCGCCGATCCGCCGACCCGCCCACCGCCAATGGCTTACCGGCCAGGCGCGGGTCGTCGCGCATCTCAATGGCGGCGTAGAAACAGTCACAATCGACGTGGATGATCTTTCGCTGAGTCATGGCAAAGCAGTGTTCATGGCAAGGAAAAGGCGTATTGGTGTGACGGACATCCAGTATCTCACCGACACCTGTATATAGCACCAGTAGTCTGAATGTTCTTTTCGACTCGTGGGAAATATCATTGGTAAATTTATTTTTTCAATCGAAAAAACATTCGCGATAGAGCCGCAGGCCTTGCCCCGCCTGCCTCACAGGCTGACGACCCCGCCCCTCGGCAAGCTAACCGATTGAAGCAAAACAGGTTTTATCGGAATTGACGGTTGACACCCCGGCGTATCTCTATAGAATGCAGCCACACAGACGCGGGATGGAGCAGTCTGGTAGCTCGTCGGGCTCATAACCCGAAGGTCGTCGGTTCAAATCCGGCTCCCGCAACCAAACATCAAAAAAGGCTACTCGAAAGAGTGGCCTTTTTTGTGCGCGCTCGTTTTGTAGCGCCGAACGCAGGAACACGGGCTGGACACTCAGCGACGCCGAAAGCGGAAATCGTTCTGATTCCGAAACTTAGACCATCGCTGCGACCGTTTGCCGCGATTCAACGTTTATTTGACCTGCTTCAGGATTAACGGTTGACACCCCGGCATTACTCTATAGAATGCCGCCACACAGACGCGGGATGGAGCAGTCTGGTAGCTCGTCGGGCTCATAACCCGAAGGTCGTCGGTTCAAATCCGGCTCCCGCAACCAAACATCAAAAAAGGCTACTCGAAAGAGTGGCCTTTTTTGTATCTGTTGAAAAAGTCCTTTCGCAACAATGATCTGTCACTGTGTAGCAAGCCGTTTGGGGGTCTCCCATGCGCCGGGTTCAGACTATGCTCTATCGCAGGCTGAAGCCTTCACGACTGATAACGCGCCGTCCCTGTTGCCGGGTGATAGGCGTTAATATTTGTGATTATTTTTTTCTGCAGGGATTGGTAACTTGGCTGGATACCCCCATCCTGTCGCGCACAATCCAAGAGGTGATTGATGCGCGCCAACTCGTCTGATTCACAAGACACTGTCACAGCGACACAACCGATCAAGGCTGAGCGCCTGCGTCTGCTTGATCGATTGAGCAAATACCGTCAACCCATTGGCCTGGCGGTCACCCTGCTGTTGTTCGCGATCGCGCTGATTGCCTGTCGCCACCTGTTGAGCGAACTCGACCTTTACGCGCTGCACGACTCGATCCTCGAAGTTCCGAAACCTGCCTTGATGGGCGCGCTGGGCGCAACCGTAGTGGGCTTCATCATTCTGCTCGGCTACGAATGGTCGGCCAGCCGCTATGCCGGAGTGAGCCTGACACCGCGCACGCTGGCGCTCGGTGGTTTCACGGCCTTTGCCATCGGCAATGCCATCGGTCTTTCAATGTTGTCGGGCGGCTCGGTCCGCTATCGCCTCTATGCCCGTCATGGCCTGGGAGCCGCTGAAGTCGCCCGCATGACGCTGTTCGCCAGCCTCTCGCTAGGTTGCGCCCTGCCGCCGCTGGCCGCCCTGGCGACGCTCAGCGACCTGTCTGCCGCGTCCACCGCGCTGGGGCTCTCCGAGACCTTGCTGGGCGTGGTGGCGACTGCCGTGCTCGTGTTGTTTTCGGTGCTGGCCTTAGGCATCTACCGTCGTCGGCTGCCGGAACAGCCTTACCCGGACAACCTGCTGGTCAAGGTCGGACGCCGCACCTTGCGCCTGCCCGGGCTTCGACTGACGTTCCTGCAATTGATCATCACCGCCCTGGACGTAGCCGCCGCCGCAACCGTGCTCTATCTGCTGCTGCCGGAAACTCCGCCCTTCGGCGCGTTCCTATTGGTTTACCTGCTGGCTCTGGCCGCCGGCGTGCTCAGCCATGTGCCGGGCGGAGTCGGGGTGTTCGAGGCAATTTTGCTGGCCGCGTTTTCCGACACCCTTGGCGCCGCGCCACTGGCGGCCGCCCTGCTGCTCTATCGCTTGATCTACGTGGTCCTGCCGTTGCTGGTGGCCTGCCTGCTGCTGCTGATCAACGAAGGTCAGCGTCTGTTCCAGACACGCCAGACATTGCGCGCGGCCTCAGGCCTGGCGGCTCCGATACTGGCGGTGCTGGTATTCCTGTCCGGCGTTGTCCTGCTGTTCTCCGGCGCCACCCCGGAAATCGATACCCGCCTGGAACACATCGGTTTTCTGATCCCCCATCGACTGGTCGATGCTTCGCACTTTGGCGCCAGCCTGGTCGGCGTTCTGTGCCTGTTGCTGGCCCAGGGGCTGCGTCGCCGGCTGTCGGCCGCGTGGATGCTGACCACCATTCTGTTGCTGGTCGGCGCCCTGCTCTCGCTGCTCAAGGGTTTTGACTGGGAAGAAGCCAGCCTGATGGTACTGACGGCAAGTCTGCTCGGGGTATTCCGCCGCTCGTTCTATCGCCCCAGCCGCCTGACTGAAGTGCCGTTCTCCCCGCTGTACCTGGTCGCCAGCCTGTGCGTGCTCGGCGCGTCGATCTGGCTGCTGCTGTTCGCCTATCAGGACGTTCCCTACAGCCACCAACTCTGGTGGCAGTTCACCCTCGACGCCGACGCCCCTCGCGGCCTGCGTTCGCTGCTCGGTGCCGCGGTGCTGCTGGTAGTAGTATCGCTGACTTGGCTGCTGCGCACTGCACGCCCGGTCATACACCTGCCGACGCCCGACGAACTGGAGCGCGCCAGCAAGATCCTCATGGCATCGGCCCAACCGGATGGCGGCCTGGCCCTGACCGGTGACAAGGCGCTGCTGTTTCACCCCAATGACGAAGCATTCCTGATGTACGCCCGTCGCGGCCGCAGCCTGGTGGCGCTGTATGACCCGATCGGCCCGGGCCAGCAACGGGCGGAAATGATCTGGCAGTTCCGCGACCTGTGCGACATCCACCATGCCCGTCCCGTGTTTTATCAAGTGCGCGCAGAGAACCTGCCGTACTACATGGACATCGGCCTGACGGCGATCAAGCTCGGCGAAGAAGCCAGGGTCGACCTGAAGCGTTTTGATCTCGAAGCCAAGGGCAAAGAGATGAAGGACCTGCGCTACACCTGGAACCGTGGCACCCGTGACGGCCTGTCGCTGGAAATCTTTGAGCCGGGCCACGCACCGATGGATGAGCTCAAGGTGATCTCCGATGCCTGGCTGACCGGCAAGAATGTCCGGGAGAAAGGTTTTTCGCTGGGCCGCTTCAGCGATGACTACCTCAAGTATTTCCGCATCGCGGTGATTCGCTTCGAAGGGCGCCCGGTGGCGTTCGCCAACTTGCTCGAGACCTACGGTCATGACCTGGCCAGCCTCGACCTGATGCGCGCGCACCCGGATGCCCCGAAGCTGACCATGGAGTTCATGATGGTCGGCCTGATTCAACATTATAAACATCATGGGTACGCGCGTTTCAGCCTGGGCATGGTGCCGTTGTCGGGGTTACAACCCCGTCGCGGCGCGCCATTGACCCAGCGCCTGGGCTCGATGGTATTCCGCCGTGGTGAGCAGCTATACAACTTCCAGGGCTTGCGCCGCTTCAAAGACAAGTTCCAGCCTGATTGGGAACCCCGTTATATGGCCGTGCCCGCCGGACTCGATCCGCTGGTTGCGCTGGCCGACACTGCTGCCCTGATCGCGGGCGGCTTGACCGGATTGGTGAAACGCTGATGATTCAACGCTCCTTGCGGTATGTACTGGGCACACTGGTGATAGTGGCCCTGATTCTCGGTGGCGGTTACTGGTACCTGAAACGCCCGGCACCGGAACCGACCCTCGAATGGCTGACCCCGGCCGATGGTGCGGCGATGACCCGTGTCATCCCCGGCACCACGCCACGCGCCCAGGTGCTGGTGGCGGTCAACGAAGACCAGAAACTCAGCGACAAGCAATTGATGACCCTGAGCCGCAGTGGCTCGGCGCAGATTGTCCAGGTGATCCTGCCCAAGGACTGCCTGCTGCAAAGCCGTGCCCTGCAATCAGGCCTGCGAGAACTCAAAGGCCCGGCGACCCTGGTCGGCGGCATCGGCCCGGGCGCCGTGCTGGCCTGGCGCTGGTTGTCCGAGCAAAAGGATGACAAGGCTTACGCCGTCTCGGTCGACCTGGCTCTGGAAAAGGGTGGCTGCACTCACCTGTTGCCGAAAAGCGCCGCCCACGGCCACTGGCTGGCAGCCTGGAACGACAACCCGGACGACACCAGCGCCGGTTTTGTGCGCGACCAGGTCAATGCCGAAACCAGCATCAGCGACTACGACATCAACCTGCCGCAAGTGTTGAACAACGAACTGCGCAAGATCCTCGTTGGTGGCGACAAAGCCGCTGGCGGCCTGCAGATCCCGGTGGTCGAAGTGCCGGCGGGCCAGGCCAGGGACACCGTGACCCTGTTCCTGTCCGGTGACGGCGGCTGGCGCGACCTCGACCGCGACGTGGCGGGCGAGATGGCCAAGATCGGCTACCCGGTGGTCGGCATCGACACCCTGCGCTACTACTGGCAGCACAAGAGCCCGGAGCAAAGCGCGCTGGACCTGGCTGAACTGATGCAACACTACCGGCAGAAATGGGGCACCAAGCGTTTCATCCTGACCGGCTACTCGTTCGGCGCGGATGTTCTGCCGGCGATCTACAACCGCCTGGCCGAGTCGGAGCAGAATCGCGTTGACGCAATCATCCTGCTGGCCTTCGCCCGTACCGGCAGCTTTGAAATCGAAGTCGAAGGCTGGCTCGGCAACGCCGGCAAGGAAGCCGCCACCGGCCCGGAAATGGCCAGGTTGCCAGCCGCCAAAGTGGTGTGCATCTACGGTGAAGAGGAAACCGACGAAAGCGGCTGCACCGACAAGACTGCGGTGGGCGAAGCGATGAAACTGCCCGGCGGTCACCACTTCGACGAGAACTACCCGGCGCTGGCCAAGCGTCTGGTGGACATCATCGAGAAGCGCCAGCCGAAGGAAACAGCTGCTACAGAGTGATCTGACAGCCAGCAAAATAGCCCTCGTTACCTCACGGTAGCGGGGGCTTTTTTATTCTTGCGTGCACCACACATTCCCTGTGGGAGCGAGCTTGCTCGCGATAGCGGTAGATCAGTCAGCATTTCTGTTGAATGTGGCACCGCCATCGCGAGCAAGCTCGCTCCCACAGAGGTTCTGAAGTATCCAGCGACCGTCCACAAAAAAGCCCCCGCTGCCGCAAGGCAACGGGGGCTTTTTGTGGGTCGCTTACATCTCCACCTGAGTACCCAGTTCAATCACCCGGTTCAACGGCAGATTGAAGAAACGCAAATTGCCATTGGCGTTCTGCAACATGAACGCAAACAGCGCCTCACGCCAGCGCGACATGCCTTCGAGCTTGGAGGCGATGACCGTTTCGCGGCTGAGGAAGTACGTGGTGCGCATCGGGCTGAAGTTCAGTTCATCGAGATGACACAGCTTCAACGCCTGTGGCACGTCCGGCTCATCGATGAAGCCGAAATGCAGGATCACCCGGAAGAAACCTTCGCCGTAGGCATCGACCTCGAACCGTCGTGATGGCGGCACCCGCGGGATGTCTTCGTAGACCACCGTCAGCAGCACCACTTGCTCGTGCAGTACCTGGTTATGCAACAAGTTGTGCAACAGCGCATGGGGCACGGCATCCGGACGCGCGGTGAGGAACACTGCCGTGCCCTGCACGCGATGCGGCGGTTGCACGGCGATGCTGCTGATGAAGATCGGCAGTGGCAGCCCACCTTCATCGATGCGCTCCACCAGCAATTGCTTGCCACGCTTCCAGGTGGTCATCAGCACAAACAAGGCGAAACCGGCGATTACCGGGAATGCACCGCCCTGAATGATTTTCGGCACGTTGGCGGCGAAGTACACACCGTCTACCAACAGGAAACCCAAGAGGATCGGCACCACAAGAACCGGAGGCCATTTCCACAGCAGCAGGATCACCGCGGACACCAGAATACTGGTCATCAGCATGGTCCCGGTCACCGCCACACCGTAGGCCGAGGCCAGGGCACCAGAGGATTCAAAACCCAGCACCAACAGCACCACGCCGACCATCAGCGCCCAGTTCACCGCGGCGATGTAGATCTGGCCCTGTTCGGCGCTGGAGGTGTGCCGGATGTGCATGCGCGGAATGTAACCAAGCTGGATCGCCTGACGGGTCAGGGAGAACGCACCGGAAATCACCGCTTGCGAGGCAATCACCGTGGCCAGGGTCGACAGGCCGACCAGCGGGATCAATGCCCAGCTCGGTGCCAACAGGTAGAACGGGTTACGGGCAGCTTCCGGGTCGCCCAGCAGCAAGGCGCCCTGGCCGAAGTAGTTCAGCACCAACGCCGGCAGCACAAGGATGAACCACGCGCGTGCAATCGGCTTGCGGCCGAAGTGGCCCATGTCCGCGTACAGCGCTTCGGCACCGGTCAATGCCAGCACCACGGCGCCGAGAATCGTCACGCCCATGCCCGGATGGACCATGAAGAAACGTACACCCCATACCGGATTCATCGCTTGCAGGACTTCCGGATGCTGGCTGATGCCATAGACGCCCAGTGCGCCCAGCACTAGGAACCAGGTAACCATGATCGGCCCGAACAGAATGCCGATCCGCGCGGTCCCGTGACTCTGAATCAGAAACAGCGCGACCAGCACCACCAGCGACAATGGCACCACCCAATGATCGATGCCCTCGAATGCCAGGCCCAGACCTTCAATCGCCGACAGCACGGAAATCGCCGGGGTAATCATGCTGTCGCCATAGAACAACGCCGCACCTATCAGTCCGCAGACCACCAGCAACGTGCGCAATTTCGCGTGCCCCGACGCCGCCCGCCGGGCCAGTGCGGTCAAGGCCATGATCCCGCCTTCGCCCTGGTTGTCGGCGCGCAGCACAAACATCATGTACTTGATCGACACGACCCAGATCAGCGACCAGAAAATGAGTGCCAGAATCCCCAGTACCCCGTCATGGTTGACCGGCACGCCATAACCTCCGGAAAACACTTCCTTGAGGGTGTACAACGGACTGGTGCCGATATCGCCATAAACCACCCCGACTGCCGCGACCAGCATGCCGATCGGCTTCACCGCCGAATGCTCGGCACCTGCAGCCTGACTACTTGCCTGACCCATCCACCACTCCTACTTCTCAGACCCGGGCTTCTTTGAAAGAAGCACTATGCTTTGTCGTGCAGCATGCGCTGTTTTACTTCACGTTACAGACGTTTTGTTGACAGTAAAAACCCAGTAAAGCGTAACGGCGCGAAGCATAGCGCAGCACTCGTCGTATTTCCCTGCATAAAGCTGGTCAAGTGAGCGACTCATCGCTAGAATTGCGCACTTTTTGATCAGAGGCGCAGTTCAAGCGCCCGTCCGTCGGTTTTGCCCTGCCCGGCAAGCGGCGTCACAAAACACCGAGGTTAGACATGTCCACCACTCCTGCGCCGGCCAATCCAAAGGTTGGCTTCGTATCCCTGGGTTGCCCCAAAGCACTGGTCGACTCCGAGCGCATCCTTACCCAGCTGCGCATGGAAGGCTATGACGTGGTGTCCACCTACCAGGACGCCGACGTCGTGGTAGTCAACACCTGCGGCTTCATCGATTCGGCCAAGGCCGAGTCCCTGGAAGTGATCGGCGAAGCCATCAAGGAAAACGGCAAGGTCATCGTGACCGGCTGCATGGGCGTCGAAGAAGGCAACATTCGCAACGTACACCCGAGCGTGCTGGCCGTGACCGGTCCGCAGCAGTACGAGCAAGTGGTCAACGCCGTGCACGACGTCGTGCCGCCGCGCCAGGACCACAACCCGCTGATCGACCTGGTGCCGCCGCAAGGCATCAAACTGACCCCGCGCCACTACGCCTACCTGAAGATTTCCGAAGGCTGCAACCATAGCTGCAGCTTCTGCATCATCCCGTCGATGCGCGGCAAGCTGGTCAGCCGTCCGGTGGGCGACGTGCTCGACGAGGCCCAGCGCCTGGTCAAGTCCGGCGTCAAAGAGCTGTTGGTGATCTCCCAGGACACCAGCGCCTATGGTGTCGACGTGAAATACCGCACCGGTTTCTGGAACGGCGCGCCGGTGAAAACCCGCATGACCGAACTCTGCGAAGCCCTGAGCACCCTTGGCGTCTGGGTTCGCCTGCACTACGTTTACCCGTACCCGCACGTCGACGAGCTGATCCCGTTGATGGCCGCTGGCAAGATCCTGCCGTATCTGGACATCCCGTTCCAGCACGCCAGCCCGAAAGTGCTGAAGTCGATGAAACGCCCGGCCTTCGAAGACAAGACCCTGGCGCGGATCAAGAACTGGCGCGAAATCTGCCCGGACCTGATCATCCGTTCGACCTTCATCGTCGGCTTCCCGGGCGAAACCGAAGAAGATTTCCAGTACCTGCTGAACTGGCTGACCGAAGCCCAGCTCGACCGCGTTGGCTGCTTCCAGTACTCGCCGGTAGAAGGCGCACCGGCCAATGACCTGGACCTGGAAGTCGTCCCGGACGACGTCAAGCAGGACCGTTGGGAGCGCTTCATGGCGCACCAGCAGGCCATCAGCTCGGCGCGCCTGCAAATGCGCATCGGCCGTGAGATCGAAGTGCTGGTCGATGAAGTCGACGAGCAAGGCGCGGTGGGCCGCTGCTTCTTCGATGCCCCGGAAATCGACGGCAACGTATTCATCGACAACGGCAGCAACCTCAAGCCGGGCGACAAGGTCTGGTGCAAAGTGACCGACGCCGACGAATACGATCTGTGGGCTGAACAGATCTAAACGCAAAAAATACGCAAAGCCCCGCTCTCTTGACGAGATGCGGGGCTTTTTTACGGCTATCGTTTGAGGTTGAAAGGATTCCTGTCAACCACTGCAGAAGGAGCAGACGGGCATGCGTCAGCATTCGGTCATCCACACGCCGAAACTCAGCGACTTCGAAGAATTGACCCGGGTCTGGGAGGCCTCGGTGCGTGCCACCCACGACTTTCTGCCAGACAGCTACATCGAACTGCTGAAAAACCTGGTGCTGACCCGCTACCTCGACGCAGTGATGCTGATCTGCACCAAGGATTCGAGCCAGCGCATCACCGGGTTCGCCGGCGTCGCGGCAGGCAAGATCGAAATGCTCTTCATCGACCCTGACCATCGCGGCCAGGGCCTGGGCAAGAAATTGTTGCGCTATGCCCTGGAACACCTGAACGCCGTCGAACTGGACGTCAACGAACAAAACCCGCAAGCCCTCGGCTTTTACTTCAAGCAGGGCTTCGAGGTGATCGGTCGTTCGGAAGTCGATGGCATGGGCCAGCCATATCCGCTGCTGCACATGCGCTTGCGCCAGGCCCAGCAACACTCAAAACATGCCTGACACAACACAAAACACTGTAGGAGCTGGCTTGCCAGCGATGGTGGTTAACGATAACGCGCTGTCTCAGGATAAAAGCGGCGCACTTGAATCCATCGCTGGCAAGCCAGCTCCTACAGTAAAAGCCACACAGTGCAAATGGAACCGCGATTAACCGGCGCCAGGCAGGTACAATGCCCACCCCCTTTTTGTTACGGCCCTGACATGACTGACCCGATTCGTCTCTCCAAACGCCTCATCGAACTCGTCGGCTGTTCCCGTCGGGAGGCTGAGCTGTTCATCGAGGGCGGCTGGGTCACCGTCGACGGCGTGGTCATCGACGAGCCGCAATTCAAGGTCGACACCCAGAAAGTCGAGCTTGATCCAGAAGCCAAGGCCACCGCACCGGAACCGGTGACGCTGCTGCTCAATGTGCCCGCCGGCATGGATGCAGACACCGCCATGGCCACCCTCGGCGCCGAGACCCTGAGCGAAGAACACCGTTACGGCAAGCGCCCGTTGCGTGGCCATTTCCTGCGCCTGACCGCCAGCACCGACCTGCAGGCCAACGCCAGCGGTCTGCTGGTGTTCACCCAGGACTGGAAAATCCTGCGCAAACTCACCGCCGACTCCAGCAAGATCGAGCAGGAGTATGTGGTCGAGGTTGAAGGCGAGATGGTGGCTCACGGCCTGAACCGCCTGAACCACGGCCTGACCTACAAGGGCAAGGAGTTGCCGGCGGTCAAGGCCAGCTGGCAGAACGAAAACCGCCTGCGCTTTGCCATGAAGAATCCGCAACCGGGCATCATCGCCCAGCTGTGCCAGGCCGTCGGCCTGAAGGTCGTCGCCATCCGCCGCATCCGCATCGGCGGCGTGTCCATCGGCAAAGTGCCCGTGGGGCAATGGCGCTACTTGTCCGGCAAAGAGAAGTTCTAAGGCTTCCCGCGCCACCATACCTTTCGGCGCTGCTGTTTTCGGCGGCGCCCATAGCTGAATTATCAGGACTGCACACATGATCCATAACGACGTACTGCGCAGCGTGCGCTACATGCTCGACATCAGCGACAAGAAAGTCATCGAGATCATCAAGCTCGGCGGCAAGGACGTGGCCCTGGCAGACCTGGTGACGTACCTCGACAAGAAAGAGGAAGACGAAGAAGGCTTCGTACGCTGCCCGGACGATGTCATGGCGCATTTCCTCGATGGCCTGGTGATCTTCAAGCGCGGCAAGGACGAAAGCCGTCCGCCGCAGCCGATCGAAGTGCCGGTGACCAACAACATCATCCTGAAAAAGCTGCGGGTGGCGTTCGAGCTGAAAGAAGACGACATGCACGCGATCCTCAAGGCCGCCGAGTTCCCGGTGTCCAAGCCTGAGCTGAGCGCGCTGTTCCGCAAGTTCGGCCACACCAACTACCGCCCGTGCGGCGACCAGCTGCTGCGCAATTTCCTCAAAGGTCTGACCCTGCGAGTGCGCCCGCAGTAAACCGTTCCCTGTAGTAGCGAGCTTGCTCGCGATGGATTCGACAACGCCGCGATTATCCAGCAAACGCGCGTTATCGTTATCGACCATCGCTGGCAAGTCGGAACGCCGCATCGCAGCTCCTACAAGGCCGAATGCCTCCCTATTCCGCGCGAAAATAGTGGCTCCGCTGACCGCGGCCGACGGCTAGGGTGTGAAGACCTCAGCTCTCAGGATTCGCCATGCACCCGTACTTTTCCCTGCAAGGCCGCACCGCGCTGGTGACCGGCGGCACCCGTGGTATCGGCAAGATGATCGCCAAGGCCTACGTCGAGGCGGGTGCCACCGTGTACGTCTGCGCCCGCGACGCGCAAGCCTGCCAGCAAACCGCTGACGAACTCGGAGCACTTGGACGCTGCCACGCCATTGCAGCCAACCTCGCCAGCGAAGAGGGCGTCCTGCAACTGGCCACACGCCTGGGCGAGCAGATCTCCCATCTGGACATTCTGGTGAACAATGCCGGCACCACCTGGGGCGCTCCACTGGAGAGCTACCCGATCAAGGGTTGGGAAAAAGTCATGCAGCTCAACGTGACGTCGGTGTTCAACTGTATCCAGCAATTCCTGCCGCTGCTGCGCAAGGCCGGCTCGGCGCAGAATCCGGCGCGGATCATCAACATTGGTTCGGTAGCCGGGATTTCACCCTTCGGTGAACAGGCGTATGCCTACGGGCCGAGCAAGGCTGCGTTGCATCAACTGTCGAGGATTCTGGCGCGCGAACTGGTGAGCCAGCACATCAACGTCAATGTGATCGCCCCGGGGCGTTTTCCGAGCAAGATGACCCAGCACATTGGCAATGATGAACAGGCATTGGCCGAGGATACAGCGCTGATCCCGATGAAGCGCTGGGGCCGCGAGGAAGAGATGGCGGCGCTGTCGATCAGTCTGGCGAGTACCGCAGGAGCTTACATGACCGGGAATATCATTCCTTTGGATGGCGGATTCAGTCTGTAGATCGGCGGCGCGCCCATCGCGGGCAAGACACGCTCCCACAGGTTTTATGCCATACACAAAACTTGTGTGCGCTCGAGAACCCTGTGGGAGCGGGCTTGCTCCGGGCGGCGTTCCGACGATGATGGAATGACAGGCACCGCCTAAGCAATGGTTGATCGGGTTATCATGCCCACCCTCTTCCCGCTTCGACCTCAAACCATGACCTACAGCGTTTCCCCCATCGGCTTCGTGCGCTCCTGCTTCAAGGAAAAGTTCGCCATTCCGCGCCAGCCGCAACTGGCTCCGGCCGCCCGTGGGGTGCTGGAACTGGTGGCACCGTTCGATCAAGGGGACGCGGTACAGGGCCTGGAGCAGGTCAGCCACGTGTGGCTGCTGTTCCTGTTCCACCAGGCCCTGGAGGAAAAGCCTCGCCTGAAGGTCCGCCCTCCTCGCCTCGGCGGCAACAAATCCATGGGCGTGTTCGCCACCCGCGCCACCCACCGCCCCAATGGCATTGGGCAGTCGGTGGTGAAACTGGACAAAGTCGAAGCTGGTCGCTTGTGGATCTCGGGCATAGATCTGCTGGATGGCACGCCGATTCTCGATATCAAACCCTACGTGCCCTACGCCGACATCATCGATACAGCCACCAACAGCATCGCCAGCGCTGCGCCGCTGTTGATTCCCGTGCAGTGGACGGATGCAGCGCTGCAACAGGCTCACGAGCATGCCCAGCGCCTTGAAGAGCCCTTGGTTGAGTTGATCGAGCAATGCCTGGCACAGGATCCACGCCCGGCCTACCAAACACCGGCACCCGAGCGGGAATACGGTGCGCAGTTCTGGGATCTGGATGTGCGTTGGCACTATCCCGAGGCAAACGTGATCCGGGTTCTGGAAATTGTCCCGGTAAAGTAAACCCGGAAACGAAAAAGCCCGCATAACCTTCTCAGGCCATGCGGGCTTTTCTTTGCGATACACATCTACTGTAGGAGCTGGCTTGCCAGCGATGGACTCGAGCGCACCGCGTTACACCAGAAAAAACGCGTTATTGTTGACGACCATCGCGAGCAAGCTCGCTCCTACAACGTGACCTGCGGTCACTTCTCGACGAATGCACGCTCGATCAGGTAATCACCCGGTTCGCGCATCCGCGGCGAAACCTTCAGGCCGAAGCTGTTCAGCACTTCGCTGGTCTCGTCGAGCATGCTCGGGCTGCCGCACAGCATGGCGCGGTCGTCCTGCGGGTTGATCGGGGGCAGACCGATGTCGCTGAACAGCTTGCCGCTGCGCATCAGGTCGGTCAGGCGACCTTCGTTCTCGAACGGCTCGCGGGTCACGGTCGGGTAGTAGATCAATTTGTCACGCAGCGCTTCGCCGAAGAATTCGTTCTGCGGCAAGTGCTCGGTGATGAACTCGCGGTAAGCGACTTCGTTGACGTAACGCACGCCGTGGCACAGGATCACTTTTTCGAAACGCTCGTAGGTTTCCGGATCCTGGATGACGCTCATGAACGGCGCCAGACCGGTACCGGTGCTGAGCAGGTACAAATGTTTGCCAGGCTTCAAGTCATCCAGCACCAGCGTGCCCGTAGGCTTCTTGCTGATGATGATCTCGTCGCCTTCCTTCAGATGCTGCAACTGCGAAGTCAGCGGACCATCAGGCACCTTGATGCTGAAGAACTCGAGATGCTCTTCCCAGTTCGGGCTGGCAATCGAGTAAGCGCGCATAAGCGGGCGGCCGTTGGGCTGTTGCAGGCCGATCATCACGAACTGACCGTTCTCGAAGCGCAGGCCCGGGTCACGGGTGCACTTGAAGCTGAACAGAGTGTCGTTCCAGTGATGAACACTGAGGACACGCTCGTGGTTCATGTTGCTCATGTACGTGGGACTCCTGGAGATTTGTCTGCGCGTGTTCGGCGCCTGCTCTGCAAAAAAGCCAGCTCTGCGCAATTGCATCGCATTCTAAAGGCAGACACAATATCTGTTAAATGGATTATTAAGATAAGGGTTATCGGTTATATCGATATGCGATTTACTCTCCGTCAACTTCAAGTGTTCGTCGCCGTCGCCCAGCAGGAAAGCGTGTCCCGTGCTGCGGGTCTGCTCAACCTCTCGCAATCGGCGGCGAGCACCTCGATCACCGAGCTGGAGCGCCAGTGCAGCTGCCAACTGTTCGACCGTGCCGGCAAACGGTTGAGCCTCAACGCCCTCGGTAAACAACTGTTGCCGCAAGCTGTCGCCCTGCTGGATCAGGCCAAGGAAATCGAAGACCTGCTCAACGGCAAGTCCGGTTTCGGTTCACTGGCCGTGGGCGCGACCCTGACCATCGGCAACTACCTGGCCACCCTGTTGATCGGCGGCTTCATGCAGCGCCATCCGGAAAGCCAGGTGAAGCTGCACGTACAGAACACTGCCAATATCGTGCAGCAAGTGGCCCACTATGAAATTGATCTGGGTCTGATCGAAGGCGACTGCAGTCACCCGGACATCGAAGTACAAAGCTGGGTCGAGGACGAGTTGGTGGTGTTTTGCGCCCCTCAGCATCCGTTGGCCAAGCGCGGCACGGCCACCATGGACGAGTTGAGCCACGAAGCCTGGATCTTGCGCGAGCAGGGCTCCGGCACGCGGTTGACCTTCGATCAAGCCATGCGCCATCACCGCACTTCTTTAAATATCCGGCTAGAGCTTGAGCACACCGAAGCGATCAAACGCGCAGTGGAATCAGGTTTGGGGATTGGCTGCATTTCCAGACTGGCTTTGCGCGACGCATTCCGCCGCGGCAGTCTGGTGCCTGTCGAGACGCCGGATCTGGATCTGGCGCGACAGTTTTATTTCATCTGGCATAAACAGAAATATCAGACATCGGCGATGCGCGAATTCCTCGATCTGTGCCGCGCCTTCACCGCCGGGGTTCAGCGCAGCGACGAGATCGTGCTGCCGACGATCGCTTAGAGCAGAATCACCGCCCACACCAGGGCGATCATGCTCAATGCCACGAACTGGGCGGCACTGCCCATGTCCTTGGCATTCTTGGACAACGGGTGCCGTTCAAGGGAAATGCGGTCGATGGCCGCTTCCACTGCCGAGTTGAGCAACTCGACAATTAGCGCCAACAGGCATACCGCGATCAACAACGCCCGTTCGACCCGGCTGACATTCAGGAAGAACGACAACGGAATCAGGATGACGTTGAGCAATACCAATTGCCGAAAGGCGGCTTCTCCGGTGAAGGCTGCGCGCAGGCCGTCCAGCGAATAACCGGAGGCATTGAGAATTCGTTTCAGGCCGGTCTGGCCTTTGAAAGGTGACATAGAGTGGGCAACTGACAAAAAAGAAGTGGGAAAGCTAGTTCAACCAAAGTCAAAAAAGCGTGAAGTTGCCAGCCTTTAATGACTGGAAATTGACTCAAGTTGTTGCAAGAGCAGCGCGGCCTGGGTCCGGGTCCGCACATTCAGCTTACGGAAAATCGCGGTGACGTGCGCCTTGATAGTCGCCTCGGAAACACTCAATTCGTAGGCGATCTGCTTGTTCAGCAAACCTTCACAGACCATGGTCAACACCCGGAATTGCTGCGGCGTCAGACTGGCAAGGCCTTCGCTGGCCGCCTTGGCCTCATCGGAGACGCTGACCGATTCGAACGCCTGCGGCGGCCAGAACACGTCACCATCGAGGACTGCACGCACGGCTTTCTGGATCACACTCAAGTCGCTGGACTTGGGAATGAAGCCACTGGCGCCGAATTCACGTGACTTGACCATAATGGTCGGCTCTTCCTGGGCTGAGACCATGACCACCGGAATCTGCGGGTACTGACCGCGCAGCAGGACCAGCCCGGAAAAACCATAGGCCCCCGGCATGTTCAGATCCAGCAGTACCAGATCCCAATCGGACTTTTCCGTCAGGCGGACTTCCAGTTCGGCGATGCTCGCCACTTCCACCAGGCGCACATCCGGGCCAAGGCCCAGGGTCAGCGCTTGATGCAAGGCACTACGAAAAAGTGGGTGGTCATCGGCAATCAGGATTTCGTATGTGGCCATTTTTCAAATGATCCTGTTTTTCATGGGGCGCCCGATGCATTCGGACCTCGCCAAAGCAACTCAAGGCACGGCCACGGAGCTGCACTGACAAGGCACGCTCGACGCAAAAACCGCGTTGCAAACTCTGGCCGCACCCTGATCGGCGCCAAGCATGCCCAGCGAAGCCGGGGTGGTCAAGCAGCGTGGCCGGTACACTTTATTGCAGTATGGGCAACAATCAGTCCATCACTGGGGTTGCCGGCTGAACATAGGGCATCAACTCGGCGTGCGCCGGGGTCGAAACGTTCATGTCCAACTGATGTTTGGCGTCGAGGTAATGCTGGCTGAACACATCGAAATAGGCATCCAGCGCCGATGCAGCAGCCACATCGCCCGCAAGGTCGAGGCACAGCGCGGCAACCTCCGCCGTACACAGATGTTCGCTGCGGGTTGATCGGCGCAATCGGTAACGGGAGAGTTTTTCGGGCAATAAACTGAGGATCGGCAATCGGTCGAAATAGGGGCTCTTGCGAAAGATCTTCCGCGCTTCGGTCCAGGTCGCATCCAACAGAATGAACAAGGGGCGCTTCGTGCCATCGACATCCACGCTGTTTGTCACACGCTCAGGCTCGACGTACTCCCCCGGAAACACCAGGTAAGGCTGCCATTGGGGGTCGGACAACAGCGCCAGCAATGTCGGATCGACCTCGGTACGGGACCAGATGAAGGCATGGTTGTCAGGCACCACATCGGCGATCAGCCAACCGGTGTTGCTTGGCTTGAAGACTTCCTTGTTGGTCATGATCAGGCACACGCCGGAGCGGGTAGCGACCTGCGGACGCCAAGCGCACAGGCAGTGACTCTCGATCACCCGGCAGTCACGGCAACGCGGGGCGCGCCAGCCTCGGGCCTGAATCGGCTTGATGCCCTCCTCCTCGCGCTGGTCGCGCAAGCGGGCTACAGCATTCAATGCAAATCGCGTGGAGGCACGGCTCATCGCGGGCAACGCCGACAGGAAACGGAAATCGACACGAAAAACACTCGACAGAGTAAAAAGTGCCAGCAGTTTACCAGACCGCCCGGCGCAAGCCTGTACCGTCCAGCCCGCCTCCCCTATAATTCGCCGCCACTGAACGCACAGTCACGTGACGGGTCCAACCCCCATCACTGAACCAGGAGAGTTTCATGCTGCGCCTTATCGTTCCTACCGCGGCCATTTTACTGGCGTCGTCCTTCAACGCCCAGGCTGCGTCCTTGAAAGACACGGAACTGAACAAAATGCTGCAAAACGTCGCTACCCAGAGCAGCGTCGGCACTCCACGAGCGATCAACGAAGACATACTCGATCAAGGCTACACCGTTGAAGGCAAACAGCTGATCAACCATCTGAGCGTGCAGAGCAGCCACGCCGACAAGATGCGTGCAGACCCGAAAGCGGTCTACTTCCAGTTGGGAGCTTCTGTCTGCAGAAACGAAGGGTTTCGCAAGCTGATGGCCAAGGGCGCGATCATGCGTTACGACTTCACCGAGGTGAAGACCAACCGCCCGGTCGGCTCCGCAAGCTTCCAGGAATCGGATTGCCTGCAACCGGCCAAGAAGAAAAAGTAATCACCGGGAGTTGGCGCGCCGTTGTTCATCTTCGGCGCGCAATTCTGCCAGCAGCGCCTGCAAGTAATGCGAACGACGCTCCCCGCCACGCAAACGCCGGCAGCACTCCTCTTCGAGACTCAAATGATTGGTCTCGGCCGATGACTTCAGCAATCGATACAGATGCGTATCGATCTCCAGAACGACTCTGGCCATGGTTTCCCGCCTCCCTGCACTTCACTCATGTTTGAGCGATAAATCCTTAATCCGCTTGCACCGTGCGCCCTGCCGTTGACGCAAAGTTGTCGTGTGACGCCTGTAACTTAGTAAATCAGAGTGCCGCACATGCGACGTACGTTCAGACGAGCGGTGAAAGCACCTTGCAAATCGTCAATAAGCGGTTGCCAGGAAAAACTTTGTGGCGCAATGATCAAGTCAGCGAAAATTACTGCGAAGGTCTAGATTCAGGGTATCCATGTTCACTTTTTCAAGGCTGGAAAGGGGCTGGCCGTCGCTTGTCGTGTTGTGCGATTGTTTCTTTCATCCAAGGGAAAAACAGAGCCTGTTTGGATGATCCGATACCTTTCGGGTCAAGTAGATCGCCCAGGCACGGGCCTGGGCAGACAGCGACACATGAAGTGTCGTGGCACCGACGTACGTTGTCGGGCCGAGGGTTCTGTGCAGAAGGAGAAGTTGAATGCCTTACCAACCGAATGACCTCCTGAGCCGTCATTTTGAAGAAAGCGGCCATGACCTCATCAACAAGGTCGAAGAACAACTCAAGCTGATTTCACCCAACAGCCCGAACATCCCGATCTACCGCGACATGATCCTGACCGTGCTGCGCATGGCTCAGGAAGACCACAATCGCTGGAATGCCAAAATCACCCTGCAAGCCCTGCGTGAACTGGAACAGGCTTTCCGCGTACTCGAACAATTCAAGGGGCGACGCAAAGTCACCGTGTTCGGCTCGGCTCGCACCTCCATGGAACATCCGCTCTACAGCATGGCCCGGGAGCTCGGTGCCGCGCTGGCGCGCTCGGACATGATGGTCATTACCGGCGCCGGTGGCGGTATCATGGCCGCCGCCCACGAGGGCGCCGGCCTGACACACAGCCTTGGGTTCAACATCACGCTGCCCTTCGAACAGCATGCCAACCCCACTGTCGATGGCACGACCAATCTGCTGCCCTTCCACTTCTTCTTCACCCGCAAGCTGTTCTTCGTCAAGGAAGCCGATGCCCTGGTGCTGTGCCCGGGTGGCTTCGGTACGCTGGATGAGGCGCTGGAAGTGCTGACGCTGATCCAGACCGGAAAAAGCCCATTGGTGCCCGTGGTGCTGCTCGACACGCCGGGCGGCAAATTCTGGCAAGGCGCACTGGACTTCATTCACCAGCAACTGGAGGAAAACCACTACATCCTGCCCACCGACATGAAGCTGGTGAAACTGGTCTACAACGTCGAAGAAGCGGTAGAGCACATCAACCAGTTCTACAGCAACTTCCACTCCAGTCGCTGGCTCAAGCACCAGTTCCTGATTCGCATGAATCACGCACTCAACGACCAGGCACTCGAATACATGCAGGAAGCTTTCGCCGACCTGTGTCTGAGCGATCACTTCCATCAGCACGCTTACAGCGGTGAAGAGCATGACGAAGCCGAGTTCAGCCATCTGGCGAGGCTGGTCTTCAACTTCAACGCCCGTAACCATGGCCGTCTGCGCGAGCTTGTGGACTACATCAACCTGCCGGAAAACTGGACGCCATCAAAACCCCAGGTACAACAGCGCACGCGGGAGCCGTCAAAGGTTACGTGAGGTATAAAAAAACGGCCCGCTATCGAAATAGCGGGCCGTTTCAGTTCAATCGTCCATCCCTCGACCGCTGAACAGGCGATTGATCATTTCCATGGAGTATCCCCGATACGCCAGGAACCTGCCTTGCTTGGCTCTCTCCCGGGCGTCTACCGGCAATTGCCCGGAGAACTTGCGCCGCCAGGTCTCGACCAGTTGTTCCTGCCAGTCAATACCGCTCTCGCGCAGGGCGAGTTCAATATCGGTGCGCTGCAGGCCGCGCTGGCCCAACTCTTCACGAATGCGTAAAGGGCCATAACCGGAACGGGCACGGTAGGAAACGAAACTTTCGAGGTAACGGGTTTCGGACAACAACCCCTCTTCCGTCAACCGGTCGAGTGCTGTTTCGATCATTTCAGGGAGGGCACCGCGCTGACGCAGTTTACGCGTCAGCTCGACACGACCGTGCTCGCGCCGTGCGAGCAGGTCCATTGCGGTTCGCCGCACCGCGACGAGTGTATCGAGTACGGCGGTCATCGCTTCGATCAGATATCGGCGTCAGCCAGGTCGTCTTCGGTCTCTTTGACCGCAGAAGCCTTGGCGTCTGCTACCGATGCCGGGGACAGGAGCTTGTCACGCAGTTGCTTCTCCAGCTTTGCCGCGACTTCCGGGTTGTCCGCCAGGAACTTGGCCGAGTTGGCTTTGCCCTGACCGATCTTGGTGCCTTCATAGGCATACCAGGCACCGGACTTCTCAACAAAACCGTGCAGAACACCCAGGTCGATCATCTCACCGTTGAGGTAGATGCCCTTGCCGTAAAGAATCTGGAACTCGGCCTGACGGAACGGCGAAGCCACCTTGTTCTTCACAACCTTGACGCGGGTTTCGCTACCGACGACTTCATCACCTTCCTTCACCGCGCCAGTACGACGGATGTCCAGACGAACCGATGCGTAGAACTTCAGTGCGTTACCACCGGTGGTGGTTTCCGGGCTGCCGAACATCACGCCGATTTTCATACGGATCTGGTTAATGAAGATCACCAGGCAGTTGGCGTTCTTGATGTTACCGGTGATTTTACGCAGCGCCTGGGACATCAGACGGGCTTGCAGGCCCACGTGCATGTCACCCATTTCGCCTTCGATTTCAGCCTTTGGCACCAGGGCAGCCACGGAGTCGACGATGATCACGTCAACCGCGTTGGAACGCACCAGCATGTCGGTGATTTCCAGAGCCTGCTCGCCGGTGTCCGGCTGGGAAACCAGCAGGTCGTCGACGTTGACGCCCAGCTTGCCGGCGTACTCAGGGTCGAGGGCGTGTTCGGCGTCGACGAATGCGCAGGTCGCGCCGGCTTTTTGAGCCTGGGCGATCACGGACAGTGTCAGTGTGGTTTTACCGGAAGATTCAGGACCGTAGATTTCAACAATACGACCTTTTGGCAGGCCGCCGATGCCGAGAGCGATGTCCAGACCCAGAGAGCCAGTGGAGATGGCCGGGATCGCCTGACGGTCCTGATCGCCCATACGCATTACGGCACCCTTGCCGAATTGACGTTCGATCTGACCCAGGGCCGCAGCCAAGGCTTTCTTCTTGTTGTCGTCCATTAAAGTCCTCACGTAATCAATAAGGCCTGACGGCCAACACCTGTATAAGTAGCCAGTATTATTCCACAGCGTTTCCGGATCGCCTACCCCTGATTTGAGATTTCTGCCGCGGCATAGCGCAGCAGCCCCTCTAGCGCGGCCTTCACCGTTTGTCGGCGCACCTCGTCGCGGTCACCGGCGAAGTGTTGCAACTCGCTGAACACTCGCTCGCCCACGCCCCAGGCCAGCCAAACCGTCCCCACTGGCTTGCTCGGCGAACCACCGTCCGGCCCGGCTACGCCACTGACCGCCACGGAAAAATACGCGCGACTTTTTTCCTGCGCCCCCCTGGCCATCGCTTCGACCACCTCGCGACTGACCGCCCCCACCGTGGTGAACAACTCCACAGGAACATCCAGTTGCAGGTTCTTCTGCAGATTGGAATAGGTGACGTAACCGGCCTCGAACCACGCCGAGCTGCCCGGAATACGGGTGATCGCCTCGGCGATCCCGCCTCCGGTGCAGGACTCGGCCGTGGAAACGTGGGCATTGAGAATCTGCAATTGCCTGCCAAGGTCAGCGGCGAGCTGGGTAATTACTTTCACGGTCATCTCCTGATCGGGCGGGATGAGGTTAACCGTACACGAGCAGACCGCACTTGCAAGTTACAGGATCGATCAAAATGTAAAGAACCAGAGGCTCTGGAAAAGGCCTGCCGGGGAATCAATCTTCCACATCAGCGGACGGAACATGATCGATCCCCATGCGCTTGGCCACCCAACGCTCATACAACCCTAAAACGACGTCTGTCCCGGCCATTGCCGCTAAACAACCTCCCGCACAAGCCGCCCAAATGGAAACATTGGCGGCGTGCAGCAGCATGATGACCGAGGCGCCGCAGATCATGCTGGAGCCAGACCGCAAGCTCAGGCGCCGGATAAGGGACCAGCCACGAACGCCCGCCTTATCGGCACGCCACATTTCACCGGTAACGCCACCGACTATTGGCAGGATGATGACCAACCAAAGAGGCATGTCCAGCAACGCATATTGCTCAGCGGTCATTTCATGCCTCCTTGAGTGAACGGTCACACCGCGTTCTTGAATGGACAGGCAACAAGATTATGCATTTGTGCATATTCAGTCAATGCATTAACGCATACAAAAAGACGATTCGATGCTTTCGCACCACGAAAAAACCCCGCTCGGGAAGCAGGTTTTAAATGAACACCGGGGTGTTAACGGGCGTACATACCCCACCAGAAGACATGTCCGAGGATAACTATCGGCTCCTCCTGGATCTCCTGAAAGGTGTAATCTTCGTCCGGATGCTCGTCACGATTGAAGCTGCGCAAGCGAATCCCGGACGGCAGGCGATACAGCTGCTTCACCCGCAATTGGCCGTTGTGATTGATTGCATAAAGGTCGCCGTCAACGATATCGCCAATGCCACACTTGCCGGCATTGACCCCGACCGTGGCACCGTCGCGCAGTACCGGCAACATGCTGTTGCCCCGCACTGTCACACATTTTGCCTGGTCGAACTGCACGCCGTTGTGGCGCAGGCTACGCTTGCCAAACCGCAGACTAGAGCGCTCGCTTTCTTCGATTACGAATCTTCCCGATCCTGCAGCCAATTCAACCTCGCGAAGAAAGGGGACCGACACCTCATCGTCATCGACAGGGGTATCGTCGTCCCACAGACTTATATCCTTGAGTTCCGAATGCACGGGAGCGCGCCCGGCATTGGCGGCAGACGCGACGTCCGCGCGGCCACGCAACTGGTCGGTGCTCACGGAGAAATACTCGGCGATCTTCGAAATATGTTTATCCGAAGGATCGACGATCTTACCGCTGAGAATGCGCGAGAGCGTGGATTGAGGCACGCCGGTTCGACGGTGAAGCTCCGTGGGGGAGATCCCGTGCTGATCGAGCAATGCTCTTAATACGGTAGATACGTTGCGTTTATGCATAGCCCGCATAGTGCTTGCTCTTCTCGAAGAAGACAATGCCGATTTGCATAAACGGTGCATAACATGATTTTTGCATCGTAAAAGGTGTCACCCGGCCGTGGTGCCTGCGTCGGGTAGACCGCCCATGGTAACCTTGCGCCCATCGCGGAAAAGCCCGGCCGTTGCCCCGCTTTTGCCCCACCTCTTTCAACGAGCTTCCTGACAATCCGATGAATAAAGCCGTCTCCGACCTGTCCTCCCACACCCCGATGATGCAGCAGTACTGGCGCCTGAAAAACCAGCACCCGGACCAGCTGATGTTCTACCGCATGGGCGACTTCTACGAGATCTTCTATGAAGACGCAAAGAAGGCCGCCAAGTTGCTGGACATCACCCTGACCGCCCGCGGGCAGTCGGCTGGCCAGGCGATTCCGATGTGCGGGATTCCTTACCATGCCGCCGAGGGTTACCTGGCAAAGCTGGTGAAGCTGGGCGAATCGGTGGTGATCTGCGAGCAGGTTGGCGATCCGGCTACCAGTAAAGGGCCTGTGGAGCGTCAGGTCGTGCGCATCATCACGCCGGGAACGGTGAGTGACGAAGCGCTGCTCGATGAACGCAGGGACAACCTGATCGCCGCCGTTCTGGGTGATGAGCGCCTGTTCGGCCTGGCGGTGCTGGACATCACCAGTGGCAACTTCAGTGTGCTGGAAATCAAGGGTTGGGAAAACCTGCTGGCGGAACTGGAGCGGGTCAACCCGGTGGAACTGCTGATCCCGGATGACTGGCCCAAGGACTTGCCGGCGGAAAAACGCCGCGGTGTGCGTCGCCGTGCACCGTGGGATTTCGAACGCGATTCGGCGCTCAAAAGCCTGTGCCAGCAATTCTCGACCCAGGACCTCAAAGGCTTTGGCTGTGAGAATCTGACCCTGGCCATCGGCGCAGCGGGTTGCCTGCTGGCCTACGCCAAGGAAACCCAGCGCACCGCCCTGCCCCATTTGCGCAGCTTGCGCCATGAACGCCTGGACGACACTGTAGTGCTCGATGGCGCCAGCCGTCGCAACCTGGAGCTCGACACCAACCTGGCAGGGGGCCGCGACAACACCCTGCAATCGGTGGTGGACCGTTGCCAGACCGCCATGGGCAGCCGCCTGCTGACCCGCTGGCTGAATCGCCCGTTGCGCGATTTGACGGTGCTGTTGGCACGTCAGACCTCGATCACTTGCCTGCTCGACGGCTACCGCTTCGAAAGACTGCAACCGCAGCTGAAGGAAATCGGTGACATCGAGCGGATTCTTGCGCGGATCGGCCTGCGCAATGCCCGTCCACGCGACCTCGCCCGCTTGCGTGATGCCCTCGGCGCACTGCCGGAACTGCAAGTGGCAATGACCGAGCTCGAAGCTCCGCACCTCCAGCAACTCGCCACCATCACCAGCACCTACCCGGAACTGGCGGCACTTCTGGAAAAAGCCATCATCGACAACCCGCCCGCGGTCATTCGTGACGGCGGCGTGCTGAAAACCGGTTACGACAGCGAACTCGACGAACTGCAGTCGCTCAGCGAAAACGCCGGACAATTCCTGATCGACCTTGAGGCACGGGAAAAGGCCCGCACCGGCCTGTCTCACCTGAAGGTCGGCTACAACCGCATCCACGGTTACTTCATCGAACTGCCGAGCAAGCAGGCGGAATCAGCACCGGCCGACTATGTTCGCCGCCAGACGCTCAAAGGCGCCGAGCGCTTCATTACGCCGGAACTCAAGGCCTTCGAAGACAAGGCATTGTCAGCCAAGAGCCGCGCCCTGGCCCGCGAGAAGATGCTGTACGAAGCACTGCTCGAAGACCTGATCGCCCAGCTGCCACCCTTGCAGGACACCGCCGGCGCCCTCGCCGAGCTGGACGTCTTGAGCAACCTTGCCGAACGTGCGCTGAACCTCGACCTGAACTGCCCACGCTTCGTCAGCGAGCCGTGCATGCGCATCAGCCAGGGTCGTCACCCGGTGGTCGAACAAGTGCTGACCACGCCGTTCGTGGCCAACGACCTGAGCCTGGACGACAACACCCGCATGCTGGTGATCACCGGTCCCAACATGGGCGGTAAATCCACCTACATGCGTCAGACCGCCTTGATCGTGCTCCTGGCGCACATCGGCAGCTTCGTACCGGCAGCCAGTTGCGAACTGTCGCTGGTCGACCGCATCTTCACCCGGATCGGCTCCAGCGATGACCTGGCCGGCGGGCGTTCGACCTTCATGGTGGAAATGAGCGAAACCGCGAACATCCTGCACAACGCCACAGAGCGCAGCCTGGTGCTGATGGACGAAGTCGGGCGCGGCACCAGCACCTTCGACGGTCTGTCCCTGGCATGGGCGGCGGCCGAGCGCCTGGCGCATCTGCGTGCCTACACACTGTTCGCCACCCACTACTTTGAACTGACCGTCCTGCCGGAAGCCCAGCCGCTGGTGGCCAACGTGCACCTCAATGCCACCGAGCACAATGAACGCATCGTGTTCCTGCACCACGTGCTGCCTGGGCCGGCTAGCCAGAGTTATGGCCTGGCCGTTGCGCAGCTGGCGGGCGTGCCGAGTGAAGTCATCACCCGTGCTCGCGAGCATTTGAGCCGCCTGGAGGACACCGCTCTGCCCCATGAGACGCCTGCACCGGCCAAAGGTAAACCGGCCGCGCCGCTGCAAAGCGACCTGTTTGCCAGCCTGCCGCACCCGGTGCTGGATGAACTGGCCAAGCTCGACCTGGACGACATGACGCCGCGCCGTGCTCTCGAAATGCTCTATACACTAAAGACACGGATCTAACGCAGCGGCTTGCAAGCTGTTAGAATCTCGCGCGGTTTGGGATGCTGCTGGCTATAGCCTGGCCAGCAGACTATCGCTCCCGAACCTGGCGACCCCTACGAGAAGGGGCGCAGCAAGCCGCGCCTGAGGAGAAAATTAGAAATGACCTTCGTCGTCACCGACAACTGCATCAAGTGCAAGTACACCGACTGCGTAGAAGTCTGTCCGGTGGACTGCTTTTACGAAGGCCCGAATTTCCTGGTGATCCACCCGGATGAGTGCATCGATTGCGCGCTGTGCGAACCTGAATGCCCTGCTGTGGCAATCTTCTCCGAAGATGAGGTTCCGGCCGGCATGGAGAACTTCATCGAGCTGAACGCTGAGTTGGCCGATATCTGGCCAAACATCACCGAACGCAAAGATCCAATGCCCGATTCCGCAGAATGGGACGGCAAGCCAGGCAAGATCGCAGACCTCGAACGCTGATTACCCCCGCGTTCGCGAAAAAGGCCCCACAAGGGCCTTTTTGCTTTTCTGCAGGCAAAAAAAGGGGCGGTTTGACCCGCCCACATTTTTTCCCTATTCCCTGTACTCCGCTTCATCGTCCTGATGAATCGCGTCCTGCGATATCCATATCCCTCATCCTTGAAGGACGTGTCTGTCCGTCGACACAACCTGAATATTAGAGTTTTCCCCTCCGGGATCAATCGCCCCTTGGCGCGAATTCCAACTGTCACACGCCATTAATAATAGAAAATAGCTATATAAATCAAAAAGATAAAGCGACGAAGCGCTCAGCATGGACGACTGCCAGGGTGTAAAAATAACGAACACTTACGCAAGAGTAAGCCCAGGCTTACAGTACGGAACCAAAATTCCGAGGGGACTCGGCTTCCTGGCCAGGCATTAAAAAACCCCGAGCCAGTCGGGGTTTTTCATGCCATCACAGTGAGTGCCTTACTGGAACAGCGACTCGCTCGACAGACCATTTTTTTCCAGGATCTCGCGCAACCGCTTCAAGCCTTCCACCTGAATCTGTCTGACCCGCTCCCGGGTCAGGCCGATTTCCAGGCCTACGTCTTCAAGGGTGCTGCTTTCATGACCGCGCAGGCCGAAGCGGCGTACTACCACCTCGCGTTGCTTGTCGGTCAGTTCCGAGAGCCATTGATCGATGCTCTGGGACAGGTCGTCGTCCTGCAACAGTTCGCATGGATCGGTTGGGCGGTCGTCAGTCAGGGTATCAAGCAGGGTTTTATCCGAGTCCGGACCCAGCGAGACGTCGACCGAAGAAACCCGCTCGTTTAGGCCGAGCATACGCTTGACCTCTCCTACCGGCTTTTCCAGCAGGTTGGCGATTTCTTCGGGTGAGGGTTCATGGTCGAGTTTTTGCGTCAGCTCCCGCGCAGCCCGCAGGTACACATTCAGCTCTTTGACCACATGGATCGGCAACCGGATGGTCCGGGTCTGATTCATGATTGCGCGTTCGATGGTCTGGCGAATCCACCAGGTCGCGTAGGTCGAGAAGCGGAAACCGCGTTCCGGATCGAACTTCTCCACTGCCCGGATCAAGCCGAGGTTGCCCTCTTCGATCAGGTCCAGCAGCGACAGCCCACGATTGACGTAGCGTCGGGCGATTTTCACCACCAGCCGCAGGTTGCTTTCAATCATTCGCTTGCGCCCGGCCGGATCGCCACTTTGCGACAGGCGCGCAAAATGAACTTCTTCTTCGGGTGACAGCAGGGGGGAGAAACCAATTTCATTGAGATACAGCTGCGTGGCATCAAGTGCCCGCGTGTAGTCAATGTACTTGTGTTGTTTCAACGATGTGGAGTGTTTGGATTTGGCACGAACGGAAGGTGGAGCCGCCCCTTCATCATTCGACATCGAATCCGTATCGATGCTGCTCTCCATCAGGAGAACCTCATCGTCGATGTCAAACTCCGGCACTTCTTTACTGAGAGCCATTGTTATAGTCCTTTGGTGAGTTCGACCTCAAGCCCGAGCGGCGCCTTGATCCCTGGCAACGCTGGAGCCTGTCCCCTCTACGCAACGGAACAGGCTGGTAAGCGATCAACGACGTGGCAGGAATTGCAGCGGATCTACAGGTTTACCTTGGCGGCGAATCTCAAAATGCAGTTTCACCCGGTCTGTACCCGTTGACCCCATTTCGGCAATTGTCTGTCCGACCTTGACCTGCTGCCCCTCCCGAACCAACAGCCTGCGGTTATGTCCGTAGGCACTGACGTAGGTTTCACTGTGCTTGATGATCACTAATTCGCCGTAGCCCCTTAAGCCACTCCCGGCGTACACCACCGTCCCATCAGACGCAGCTAAAACAGGCTGTCCCAAATCTCCGGCGATATCAATTCCTTTATTCAAACTACCGTTTGAAGAGAATTTCCCGATCAGAATGCCATTAGATGGCCATCCCCAGCCGGTCGGGGCTGGCCCGGGAGGGGGCAACGGAGCGGGTGCAGGCTTGTTCGCGACGGACGGTACAACCGTCGTTGTGCTGGTGGCCGCACCGTTTACCGGACGACGGATGACCGTGGTTTTACTCGAAGACGAAGGTGTTGAACTGGACGAACTGACCACCGCCGTCGACGTTGAATCGCTACGACCATCAAAGCGAATCGTCTGACCCGGATGGATGGTGTAAGGCGCAGCAATGTTGTTACGTGCCGCCAGGGCCTTGTAGTCCCAACCATAACGGAAGGCGATGGAGAACAAGGTGTCCTTGGGGCGAACGACGTATTGTCCCGTGGTCACGGCCGGACGCTGGGCCGCGGCATTGTTACGGTCCACGACACGTACGTCGCTGGATTTGTTGCTGGAACAACCGACCAGCAAGGTACTCAAGACAAGGCCAGTCACCAGGCGCTGAAAGCTCGTTTTACCCATACGCTGCGCTATGACTGTGAGACTCACCCGCCGCTCCCTTTGTGGTGGCTGAAAATGTGAAATACCGGAGTCCGGCATGAACTGTCGCAAGTATAACGGGCCGTGCACGCTTTACCTTTAATGCGGCGAATCGGTGTCGCGCACACGTTTGCTGCCTGACGATGAATCCCGTTCAAACGAACGATGCCGCTGTAAGACAAAGGCAATCGAAGAGAATTCAGCGCGCCGAAACAAATGCTCAGGCCAGTGGCCCATTGAGCAATGGCACGAAGCGCACAGCCCCCAGGACATGCCTGGAAAAACCATGTTCCTCGCGGATGATCAGCATCAATTGCTGGACTTCTCCGGACCCGACCGGGATCACCATTCGCCCTCCCGGTGCCAACTGATCAAGCAATGCCTGGGGCACATCCGTCGCCACCGCAGTGACGATAATCCCGTTGTACGGCGCCAGTGCCGGCCAGCCTTCCCAGCCATCGCCCCAGCGGAACACCACGTTGCGCAGGTTCAGTTCGACCAGACGTTCCTTTGCCCGATCCTGCAGAACCTTGATGCGCTCGACCGAGAACACACGCTCGACCAGTTGCGACAGCACCGCCGTCTGATAACCCGACCCGGTGCCGATCTCCAGCACCTTGTCGAGGGGACCGGCCTCCAGCAGCAGCTCGCTCATGCGCGCCACCATATAAGGCTGGGAGATGGTCTGGTTATTACCAATCGGCAGCGCGGTGTCTTCATAGGCACGGTGCGCCAGCGCTTCGTCGACGAACAGGTGACGCGGGGTTCGGCGAATGACCTCCAGCACCCTGGCGTTGGAAATGCCTTCCTCGTACAGGCGCTGGATGAGCCGCTCCCGGGTTCGCTGGGAGGTCATGCCGATGCCGCGACGCAGCATATCGTCTTGTTCGCGACTCATTAGCGCAGCCCCTCCAGCCAGCCGTCCAGACTTCTGAAGGCATCATTGAACGTGCGATCGAGTTGCAACGGTGTGATCGAAACATAACCCTGCATCACCGCATGGAAATCGGTACCCGGGCCACCATCTTCGGCATCCCCGGCCGCCGCAATCCAGTAACCGGACTTGCCCCGTGGATCCACCACTTTCATCGGTGCCGCGGCACGGGCGCGATGGCCCAGGCGAGTCAGCTGGATACCGCGGATACGGTCCAGCGGCAAATTGGGAATGTTCACGTTCAGTACCGTACGCGGTGGCAGATCCAGGTCAGCGTGGGCTTCGACCAGTTTGCGCGCAAAATAGGCAGCTGTGGGAAGGTTCTCTACCTGGCGTGAGACCAGCGAAAAGGCAAACGAAGGGTGTTTCAGAAAACGCCCCTCAAGGGCCGCCGCCACCGTACCGGAATACAGGACATCGTCCCCCAGGTTCGCGCCCAGGTTGATCCCGGAAACCACCATGTCCGCTTCGCGCTCCAGCAGGCCGTTAAGGCCCAGGTGCACGCAATCGGTGGGCGTGCCATTGAGGCTGATAAAGCCGTTGGCCAGGGTTTGCGGGTGCAACGGACGGTCGAGCGTCAGCGAACTGCTGGCGCCGCTTTTGTCCTGGTCCGGGGCGATAACCACGCATTCGGTGTAATCCGCCAGCGCAGCATAAAGCGCGGCGAGACCGGGTGCGGTTACCCCATCGTCGTTAGAAATCAGAATACGCATGGGCTGTCCGTCTGCCCCACCGGCACCAGATCGACAAGCTCACGCACCAATACGGTGGCGAAGCATCCGGCCGGCAGGACGAATTCCAGTTGCAGAATGTCAGGCTCGGGATAATGCCACGTCAACCCGCCAATGGGCAGCCGCAGGATGCGACGTTCGTGGCTCATACCGGCGTTGATCAACCAATCACGCAAATCCGCTTCGCGTGCGGCGATGGCCTGCTCCAGTTCATGGACAACGCCCGTGGCCGGCGAGTCACCTTCGCCCCACTGCGGACCGGTCGGGTGCAGATCGAGAATCGCCAGGCGCGGGTCGCTGCACTCAGCCTCACCGGCCGGGAAAAAGCTGCGACTGTCGGTGAACGCCAGCAGATCACCCACCTGGGCACGCTGCCAGGTGCCATCGGCGACACGTGCGGCCAGCACCTGATTGAACAGAAAACTGCGCGCCGTGGAGAGCAGTCGCGAGCGCACGTTGCGCTGCTCCGGCAAGGCCTTGCGCGCGGCCCAGGCGCGAGCATCGACCACGTTACCGCCGTCATGGCCGAAACGCTGAGCGCCGAAATAATTGGGGATGCCTTGTTTGGCGATCAGTTGCAGACGCTCTTCAAGCGCAGACTTGTCGCCGGCGAACTGAGTCAGGCGCAACGTAAAACCATTGGCCGAGTGCGCACCGCGTTGCAGTTTGCGCTTGTGGCGGGCGGTCTTGAGGATCTTCAGCGTATCGTTTTCCGCGGCCGACAGATCAGGGTCGGCCTTGCCCGGCAATTGCACGCTGAACCACTGGCGAGTCAACGCCTGACGGTCCTTGAGCCCGGCATAACTGACAGTGCGCAATGGCACACCCGCAGCCTTGGCAATCCGCCTCGCAGCTTCTTCAGTATTCAGGCCGCGCTTTTCCACCCAGATCCACAGGTGTTCGCCTTCGCCACTCAGTGGGATGTCGAGCACTTCATCAACCTGGAAATCTTCCGCGATCGCTTTCAGGACCGCCGTGCCGAGGGCCTCACCGTAAGCCCGCGGGCCGAGCAATTGCAGTTCGTTCATGCGCGCAGCAACAAGGCAACGGAGTGCACGGCAATGCCTTCTTCGCGACCGACAAAGCCGAGCTTTTCGGTGGTGGTAGCTTTCACGTTCACTTGATCCAACTCTACTTGAAGATCCGCGGCAATCAGCGCGCGCATCGATTCGATATGCGGGGCCATTTTCGGCGCTTGGGCGACGATGGTGTTATCGACGTTGCCGACTTTCCAGCCTTTGGCGTGGACCAGTGCGACGACGTGACGCAACAGCGCACGGCTGTCGGCGCCCTTGAATTGCGGGTCGGTATCCGGGAAATGCTTGCCGATGTCGCCCAGCGCCGCGGCGCCGAGCAAGGCATCGCTCAAGGCGTGCAAGAGGACGTCACCGTCAGAGTGAGCGAGCAACCCGAAGCTGTGTGCAATGCGCACACCGCCCAGAGTGATGAAATCGCCTTCAGCGAAACGGTGCACATCATAGCCGTGGCCAATACGCATAAAAAAACGCCCCGATTTTTGTCAGGGCGTGATTCTACCTGCATTAGCCAACCAGAGCATGCGCGTGATGCCGCAAGTGCTCATCGATGAAACTGGCGATGAAGAAATAGCTGTGGTCATAGCCGGGCTGCAGGCGCAACGTCAGCGGGTGACCGGCCAGTTTGGCCGCCTGCTGCAAGGCTTCCGGCTTGAGCTGATTGGCGAGGAAATCGTCGCGATCGCCTTGGTCGACCAACAGCGGCAACTTTTCATCAGCCTCGGCAATCAACGCACAGGCATCCCATTCGCGCCATTTCGAACGGTCTTCTCCCAGATAGCGGGAAAAGGCTTTCTGCCCCCACGGGCAATCCATCGGATTGTTGATTGGCGAGAACGCCGACACCGACCGATAACGCCCCGGATTGCGCAAGGCGCAGACCAGCGCGCCGTGGCCACCCATGGAATGGCCGCTGATGCCGCGTCTGTCCGAGGCCGGGAAATGGGCTTCGACCAATGCCGGCAATTCCTGCACGACATAGTCATGCATCCGATAGTGGCGCGACCACGGTTCCTGGGTGGCATTCAGGTAAAACCCGGCACCGAGGCCAAAGTCCCAGGCGCCATCCGGATCGCCAGGCACATCAGGACCGCGAGGACTGGTGTCCGGCGCGACGATGATCAGCCCCAACTCGGCGGCCATGCGCATGGCACCGGCCTTTTGCATGAAGTTCTCGTCGGTGCAGGTCAGGCCGGATAACCAGTACAACACCGGCAGCTTGCCGCCCTGCTCCGCCTGCGGCGGCAGGTACACGGCGAACACCATGTCGCAGCCGAGCACTTCCGAGCGATGGCGATAACGCTTGTGCCAGCCGCCAAAACTTTTCTGGCAGGAGATGTTTTCCAGGCTCATGTCCGACCTCAGAAATGAATGACGGAACGGATGCTTTTTCCTTCATGCATCAGGTCAAACGCCTTGTTGATATCTTCCAGGCCCATGGTGTGGGTGATGAAGGTATCCAAAGGGATTTCGCCGGTCTCGGCCATTTCCACATAGCTCGGCAATTCGGTACGGCCACGCACGCCGCCGAACGCCGAACCACGCCAGACGCGGCCGGTGACCAACTGGAACGGACGGGTCGCGATCTCCTGGCCGGCACCGGCAACACCGATGATGACCGACTCGCCCCACCCTTTGTGGCAGCACTCCAGTGCCGCGCGCATCAGTTGCACGTTGCCGATGCACTCGAAGGAAAAATCGACGCCGCCATCGGTCATGTCGACGATGACTTCCTGGATCGGGCGATCGAAGTCTTTCGGGTTCACGCAGTCGGTTGCACCCAGCTGTTTGGCGATCTCGAATTTCGCCGGGTTGATGTCGATGGCGATGATCCGCGCAGCCTTGGCTTTCACGGCACCGATGACAGCGGACAAACCAATGCCGCCGAGGCCGAAAATGGCCACGGTATCACCCGGCTTCACCTTGGCTGTATTGAGCACCGCGCCGATGCCGGTGGTGACACCGCAGCCCAGCAGGCAGACTTTTTCCAGTGGCGCTTGCTTGTCGATTTTCGCCACGGAGATTTCCGGAAGCACGGTGTACTCGGAAAACGTGGAAGTGCCCATGTAGTGGAAAATCGGCTGACCCTTGTAGGAAAAACGAGTCGTGCCGTCCGGCATCAGACCTTTGCCCTGGGTCGCGCGAATCGCCTGGCAGAGGTTGGTTTTACCCGACAGGCAGAATTTGCACTGACGGCATTCCGGGGTGTACAGCGGAATCACATGGTCGCCGACCGCGACAGAGGTCACGCCCTCGCCTACCGCTTCAACAATTGCCCCACCTTCGTGACCGAGGATCGACGGGAAGATGCCTTCCGGATCAGCGCCGGACAAGGTGTAGGCATCGGTATGGCAGACACCGGAGGCCACCACGCGCAGCAACACTTCGCCGGCCTTGGGCATGGCGACATCGACTTCAACGATCTCCAGAGGTTTCTTGGCCTCGAAGGCAACGGCGGCGCGCGACTTGATCATGGGATTCTCCAGTGAATAAAAACGAGTAAGGGAGTGTAATACACGGCCGCAAGATGAATAATCGAGGCAAATGCAAAATATTATTGCCACACAGGGATAATCCCCAATGTCCGAAAACCGCTGGGAAGGCATAGACGAATTCGTCGCCGTCGCCGAATGCAGCCAGTTCACCGCGGCTGCGGAACGCCTGGGCGTTTCCTCCTCCCACGTCAGCCGACAAATCGTCCGCCTCGAAGAGCGCCTGCAAACCCGCTTGCTCTACCGCAGTACCCGCCGGGTCACGCTGACCGAAGCCGGGCAAACCTTCCTGCAACATTGTCAGCGCTTGCAGGATGGGCGGGAAGAAGCATTGCGAGCGGTCGGCGACTTGACCAGCGAACCCAAGGGCATGCTGCGCATGACCTGCGCCGTGGCTTATGGCGAACGCTTCATCGTGCCGCTGGTGACGCGTTTCATGGGGCTGTATCCGCATTTGCGCATCGATATTGAACTGACCAACCGCCAACTCGACCTGGTGCACGATGGCCTCGATCTGGCAATCCGCCTCGGGCGTTTGCAGGATTCGCGATTGGTGGCCACCCGCCTTGCGCCACGACGGATGTTTCTCTGCGCCTCGCCGTCCTACCTTGAACGTTATGGTCGACCGCACAGCCTGTCGGAACTCAGCCGTCACAACTGCCTCATCGGCAGCTCGGACCTCTGGCAACTGGAGCAGAACGGGCGGGAATTTTCGCAAAGGGTGCAGGGAAACTGGCGTTGCAACAGTGGGCAAGCGGTACTGGACGCCGCGCTACAAGGCGTAGGACTGTGTCAGCTACCGGACTATTACGTGCTGGAGCATTTGAAAAGCGGCGCGTTGATTTCGTTGCTGGAAGCGCATCAACCACCGAATACCGCCGTTTGGGCGTTGTACCCGCAGCAGCGGCATTTGTCGCCAAAGGTGAGAAAACTGGTGGACTACCTGAAGGAAGGGTTGGCCGAACGGCCGGAATATCGAAGCTAGGCGTTTGCCGGCGTGTCAGAACGATATCGGTCATCTGTACTACCGCTATCGTCGGAACGCCGCCCGGAGCAAACTCGCTCCCACAGTGAGCGGGGTCGAGCACAAATCTTGTGAACGCCAGTAAACCCTGTGAGAGCGAGCTTGCTCGCGATTGGAGGCGACGCAGAAACAAAGTCAATCAGCGGCGATTGGCCCAACGCTGACGCAACCACTCAAGGTCTTCAGGACGCGTAACCTTGAGGTTGTCGGACCGCCCTTCGATCAGGCGGGGTGCCGAGCCGGCCCACTCCATCGCCGAAGCTTCATCGGTAACAACGGCATCGGCCACCAGACTGTCCGCCAGTGCGCGATGCAACGCGCCAAGGCGGAACATCTGCGGCGTGTAGGCTTGCCAGATCACACTGCGATCCACGGTTTCGACCACACGACCATGCTTGTCGACTCGCTTGAGCGTGTCCCGCGCCGGCACCGCGAGCAGTCCACCGACAGGATCGTCAGCCAGCTCAGCCAGCAGCTTGTCCAGATCGTCACGGCTGAGGTTTGGTCGTGCGGCATCGTGAACCAGTACCCAATCCTCATCTTCAGCGCCCTGTGCGTGCAAATGCAGCAGCGCATTGAGCACCGACCCGGAGCGCTCGGCGCCGCCCTCGACCCGGACAATACGCGGATCAGCAGCACACGCCAGGTTCGGCCAATAAGGATCATCAACAGCAAGACTGACCACCAGGCCTTTCAGGCAAGGATGATCAAGGAAACAGCCGAGGCTGTGTTCGAGAATAGTGCGCCCGCCCAGTTGCAAGTATTGCTTGGGACGGTCCGCGGCCATACGGGCACCGACGCCCGCGGCAGGAATCACGGCCCAGAAGGCCGGTAACGTCTGGTTCATTGCGCCAACTGGTAAAGGGTTTCACCGTCCTTGACCATGCCCAGCTCATGGCGAGCCCGTTCTTCAACGGTCTCCATGCCCTTTTTCAACTCACTGACTTCGGCGTCCATTACCCGGTTGCGCTCCAGCAATGCCTGGTTCTCAGCTTGCTGATCCGCAATCTGCTGCGTCAACTCGGCCACTTGCGCCAGACTGCCATTTCCCACCCACAGGCGGTACTGCAGGCCAGCCAGCAACAGGAGCAAGACGAGGAACAACCAATTGGGACTGCGCATCGAATATCAGGTATCCAGTGAAAAAAGACAGCCATGCCAAACGTGAAGCTTCTGATAGCACGAAGCCTGGAAAACCCAGGCTTGTGCTTATAAGGCATCAGATTAGTGGCAAAATCGTCGCTGTAGCGATTTTTCCGACACAATCCGGTGTCTTTTTTTATATCAACCGCGGAATTCGCTGCGACCGTTGTACTTGGCTTTGCCGTTCAACTGCTCTTCGATACGCAGCAGTTGGTTGTACTTGGAAACGCGGTCGGAACGGCACAGGGAGCCGGTCTTGATCTGGCCAGCCGAGGTGCCCACAGCCAGGTCGGCAATGGTCGAATCTTCGGTTTCGCCGGAGCGGTGCGAGATCACGGCGGTGTAACCGGCAGCCTTGGCCATCTGGATGGCTTCCAGGGTTTCGGTCAGGGTGCCGATCTGGTTGAACTTGATCAGGATCGAGTTGGCGATCTTCTTGTCGATGCCTTCTTTCAGGATCTTGGTGTTGGTAACGAACAGGTCGTCGCCTACCAGTTGGGTCTTCTCGCCGATCTTGTCGGTGAGGATCTTCCAGCCAGCCCAGTCGGACTCGTCCAGGCCATCTTCGATGGAGATGATCGGGTAACGCTCGGTCAGGCCCTTGAGGTAGTCAGCGAAACCTTCTGCGGTGAACACCTGGCCTTCGCCGGACAGGTTGTATTTGCCGTCTTCGTAGAATTCGCTGGCTGCGCAGTCCAGAGCCAGGGTCACGTCAGTGCCCAGCTTGTAACCAGCGTTGGCCACGGCTTCGGAGATCACTTTCAAAGCGTCTTCGTTGGAAGCCAGGTTCGGAGCGAAACCACCTTCGTCACCGACGGCAGTGCTCAGGCCACGGGCCTTCAGCACGGCTTTGAGGTGGTGGAAAATCTCGGTGCCCATGCGCAGACCTTCCGAGAAAGACTTGGCGCCAACTGGCTGAACCATGAATTCCTGGATGTCGACGTTGTTATCGGCGTGCTCGCCGCCGTTGATGATGTTCATCATCGGAACCGGCATCGAGTAAACACCCGGGGTGCCGTTCAGGTTGGCGATGTGAGCGTACAGCGGCAGGTCCTGGTCCTGTGCTGCGGCCTTGGCTGCAGCCAGGGAAACGGCGAGGATCGCGTTGGCGCCCAGGGAACCTTTGTTTTCAGTACCGTCGAGCTTGATCATTGCCAGATCGAGCGCTTTCTGGTCGCTTGGGTCCATGCCTTTCAACAGGTCTTTGATCGGACCGTTGATGTTGGCTACGGCCTTCAGAACACCCTTGCCCAGGTAACGGCTCTTGTCGCCATCACGCAGCTCGAGCGCTTCACGCGAGCCAGTGGAAGCACCGGACGGCGCGCAGGCGCTGCCGATGATGCCGTTATCGAGAAGCACATCCGCTTCCACGGTGGGATTGCCACGGGAGTCGAGAACTTCACGACCTTTGATGTCGACGATTTTAGCCATTGTTGTAAACACTCCAAAGTTGACGAAAACGACGCAGCTGTAGGAAATCTTTGATCGTCGGCAAGTGAGGTGCGGCAGGCAGTCTTGCAGACGACAAGGCTCAGGCCCGAGGGCCTGAGCGTTAAATCGTGCGGTACTTTACCGGAGAATTGAGGATTACGCGGTTTCTACCGTCGGAAAACTCTTCACCAGTTCGTCCAAAGCTTTGAGCTGGGCCAGGAATGGCTCCAGTTTGTCCAGGCGCAATGCGCAAGGACCGTCGCATTTGGCGTTGTCCGGATCCGGGTGGGCCTCCAGGAACAGGCCGGCCAGCGACTGACTCATGCCGGCCTTCGCCAGGTCGGTGACCTGGGCGCGACGACCGCCAGCGGAATCGGAACGACCGCCAGGCATTTGCAGCGCGTGGGTCACGTCGAAGAACACCGGGTATTCGAACTGCTTCATGATGCCGAAGCCGAGCATGTCGACGACCAGGTTGTTGTAGCCGAAGCTCGAACCACGCTCGCAGAGGATCAACTGATCGTTACCCGCTTCCACACACTTGTTCAGGATGTGTTTCATTTCCTGAGGCGCGAGGAACTGGGCTTTCTTGATATTGATCACGGCGCCCGTTTTGGCCATCGCGACCACGAGGTCGGTCTGGCGCGACAGGAAGGCCGGCAACTGGATGATGTCGCAGACTTCAGCGACGACGGCGGCCTGGTCAGGCTCGTGAACGTCGGTGATGACCGGCACGCCGAAGGCTTGCTTGATGTCCTGGAAGATGCGCATGCCTTCTTCCAGGCCAGGACCACGATAGGAGGTCACAGAAGACCGGTTGGCTTTGTCGAAACTGGCCTTGAACACGTAGGGGATACCGAGCTTTTCGGTGACCTTCACATACTCTTCGCAAACCTGCATGGCCATGTCACGGCTTTCCAGCACGTTCATGCCGCCGAACAGCACCATGGGTTTGTCGTTGGCAATCTCGATGTCGCCGACGCGGATGATCTTCTGTGCCATCGGGGTTACGCCTTCTTCTGGTGTTGAGCCAACGCGGCCTTGACGAAACCGCTGAACAGCGGGTGACCGTCGCGTGGCGTCGAGGTGAACTCAGGGTGGAACTGGCAAGCGACGAACCATGGGTGATCCGGTGCTTCAACCACCTCAACCAGTGCGCCATCCCCGGAACGACCGGAGATTTTCAAACCGGCTTCCATGATTTGCGGCAGCAGGTTGTTGTTCACTTCGTAGCGATGACGATGACGCTCGACAATCACGTCCTTGCCATAGCAACCGTGAACCAGGGAACCCGGCTCCAGCAGGCAATCCTGAGCGCCGAGACGCATGGTGCCGCCCAGATCGGAGGCTTCGGTACGGATTTCGACCGCGCCGGTGGCATCTTCCCACTCGGTGATCAGACCCACTACCGGGTGACCGCTTGCACGATCGAACTCGGTGGAGTTGGCGTCTTTCCAGCCCATCACGTTACGGGCGAACTCGATAACGGCCACTTGCATGCCCAGGCAGATACCCAGGTACGGAACCTTGTTTTCGCGAGCGTATTGAACGGCAGTGATCTTGCCTTCGACACCGCGCAGACCGAAGCCGCCAGGCACCAGGATTGCGTCGACGCCTTCCAGCAGTGCGGTGCCCTGGTTCTCGATGTCTTCAGAATCGATGTAGCGCAGGTTGACCTTGGTACGGTTGCTGATGCCGGCGTGACTCATCGCTTCGATCAGCGACTTGTAGGCGTCCAGCAGCTCCATGTACTTGCCGACCATGGCGATGGTGACTTCGTGCTCGGGGTTGAGCTTGGCGTCGACCACGGCTTCCCACTCGGACAGATCGGCACCGCCGCATTGCAGGCCGAAACGCTCGACGACGAAATCGTCCAGGCCCTGAGAATGCAGAATGCCCGGGATCTTGTAGATGGTGTCAGCGTCTTCCAGGGCGATCACCGCACGCTCTTCAACGTTGGTGAACTGCGCGATCTTGCGACGGGACGACACGTCGATCGGGTGGTCGGAGCGGCAGACCAGCACGTCTGGTTGCAGGCCGATGGAACGCAGCTCCTTCACCGAGTGCTGGGTTGGCTTGGTTTTGGTTTCGCCGGCAGTGGCGATGTACGGCACCAGTGTCAGGTGCATCAGCATCGCGCGCTTGGCGCCGACTTCGAAACGCAGTTGGCGGATCGCCTCGAGGAACGGTTGCGACTCGATGTCACCCACGGTGCCACCGATCTCGACCATTGCCACGTCAGCGTCGCCAGCACCCTTGATGATGCGGCGCTTGATTTCGTCGGTGATGTGCGGAATCACCTGGATGGTTGCACCCAGGTAGTCACCACGGCGCTCTTTGCGCAGGACGTGTTCGTAGACACGGCCGGTGGTGAAGTTGTTGTTCTGGGTCATGGTCGTGCGGATGAACCGCTCGTAGTGACCCAGGTCCAGGTCGGTCTCGGCGCCGTCGTGTGTGACGAACACTTCACCGTGCTGGAACGGGCTCATGGTGCCCGGGTCGACGTTGATGTACGGGTCCAGCTTCAGCATGGTGACCTTAAGTCCCCGCGCCTCCAGGATGGCCGCCAATGATGCCGATGCAATGCCTTTCCCCAATGAAGAAACAACACCGCCCGTGACGAATATGTAGCGCGTCATGAAAAACCCTAGAAGTCTGCGTTAAAGCGGTCCGAGCCGCCGGGGAAAGCGAAGGAAGGCCGAAGCCCCCGATCACCTGCATTAATCACAGTGCACCTTTCAAAAAAACCGCCGCGTTGGGACAGACCGGAAAATGAATCACCGGTTCGTTGCTCGCTACACATTTTTTGGAATCGCCCAGCAAAGACTGCTTGGTAATCGGCAACTCCTGCAATTCAGGCGAATCCACAGAAGTTGTATCAAGAAGGGAGCGTAGTCTACCGGAAAGCCCCTTTCAGCTCAAACCTTGATCTTCGTTCAGTGGCTGCCAATGCAAATGCCAGTCGCCGATCGCATCGCCATCGAGCCCCTTGAGGTTCGCTACCGCCAGCAATTGCCCGTCTTTGTAGAGCAGCGGCAATCTGCCGCGCACGAAGGACGGTACACCGCTTTCATTGAGCAAACGTTTCAGGTCCCGATGGCCGCGGCCTGGCAAAGCCATGACCTCTCCCCCCTCACGATAGCGGATCTGTAACGGGCCGTCGGGGATTTGCCCGGTGAGCGAAAGCACGCCGTTATCCGCAATTGCCAGCGGTGAAGCCGGATCCTGCCACGCCACGGCGGCGGGCAGAGGGCGCAACCAGCGGCCGGACAGCCACCAGATCCGCCCGCCTGCCCGATGCAGTTCGCCATCGGCCAA
>NZ_AKJL01000111.1 GCF_000282355.1 Pseudomonas sp. GM49
CCCCGCCACAGGCTCGGGCTCTACCGCCGCCAGGGCTTGCGGCGCGATGGCGATCATGTGCCGGGCACGTTCGGCAAAACCGCGCAGTTCGCCGGCGCCATAACGCACCGGGCGGCCCATCTGCCAGGCCAGTTCCGGCACGATGTCCGCCTGCATCGACAACATCGCATCCACTGCAGCGCTGCAAAATGCTGCGCGTTCGCTCAGTGAGCGGCGTTGCCATGACGCCTGTGCGCTGGCAGCGGCGGTCAGCGCCTGCTCGACCTGCGCCGCATCGGCCATCTCTCGTTCGACGTACACCCGGCCATCGACCGGGGAGATCAATTGCACCTTCGCAGTCATGATGTTCTCAATAGCGCTCGAAACCGCGCTGCAATTCCCAGTCGGTGATTCGCCGGTCGTACTCTTTCTGTTCCCACTCGGCGGTGTGTACGTAGTGGTCGACCACCTCGTCGCCGAACGCTTCGCGCAACATGCTGGAGGCCTTGAGTGCGGCACTCGCATCGCGCAGGGTCTTGGACACTTCCGGCAAGTGCTCATCCAGGTAGGCGTCACCTTCGAACGGCGGCGCGAGATCGAGCTTCTCGTCGATACCGGCCAGGCCCGCGGCGATCAACGCGGCGAAGGCCAGATAGGGGTTGAGGTCGGCGCCGCCGATGCGGCATTCGATGCGGATGGCTTTGCTGCCTTCGGCACACAGGCGAAAGCCGGCGGTGCGATTGTCGCGGCTCCATACCGCCCGCGTCGGCGCAAAAGTGCCGACCTGGAAGCGCTTGTAGGAGTTGATGTAGGGCGCGAGAAAACAGGTGATGTCGTTGGCGTACCTGAGTTGCCCGGCGACCCAGGCACGCATCAGTTTCGACATGCCGAACTCGGCTTTCGCGTCGAAGAACAGCGGCTTTTTGGCGTTCTTGTCCCACAGCGAATTATGGATGTGACTGCTGGAGCCGGCAGTGTCGTAGCGCCACTTGGCCATGAACGTGATCGCCTTGCCCTGCAACTGCGCGATCTCTTTGCAGGCGTGCTTGATGATGACGTGGTGGTCGGCCATGGTCATGGCATCGGCATAGCGGATATTGATCTCTTCCTGGCCTGGGCCCCACTCACCCTTGGAGTTTTCCACGGGAATGCCCGATGCCTGCAAATGCTTGCGAATCGCCCGCAGCACCGGCTCTTCGCGGGTGGTCTGCAGGATGTTGTAATCCTCGATGTAATGGCCGGCGGTTTTCGGTTTGTGATAGTTGCGCTGGTGGATCGCCTCGTAACTCTCGTCGAACAGATAGAACTCGAGTTCCGAGGCAAACATGCCGGTATAGCCGCGCTCGCGCAGGCGCTCGACCTGTTTTTTCAGAATCGCCCGCGGGCTGTGGGGCAGGTCTTTGCGATGGTGATGATCGAGCACGTCGCACAGCACCAGCGCCGTGCACTCAAGCCACGGCACGCGCCGCAGGGTGGACATGTCAGGCTTGAGCACGAAGTCGCCGTAACCCTTGCTCCAACTGGCCGCGGCGTAACCCGGTACCGGCTCCATGTCGATGTCATCGGCCAGCAGGTAATTGCAGCAGTGGGTTTCTTCGTGGCCGCTGTCGATGAAAAACTCGACCTGGAATCGCTTCCCGACCAACCGTCCTTGCATGTCGACCATGCACACCAGCACGGTATCGATTTCGCCGGAAGCGGCAGCACGCTTGAGATCGTCAAAACTGAGTAGAGGCTCGGTCATCACGGCAATCCTGCGCAAATTGTTTGGGCCTTTCTGGAATAGCTGTTGCAGACGCTCTCCAGAAAAATCCAAAAACTGCAGCCGCGAGCATCGTGGGCAATTAGCTGCACTAAGCTTAGCCTACTGTCGATTTTCGCAAGTTTTCGGTGATTGAAGTTTGCCCAGTCGGGGTCAACATGGCCGTGGAAGGCCCAACGAAGCAGGCCGGTACAGGCTCGCGGGGAAATGAAAATGGCGAAGAAGAGAGCAAACAAAACCTACCAGAACCTCAAACAGCACTACCCGGATTACCTGGATACAGTTGAGGCCTTGGGCACGGCCGTGCGTCACGCCGGGCCGCTGGACGAGCAAGTTGTTCAACTGATTCAGCTCGGCGCCGCAGCGGCGATCCATTCCGAGGGCGCCGTGCACAGCCATACCCGCCGGGCGCTGGAGGCGGGTGCAACGCCGGAGCAGATCCGTCACACCCTGATCGCGTTGACCAGCACCATCGGTTTCCCGACCGTCGTGGCGGCGATCAGTTGGGCGGAGGATGTGATGGGGGAGGGAGCGGCACGTTGAGTGAACGGAGCCGCGGTTGAATTCATCGCGTGCTGCGATAGTCGTAGGGGGGATGACTTGCCACGCTGCTGGTAAGTTCAGCGGATGCGTTTAACGCGTCAATCAACGCTCGCACCCATGAACACCGAAGGCAAGTTACATCGAATCCGAGAAAGCGATTTTGGACGTGGCGTTAAGTCAAAGGCCTACCGTTGCAATTGTAGGAGCGAGCTTGCTCCGGGCGGCGTTCCGACGATGGTCGTTAACGATGACGCGGGTTTTCTGATTAAACGCGGTGTCCTCAAGTCCATCGTCGGAACGCCGCCCGGAGCAAGCTCGCTCCTACAGGTCAAGGGTGGTCGGCTTTATTCCGGCAACCCCGCCAGCCGCAGTCCATCGGCGAAACGGGCGAAGTCCTCAGGCCGTTGAATGGGCAGCCATTCCTTGAGGATGCCGAGGTGCAAAGAGGGATCCAGCGCTTGCAGGCGTTGCATCGCCAGATTCGCTTTATCTATCCGACCGTCGAGCGCATGACTGGCCGCCACCAATGCCGCCGCAACCAGCAGACTGGGCAGGTTGCCCAGGGCCTTTTCCGCCCAGTCTGCGGCGGTATCGAAGTGCCCGGCGAAGAAATGCGCGAGCGCCATCCCGACCTGCATCCTGAACATTTCCGGATCCACCGGGCTCAAGCGCACGGCATGGTTCAGATGTTCGATGGCGGCGTCCGTTTCACCGTGCAGCGCCCGCAGGATACCGCCCAGAAACCAGGCGGGGGCGAGGTTGGGATTGAGCAGGCGCGCCCTGTCGAGCAGTGCGATGCCGGCGTCGACTTCGCCGGCGAGATGAGCCAGCGCATGTCCGCCTCGGGTCAACGCGACAGCATCATCGCGACCGAGGGTCACTGCCAGACGCGCCAGCCGTATGCCCTCGGCGATTTCTGCGGGCCGATCGGTCATCCAGCCATTGAGCTTGCGCCAGAAGTGGCACCAGGCGGCCATGCCATAGGCCGAGGCAAACTCCGCATCGAGTTCGATGGCCTGGTAGAACATCGGCAGCGCCTGTTCGATGGCTTCCCGGCTGCCGCTGTGCAGTTTTGCCATGCCACGCAGGTAGTAGTCATAGGCGTCCAGGCTTTCCGTCGGCTTGCGTTTGGCGCGTTCGATTTCCGCCCGCTCCAGTTGTGGCGCGATCGCGCCGACGACGCTTTCGGTGACTTGGTCTTGCAGCTCGAAGATGTCGTCGAGCAGGCCTTCGAAGCGCTCCGCCCAGATGTGCGTCCCGCTCGTCGCGTCGATCAGTTGCCCGGTAATGCGCAGCTTGTTCCCGCTCTTGCGCACGCTGCCTTCGAGCACGTAGCGAACGCCCAACTCCTGGCCGACGCCCATGGCGTCCACCGCCCGGCCCTTGTAGGTGAAGCTCGAATTGCGCGCGATGACGAACAGCCAGCGAATACGCGACAGGGCGGCGATGATGTCCTCCACGACGCCGTCGGCGAAGTATTCCTGCTCCGGATCGCCGCTCAGGTTCTGGAAGGGCAGGACGGTGATCGAGGGTTTGTCCGGCAGGACGAGCGCAGGGGAAGGGATTGGCTTCGGGGCAGCGGTCGGGCGCTCGTCGATGTCAGGCTGTCGAGCTTCCCCGTTCGTGTCACCGTTGATCCGGCCGACGAAGCGGTAGCCCTTGCGGGCGACGGTGCGCACCAGGCGTTGCTCCTCCCCGGTATCACCGATGGCCTTGCGTACCGCATTGATGTGGCTGGTGATCGTCGATTCCGAAACGATCCGGCCGCCCCACACCGACTTGAGCAACTCGTCCTTGCTGAGGACCCGATCGGGATTATTGACGAACAGCAGCAACAGGTCGAAGACCTGCGGTCCGACGGCCACGACCTGCCCGCGCAAGGTCAGTTCCCGGCGCTCCTGATCGAGCACGTAATCTTCAAACGCGAATGGCAAGTTGAGCATCCCCTGGCGAAGCGCCCTCAACGCCGTGTCCCAGGCGGCTGGCGGTTGGTAACTGGGGAAGATGATACGGCAGCTCGACACCCGCTGCACCGTCAGCGGCAAGGGTAGCTGGAGGAACTTCAGTAGCTTTGGACATAAATCCAAGCGCTCGCCAAGGCAAACCCAAGCCCGGCGCAAGGACTTGCCTCACGCGTGCAGGCAATCTCTCTACACCGACGCAATCGTTGCAGTCGACAAGTGGAGAAAAGCCATGAAGATCGTCGTCATCGGAGGCTCCGGCCTCATTGGATCGAAACTTGTGAATACCCTCCGCGAGCGCGGCCATGACGCGCTTGCCGCCAGCCCCAGCACGGGCGTGAACAGCATCACCCGCGAAGGCCTGGCCGAAGCGATGGATGGTGCTGATGTGGTGGTCGACGTGGCGAACGCGCCGTCTTGGGAGGACCAGGCCGTTCTCGACTTCTTTGAAACGTCGAGCCGTAACCTGCTGGCCGCCGAAGCCGCCGCCGGGGTTCGTCATCACGTTGCCCTGTCGATTGTCGGGAGCGAACGGCTTCCCGATACCGGTTATTTCCGGGCCAAGGTCGCGCAGGAGGCCATTATCAAGGCGTCCGACATGCCTTACACCATTTTGCGTGCCACGCAGTTCTCCGAGTTTGCCGGCGGCATTGTCCAGTCGTTCACCGTCGGCGATGAGATTCATGCTTCGCCGGCGCTGATCCAGCCGATTGCGTCCGACGACGTGGTAGCGGCGCTGGCCGATGTCGTGCTGGCAGCACCGGTCAATGGCACGGTTGAAGTTGGCGGCCCGGAAACCATGCCGATCGACGAACTGGCCAGGCGCTATCTGCGGGCGACCCAGGACAACCGCAAGGTTGTGCCGGATGTACATGCCCGTTACTTCGGCGCCGTGCTCGACGATCAATCGCTGGTCACCGGCAAGAACGCACGCCTGGGGGCGATCCGCTTCGACGACTGGCTGGCCCGGTCGACGGCGCAGTAACGAATCGCACCCTCACATTTCCCTACGAATCCAGGAGAAATCCCATGGTTACCCGATTGCTGATGGCCGCTGTCTTCGCCGCGCTCTCGATCAGCGCCGCATCGGCCGCCGAGCCGCCCCCCGGCAAGGTGACGGTCGTGTTCGACCGTCCCATTCCCAATATTCCGGGCAAGAGCATGAGGGGCGTGGTCGTCGAGTACGGGCCGGGCGCCGCATCGCCAGCCCATACCCATCCGAAAACGGCCTTTATCTATGCAACGGTCCTTGAAGGCTCGTTTCGCATCCAGGTCAAAGGTCAGCCGGAAAAGATCTACAAGGTCGGCGAAAACTTCGTAGAGGAGCCGGGTTCCGTGCATCTGGTCAGCGCCAACGCCAGCGATACCCAACCTGCACGCCTGTTGGCGGTGTTCGTCCTCGACACCGACGAAAAGGTGCTCGTTACACCGATCAAACAGTGAGCCGATCAACGCGCTCATGAAGGTTCGACAGCCGGGCGGCAGACCCTGTCGCCCAGTGGCTGCTTTAGTTCTTGGCACTGAACAGGATATGAAAAAATGAACTCGCTCCTGGACAAGTCCGCCATTGCCACCAGCGCAAGTACCGGAACGCCTGAGGTCGTGGTGCGGCGCAGCAAGCGCAAGACCATCGGCCTGTTGCTGTGCGTCGGTGCCTTGATAGTCGTGGCGGTGTGGGGGGGCATGGCGTTTTCGAATGGCGTGACCTCGACCGACAACGCGTATGTCCGCGGGGACGTCACCTCGCTGGCCGCCAAGGTCGCCGGCTATGTCACGGCGGTCGAGGTCGGGGATAACCAGGCCGTGCACGCGGGTGATGTGCTGTTTCGTATCGATGACCGCGACTATCGCGCCAAACTTGCGCAAGCCGAGGCCAATGTCAGCGCCGCCCAGGCGCGCCTGACCCATGTCGATGCGCAGATCCAGCTTCAGCATGCGCTGATCAGGCAGGCCGAAGCACAAAGGCGCTCGGCCACCGCCGACATGAGCCTGGCGGCCAAGACCCATGACCGCAGCCGCAAGCTGATCGTCAGCAATGCGGTGAGCCAGGCGCTGGTCGATGAAACCGGCACGGCGCAATCCAGAGCCGTGGCTTCGGTTTCGGCCGCTTCGGCAACGGTCGAGGCGCAACAACAACGCATCACGGTGTTTGTGGCCGAGCGCGAGGCTGCCGTGGCCGCCGTGATGCAAGCGCAGGCCGCGCGAGATCTTGCCCGGATCGATCTTGAGCACACTGTGGTACATGCACCGGTGGATGGTGTGGTCGGTAACCGTCAGATTCGCCTCGGCCGCTTCGTCACGCCGGGCGTTTCCCTGCTCGATATCGTGCCGGTCAACGATGTGTGGGTCGTGGCGAATTTCAAGGAAACCCAGCTCGAACATATTCGCCCCGGCCAGCACGTTCGCATCACGGTCGATGGCTACCCCGACGCGGCACTCGATGGCGTAGTCGACAGCTTTGCACCGGGCAGTGGCTCGGCGTTCAGTCTGTTGCCGCCCGACAACGCCACCGGGAACTTTGTGCGTGTGGTGCAGCGCGTTCCGGTGAAGATCCGCCTGGCTGACAATCCACTACCGGGGCGCATCGTGCCGGGGCTGTCCGCGCGGGTAGAGGTTGCGCAAGGAGCCGGCTCATGAGTAGCGCCAGACCGACGACCGGCGTGCTGCTCATCGCGGGCATCGTCCTGGCCACGTTGACCGAAGCGATCGCCAGCACCGTGCTGGCCCTCGGCCGCGCCGACATCATCGGCGACACCTATGCCACGCCTGATGAATTCGCCTGGCTGGATGTCGGCTACATCGCGCTCAAGCTGATTGGGTTCATGATCGCCCCTTGGCTGATGCAGCGGTTTTCTGCGCGCAACGTGATCATCGGCGCAACCCTGGTCATGGGCCTGGCGTGCTGCGTGGCTGCCGTTACCGCCTGGCTGGAGCTGCTGATCGCATTGCGCATCCTGCAAGGCTTCACTGGCGGTACTTTGCTGGTAGCAGGCCAGGCGATCATATTTCGCGGCTATCCGCGCGCCCTTCAGCCGATTCTGCAAGCCCTGTTCGCCATGGCGGCCGTGGTCGCGTCTGCGACCCTCGCACCGGCCCTGCAAGGGTGGTTGATCGACAGCCAGTCCTGGACCTGGATTTTCTTCAGCGTGGTGCCGCTGGCCCTGGCGGCGATCGGCCTCTTGCTCATCGCCGACCACCCCATGCCCGCCAGGGGCCGGCAACGTTCGTTTGACTGGCTTGGCTGTTCGCTGATCGCTGCCGCGTTGTTCTGTTTCACCTACGTGCTCAGCCAGGGCAGCCGCTGGGACTGGTTCGAGGAACCGCGCATCCTGTTGCTGACGGTGATTGGCGCCGCCGCGCTGCTGGCCTTTCTCGGCCAACAGGTTTTGGCCAACGGCCAGGGGCTGCTCGACTTCAGCCTGTTCAAATCAAGCGACTTCACCTTTGCCTTTATCGTCAGTTTCGTCGCTGGTGCCGCCTTGTTCGGCAGCGCGTACCTGATCCCGGCGTTCGCCCTGTCAGTGCTCGCGTTCACGCCGACCGATGCCGGCCTGCTTCTGTTGCCCAGTGGCGGTTTTTTTGTCGGTTCACTGCTCATCGCTGCCTGGTTATTCAAAGTCCGCCGTGTGCCGCCGGTGGCTACCGTGCCCTTGGGCATCCTGCTGATCATGGCGGCGATGTGGATGCTGTCCGGCTCCACCAGCGAAAGCGGCACCAATGACATGATGGCGGCCATCCTGTTGCGCGGCCTGGGCCTTGGCTTCCTGTTTCTGTCGATCACGCTGATTGCTTTCACCCACCTCAACAGCCGCAACCTGGCCAGCGGCATCGGCCTGTTCAATACAGGGCGCCAGTTGGGTGGCTTGATGGGTGTCGCGGGGCTGCAGACCTTGATCGACCATCAGGTTGTCAGCAATAGCGTGGTCCTCGGCGCCAACGTCACTCCGGGTGGGCACGCGCTCATCGAACGGCTGACGACCGTAACCGCGATGCTGGCAGGGAAGGGCATGGATCAGTTGGCCGCTGGCCGGGCAGCCACGAGCCTGCTGGGTAAAACGGTGTCAGGTCAGGCCACGGTGATTGCCTTCGATACGGCGTTCTTTGCGGTGGCCCTGCTGTTCGTCTTCGCCGCGCCCATCCTGGTCGGCATCAAGATTGGCCTCTCGCGATACGCGAAAGTGCATGAACCACGGACGAATTGATGACCCGCACGAAAAAGCCCGGCTGTTGAGGCCGGGCTTTTCATTGAGTCCTGCGGTAAAGCACTGCATTCAGACAGCGCGGCTTTCGATCAGACGGTCGGAACCGCCTTCGGCAACGCGGTTTTGCAGCAGTTTGTCGGAACCGCCTTCAGCGACGCGGTTTTGCAGCAGTTTGTCGGAACCTCCTTCAGCGACGCGGTTTTGCAGCAGTTTGTCGGAACCGCCTTCGGCAACGCGGTTTTGCAGCAGTTTGTCGGAACCGCCTTCGGCAACACGTTTTTCCAGCAGACGATCCGAACCACCTTCGGCCACTCGATTTTCGATCAGACGATCGGAACCACCCTCAGCTACACGGCTTTCAATCAGACGATCCGAGCCGCCTTCAGCGACCACAGGTTGAGCAGAAGTGGCGGCAAAAGCGTTAACGGCGAAAACCGAGAAAGCGATGCTGAGAAGGGTTTGGCGTTTCATGATGGTGTGCTCCGGGGTGTAATGGGTTGGTATGGAGCAGATGTTACGCCGGGGATTTTTTAAGAGAACTTCATTGAATCAATGGTGACTATCGACGCAGTCAATGGATCGAATACTGCGCGTGCGGCGAGGGGACTTTCTGTGGCGAGGGGGCTTGCCCCCGTTGGGTCGCGAAGCGGCCCCAAAACCGCCGCCTATGTCTGCCAGGCATACCGTATTGACTGGTTTTACGACTGCTTCGCAGCCGAACGGGGGCAAGCCCCCTCGCCACAGTTTCATCACCATCAGGTCGTGCGTTACCCGATCCCCACCTGATTGCGCCCATTGTTCTTCGCCAAATACAGCCCCTTGTCCGCCGCCAGGATCAGGTCGCGGCAGTTGCTGCCTGCTTTCGGGGTGATGGTCGACAGGCCGATGCTGATGGTCAGGCTCGAACCTTCGGTCGGCGAATTATGTGGGATCTTCAAGGCTGCCACGGTCTGGCGCAGCTTCTCGGCAACCAGCCGCGCCCCGCCCTGGGAGGTGTTAGGCAGTACCAGGGCGAACTCTTCGCCGCCGTAACGGGCCGGCAGGTCCGAAGGCCGGGCGCTCGCGTCACGAATCGCCGCGGCGACCTTGCGCAGGGCTTCATCGCCTTCCAGGTGGCCGAAGCTGTCGTTGTAGGCCTTGAAGTAGTCGACATCGATCATCAGCAAGGACAACTGGCTCTGCTCACGCAGCGAACGGCGCCACTCCAGTTCCATGTATTCATCGAAGTGCCGACGGTTCGACAGCCCGGTCAGGCCATCGGAATTCATCAGGCGTTGCAGCACCAGGTTGGTATCGAGCAGTTGCTGCTGGCTGACCCGCAACGCGCGGTACGCCGCATCCCGTTGCAGCAGGGTCATGTAGGAACGCGAGTGATAGCGGATGCGCGCGACCAGTTCGATGGTATCCGGCAGCTTGACCAGGTAATCGTTGGCCCCGGCCGCGAAGGCCGCGCTCTTGATCAGCGGGTCTTCCTTGGTCGACAGGACGATGATCGGAATGTCCTTGGTCGCCGGGTGATTGCGGTATTCGCGCACCAGGCTAAGGCCGTCCAGCCCCGGCATCACCAGGTCTTGAAGAATCACCGTCGGCTTGATGCGGACCGCATGGGCGATGGCCTGGTGCGGGTCGGCGCAGAAGTGGAAATCGATATTATCTTCATTCGACAGGCCGCGGCGCACGGCTTCGCCGATCATTGCCTGATCGTCCACCAGCAACACCATGGCGGCGTTTTCGTCGGTCTTGAAGTCATCGAGCTGTAATTCATTCATGTGCGGTCACCTGAGTACTACCTGGACCAGGAATGCGGAAAAAGGTGCTCATTTGGCGAAAATTTCCAGCAGTCGTGGCGCTATCTTGTCCAGCGGGCGAATCTCCACGGCAGCGTCGATGGCTGCGGCCGCCTTCGGCATGCCGTACACCGCACTGCTGCTTTGGTCTTGTGCGATGGTCAGGTAGCCCTGTTGGCGCATGAGTTTAAGCCCTTGGGCGCCATCACGCCCCATGCCGGTGAGTAAAACCCCTATGGCGTCACCGTTCCAGTAACTGGCCACGCTCTCGAAGAACACATCGATTGAGGGTCGGTAGATTTCGTTGACCGGTTCGGCGGTGTAGGCCAGCGTGCCGTTTTTCAGCAAGCGGATATGGTGATTGGTGCCGGCCAGCAACACCGTGCCGCTTTGCGGTGGCTCGCCTTCCTCGGCCAACCGCACGTTGAGGCCACTGGCGCTGCCAAGCCATTCAGCCATGCCGGCGGCAAACACCTGGTCAACGTGCTGCACCAGCACGATGGCCGGAGAGAAATCACGCGGCAGTCCCTTGAGCAAGATTTCCAGCGCTGCCGGCCCACCGGCGGATGAACCGATGGCGATGAGGCTCTGGCGTGAGCCCGAGTTGCGCATTGGCGCCGGCGTCGGGCGCGGGGGGTTGCCCTTGTCGCCGATCAGCCAGCTGATGTTCAGGATCTTGCGCAACAACGGCGCGGCCGCTTCCTGGGCATTGCCGGAGCCGACGGCCGGGGTGTCGACCACATCCAGCGCACCGTGGCCCATGGCCTCGAACACCCGGTGCACGTTCTGCTGGCGATCCACGGTGACGATGACGATGGCACACGGGGTCTCGGCCATGATCCGCCGCGTGGCCTCGACACCATCCATCACCGGCATGATCAGGTCCATCAGAATCAGGTCCGGCGTGTCCTGTGCGCACTGGCGCACCGCTTCGGCGCCATTGCCGGCGACCCAGACCACCTTGTGTGCCGGCTCGAATGCCAGGGCGCGGCGCAGGGCCTCCACCGCCATGGGCATGTCGTTGACGATTGCGATCCTCATGCCCGCGCTCCTCCAATGAGCTCGACCACTGCATCGAGCAAGGCGTCGTCATGAAAACTGGCCTTGGCTAGATAATAGTCGGCCCCGGCATCCAGTCCACGGCGCCGGTCCTCTTCACGATCCTTGTAGGACACCACCATCACCGGCAGCGATTGCAGGCGATTGTCCCGACGCAGCAGCGTGACCAGTTCGATGCCGTCCATGCGCGGCATATCAATGTCAGTGATCAGCAGATCGAAATCCTCAGAACGCAACGCGTTCCAGCCGTCCATGCCGTCCACCGCAACCGCCACGTCGTATCCGCGATTGAGCAACAGCTTGCGCTGCAACTCTCGCACGGTCAGGGAATCATCCACCACCAGAATTCGTTTGCGGGCCGCCTCGACCACCTGATTGCTGTGACGGGCAATGCGCTCCAGACGCCCCGTATTGAGCAATTTGTCCACCGAACGCAGCATGTCTTCGACATCGACGATCAGCACCACCGAACCGTCATCGAGCAAGGCTCCGGCGGAAATGTCCTGCACCTTGCCCAGACGCTCATCCAGCGGCAACACGACCAGCGTGCGCTCGCCGATAAAGCGCTCGACCGCCACGCCGTAGATGGCATCGCGCTCGCGAATCACCACGACTTTCAGGGTTTGCCCGCTGTTCTGGCTGGCCGGACGTTGCAGCAATTGGCTGGCCGCCACCAACCCGACATGCCGGCCTTCGTGCCAGAAATGCTGGCGGCCTTCGACCTGCACGATATCTGCCGGCTCCAAGTCGCACATGCGCTCGATATGAGCCAGCGGGAAGGCATAGGCTTCGTCGCCGACATCCACCACGAGACTGCGAACCACCGACAGGGTCAGCGGCACCTCAAGGTGGAAACGACTGCCCTCGCCCGCCGTCTGTTCCAGCACCACCGCGCCGCGCAACTGCCGGACCATGTGCTGCACCGCATCCAGTCCGACGCCGCGACCGGACACCTCGGTGACCGTGTCGCGCAGACTGAAACCGGGCAGGAACAGGAACGTCAGCAGTTCCTCTTCACTCAACTGCGCGGCGGTTTGCGCGGGCGACAAATTTCGCTCGACGATGCTGCGGCGGACCTTCTCCAGGTCCACACCATTGCCGTCATCGCTCAATTCAAGCACCAGCAAACCGGCCTGATGAGAAGCTCGCAGGCGAATCAAACCTTCAGCCGGCTTGCCCGCCAGCAGGCGTTGTTCCGGCGTTTCGATGCCGTGGTCGACTGCGTTGCGCAACAGGTGAGTCAGCGGTGCTTCAAGTTTTTCCAGTACGTCGCGATCGACCTGAGTCTTCTCGCCTTCAATTTCCAGCCGCACCTGTTTGCCCAAGTCGCGACCCAGATCCCGGACCATTCGCACCTGCCCGGTCAGCACATCGGCAAACGGCCGCATGCGACAGGCCAGCGCGGTGTCGTACAACACCTGTGCGCGCTGGCTGGCATGCCAGGCGAACTCATCGAGTTCGGCGTTCTTTTCCATGAGCAATTGCTGGGATTGCGCCAGCAAGCGTCGCGCATCCTCAAGGGCTTCCTGGGCCTCCAGGCTCAGGGCCTGGTCCTTGAGATGAACGTTGAGACTTTCCAGTGCGCGCAGGCTGTTGCTCTGCATGCGCTTTAGTCGCTGCATGGTCGCAAGGTGCGGCTTGAGCCGCAGGGTTTCCACCAGGGATTTGCTCGACAGATCGAGCAGGCTATTCAGGCGCTCGGCGGTGACACGCAGCACACGTTCGCCGTTTTCGGTGGTGCGTCTGGTCTTGCGCGGGGCCGGATCTGACGCCGCTGGCGGTTCGACGGCAGGCGTCGGCAACTCGACCCTGGGCGCGGGGGCTTCGAGTTGCAGCTCGGCCATTACCGGTGCAGCAGGCGCAACCACAGCGGCCGCCGGGTCCAGCAACCGCGCCATCAATGCCACATAGGCGTCAATGTCCGCGGTCCCCGGCGTGCTGTTCGGTGTGGCGATGCGCATCAGCAAGTCAGTACCTTGCAGCAGTGCATCGATGTGCTCGGGGCGCAGCAACAGGCGGCCTTCCTGGGCACTGACCAGGCAGTCCTCCATCACGTGGGCGACGCTGACACCGGCATCGACGCCGACGATCCGCGCCGCGCCTTTGAGCGAGTGCGCCGCACGCATGCACGATTCAAGTTGATCGGCCTGGGTCGGGTTGCGCTCAAGCGCCAGCAGGCCCGCGCTCAAGACCAGGGTCTGGGCTTCGGCCTCCAGGCTGAACAGCTCCAGCAAAGAGGCGTCGCGCATTTGCTCGGGGGTCATGTGAGGCTCCGGGTCACGGCGGACAACAACTGCTCTTCATCCAGCCAACGCAGGCTGCGACCTTTGAATTGCAACACGCCACGGGTGTATTTGGCGCTGGCCTGAGCACCCGAGCGCGACGCGGCATCGAGGATGTGCTCATCGATGGCATGAATCCCGTCGACCTCGTCCACCGGCACCACCACCGGCCCGCCATCGGCCGCGATGATCAGCATGCGTGGCATGACCCGCGAGCCGGGAGCCACGTTACTGGTGCCGTCGAGCCCGAGCAGCTCCACCAGCGACAGACAGGCGACCAGCGCGCCGCGCACATTCGCCACGCCGAGCAAGGCCCGGGAACGCTGGTGCGGCAAGGAGTGAATCGCCTGCAACGGCGACACTTCCACCAGGCTGCGCGTGGCCAGGCCCAGCCATTCTTCCCCCAGACGGAACATCAATAACGAGCGGGTCTTTACCTCGCTCTCGACCGCGACGGACACTGGCCCGCGATCTTCCTGCTGCAATGCATAGCGATCGAGCAAACGCGTCGCGGCCGCCGAATACACCGCGCAATTGCGGCAATGAATATGCTCGCCGAGCAGCGGACAGGACTTGTCGCCGTGGATACCGATGCGGTTCCAGCAGTCGTCGATGGCCTGGGCATCCCGGGTGACGCTAAAGGTGTCGGAGGCGATCATCGTTTGCGCTCACTGTCGGCGGCGCGCCCGCTGCGGGCGGCACGTTCCTGCAATCGTCTGGCTCCCGGCGCGTCGCCCTGGGCCTGCAGCAATGCGGCCAGGTGCATCAACGCTTCAGGATGTTGCGGTTCGAGGTACAACGCCTTGCGGTAAAAACCCTGGGCTTCAAGGGTATTGCCGGCCACATCGCTGAGCAGTCCCAGCCAGTAAAAGACTTGAGCCACCGGCTCATGGCTGCGCAAGTAGCTTTCACACGCCGCTCGTGCCTCGGCGCTTTTGCCTTCATCGGCCAGCGCGGCGATATTGGCCAGCAGCACGGCAGTGTCTGCACCTGAGATCGCAGGCGCAGGCTGCAGTGGCGCAACCCGGGCAAATGGACGACTGCGCGCTGGCGCAGGCGGTGGGTTGCGCAACGGCTGCGACACTGGCAATGGCGCTGGAACGAATGCCGGCAAAGGCTCAGGCTCGGGCGTCCCTTGCCGACTGAACGCGAAGGACTGCGCGATACCGATCGAGCGCATCCCCAAACGCCCCAGCAGACTGCCTTCGGCCGGACCGATAAACAGCACGCCGTCAACGTGGGTCAGACACTTGAGCACGTCAAAGACTTGTTTCTGGGTCGGCTGGTCGAAATAGATCAGCAGGTTGCGGCAAAACACGAAATCAAACGGTGGTTCGCCGGCAAGCAAGTCCGGATCCAGCAGATTGCCAACCTGCAAGCGCACCTGCTCAAGTACGCGTGGATTGAGGCGATAGCTCTCGCCTTCGGCAATGAAATGACGGTCGCGGTACACAATGTCGTCACCCCGAAAAGAATTCTTGCCGTACACCGCACGTTTGGCTTTTTCCACCGACAACGGGCTGACGTCCATGCCGTCGACCTTGAACTGGTGCGGTTGGAGCCCGGCATCGAGCAACGCCATGGCGATCGAGTACGGTTCTTCGCCGGTGGAGCACGGCAGGCTGAGAATCCGCAGTGCGCGCAGATTATTGATCTCGGCCAGACGCTTGCTCGCCAGTTTCGCCAGGGTGGCGAAGGATTCCGGATAGCGGAAGAACCAGGTTTCCGGAACGATCACCGCTTCGATCAACGCCTGCTGCTCGTCCCGCGAGCCCTGCAAGGTGCGCCAGTATTCATCGGCCGAGGGTGCTTGCGCAGCGATGCTGCGCTGGCGCACCGCTCGCTCGATGATCGCAGGTCCCACGGAGGTCACGTCCAGACCGATACGTTCCTTGAGGAAGTCGAAAAAACGCTGATCGCTATTCATGACCGCTCCTCAAGCAGCGCCGGATCCAGTGGCGGCGAGGGGAACAACAATGCGCGAACCTGCTCGTCCAGCAGATCGCTGACCCGCACCCATTGCAGCAAGCCCTGCTCATCCTTGCGCACCGGCCCCAGGTAAGGCGTCTGCCGATTGTCCAGGCCGTAGGGCTGAAAATCCGCCGGATCGCAACGCAAGGTGTCGGTCGCCTGTTCCAGAATCAACCCGAGCAGGTGCGCCTCGGTGGTTGCATCCGGCCGGTAGTTGACCAGTACCAGCCGCGTACTGGTACGCGCCTGTGCAGGCGTACCAAAGGTCAGTGCGCTCAAGTCGATCACCGGCACCACCGCGCCCCGATAGGCGAACACCCCGGCGACCCAGGCGGGTGCATGGGGAATTGGCTTCAACGGCAGGCGCGGCAGCACTTCCGCCACCTCGATGGCTTGCAAGGCATAGCGCTCGCTGCCGATGCGGAACACCAGGAACAATGCATGCAGCGCCTGCTTCACGGCAGAGCGTTTGGCCGTGATTTCGCTCATCAGACTTTGAATCGCGAAACGCCGCTGCGCAGCCCGACGGCCACCTGGCTCAGCTCATCGATGGCGAAACTGGCCTGGCGCAAGGACTCGACGGTCTGGCTGCTGGCATCCCCCAACTGCACCAGCGCGTGGTTGATCTGCTCGGCGCCGGTGGCCTGGGCCTGCATGCCTTCGTTGACCATCAGCACCCGCGGCGCCAGCGCCTGAACCTGATGGATGATCTGCGACAACTGCTCGCCGACCTGCTGCACCTCGGACATGCCGCGACGCACTTCTTCGGAGAACTTGTCCATGCCCATGACCCCGGCCGATACCGCCGACTGGATCTCGCGCACCATTTGCTCGATGTCGTAGGTGGCCACGGCCGTCTGGTCCGCCAGACGCCGCACTTCGGTGGCGACCACGGCAAAACCGCGCCCGTACTCCCCGGCCTTCTCGGCCTCGATGGCGGCGTTGAGCGACAACAGGTTGGTCTGGTCGGCGACCTTGACGATTGTCACCACCACCTGATTGATGTTGCCGGCCTTCTCGTTGAGGATCGCCAGTTTGGCGTTGACCAGATCGGCCGCGCCCATCACCGAGTGCATGGTTTCCTCCATGCGTGCCAGGCCCTGCTGCCCGGAGCCGGCGGCCACGGAAGCCTGATCGGCGGCGGTGGAGACCTCAGTCATGGTGCGCACCAGATCCCGGGAAGTGGCGGCGATTTCACGGGAGGTCGCGCCGATTTCCGTGGTAGTGGCGGCGGTTTCGGTGGCAGTAGCCTGCTGTTGCTTGGAAGTGGCGGCGATTTCGGTCACCGACGTGGTGACTTGCACTGACGAACGCTGGGCCTGGGACACCAGGGAAGTGAGCTCGGTCATCATGTCGTTGAAACCGGTCTCTACCGCGCCGAATTCGTCCTTGCGCTCCAGGTTCAGGCGGCTGCTCAGGTCACCCGTGCGCATGATTTCGAGGATTTTCACGATGCGGTTCATCGGCGCCATGATGGCGCGCATCAACAGCAAACCGCAGAGGCCGGCAGCCAGGACGGCCACCAGCAGGGAAATGCCCATGCTGATTTTTGCCGAAAGCACGGCGTCGTCGATGGCGGCCATTTCGTGGTCGGCCACCAATTTGTTTTCGCGGAGGATGTCGTTGAGCTTCGTACGACCTTCGGTCCAGACCGGGGTCAGTTGCTCGGTGAACAACTTGACGGCCTCGGCTTCCTGGTTGCGACTGTGCAGATCGAGCACTGTCGTCAGAATCCTGCTGAACGCCTCGTGCCGTTGTTCGAAAGCGGCAAACTCGACCTTGTCTTCATCGGTCGTGATGGTGTTGCGGTAGTTACCTATCTGCTCCAGCAGACGCACTTCGAAAGCCTTGAATTCCGCGGCGTCTTCGCTGCTGATGCCCTGCCCTTCTTTCAATCCGAGCATTTCCTGAGTCTGCAGGTAAGTGTCGACCCAGGCGCTGCGAATCATGGAGCTGTAATAAACCCCCGGCAACGCGTCGTCCCGGACGCTGGCTTCGCTCTCTTCGATCTTCAGCAATCGCGAATAGGAGAGGACCACCATCAGCAGCATGATGGCGATAATTACCGCAAAGCTCGCCAAGATGCGTTGGCGCAACGTCCAGTTCTTCACAGTCAATCCTCGGGCCTGATTCGAAATGCGGGGAGTATAGCTGAGGGCGGTGTTTCATTTATAAGACGGTTGCTCGGCACCGCCCCTCACGAAATTGAGCGATGCCCTCGTGGGATGCGATTACGGTGTAGTAGGAGGCAACTGCTGATCAACCCTGTGAGCGAGTCCGGCTTGCAGCCTGATATTGAGCTTCCTTCCAAGGCTTAAACAGGGCTTCTCCAACAGGGTGTAACTGATACTTGCCAAGGTGAGCGTCGCCAGGATGTAGATCAAAAAGACACCTACATTGAATGCTGCCTGCAGGTCTGTTGCGTACGACGTCCACTCCAGAAAGAAGGGGTGCACCAGATACGTCGAATAGCTGATGGCTCCCAGATAGGTCAGGCTTTTTACTGTCCTGCGAAAGAACAGAGTCATGCTGAGGCCAATCACCATTCCTGCGATATAGCTGATCACGTACGCATAGGGGTTTTCGTTATGTCCATAGTCGGCGTTGTATGCGAGCAGGCAAATAACGGGCAGAAGAATAAGGAACAATGCCATCCACACAAAAATGTAACGACGTACTTTCCCCTCAACTACTCCCATACTAGCGTCTCGCCAAAAGCTGCCAAAAAACATGATCGACAGGCTTAAAGGCAACGCCACGGGGATTTTTTTGGCCAAATAAAATCGAACGATCGAAAAGACCAAAGCCAACACCAGCAGCCCGACTGCCGAGCCGAATCGTACGGAAACTCGTCCCAGCAAGCCCACGCTAAATAGCGCTGCACATGAAATATAAAAAAACATTTCGATGATAAGCGTCCAATAGACGCCAAATAAATCCGGTGTTTTCAAGATCGCCTGAAACATCGTCATATTGATCAGCAGCGTACTCACCGGAACATTAGTCGACAAGAACCAGTACGAACTTACGACAGCCAACACGATGGAAAACCAATACGCTGGGTACAGCCTGAAAAATCTGGAAATGGCGAAGGAGGCGATCGCATGTTTACCTTCTTTCAAACTGTAGGGAATGACCATCCCACTGAGAAGAAAGAAGATCACAACGCCCACTTGCCCAAGATTCACGTAGGTAAAAAAGAGAGTGTCCTTGAGCGGTGTTCTTTCTATGAAGTGAGCGATCACCACCATCATCGCTGCAATCCCTCTCAGGGCATCCAGATGCGTCAGACGATTCTGCGAGGTCATGTGTTCCTTCTCTTCCTGTGAGGGCTGGGGGCGGTACAAACTACCGATGCCCCTGAAAACCCACAAGGTTTATGTCACGTCTGATACACCTGTTTCTCCACTCCAGCTCAATCCCGGTTCCAGCCTGAGCTGTCTAGCCGGATCTTCAGGGTAAGACTTTCCGTGCTGTAGTCCCTGATCGTTGTCGAGTTTGATGCATCCGCCTCCGATCAATTGACGCTCGTGGATGTTGCTCAATAGTGGCCAGCGCCCCTGCCCATCAAAAAAAACGATATACACTCCCGCCAATCGATAAAAACAGCCCACCGGGTGCTTTCCCATGATGACCTTGCGTCAGATCCGTCACTTCATCGCCGTGGCCGAGACCGGCTCTATCTCAGCCGCCGCGCAAACCGCGTTCATTTCCCAGTCAACCCTGACCCTGGCGATCCAGCAACTGGAGGAGGAAATTGGCGTCAGTCTGTTCAGCCGCCACGCCAAGGGCATGACCCTGACCCACCAAGGGCATCAACTCCTGCGTCAGGCGCACTTGATCCTGGCTACGGTGGATAACGCCAAGCGCAGCCTGCAACAGAGCACCGACCAGGTCGCCGGGCAGTTGATCGTCGGCGTGACCAGCCTGGTGGCCGGTTATTACCTGGCGGATTTGCTCACCCGTTTCCAGCGTGCCTACCCCAACGTGGAAATCCGCGTGATGGAAGACGAGCGCCCGTACATCGAGCATTTGCTGGTCAGCGGCGAGATCGATGTCGGCGTGCTGATCCTGTCCAATCTCGAAGACCGCCACGCCTTGCAGACTGAAGTGCTGACCCACTCGCCGCACCGGCTATGGCTGCCGGCCCAGCACCCGCTGCTGGAACACGACAGCATCAACCTTGCCGACGTGGCCCGCGAGCCATTGATTCAACTGAACGTCGATGAAATGGACCGCAATGCCCAGCGCATGTGGTCAGCGGCCTCCCTGCAACCGCGCATTACCCTGCGCACGGCCTCGACCGAAGCGGTGCGTAGCCTGGTAGCTGCCGGCCTGGGCGTGTCGATCCAGCCCGACATGACCTATCGCCCGTGGTCACTGGAGGGCGACATCATCGAAGCGCGGCCGATTGCCGACCTCAGCCAGACCCTGGATGTCGGCCTGGCCTGGCGTCGCGGCACCGCGCGGCCGGCGCTGGTGGACCCGTTCCTTACGGTCGCCCGCGAACAACCCCACGGCGGGCGCAAGCCATCTATTTAATCGAATGCCACCTTCAGTATTTAGTATTTGTTGTCCTCGGGTCCGCGAACTAGTCTTGTTGCATCTAATAAAGACGGCCGGGCCCCAGTCACAGGGAGCGCTGCCATGTCTACACAAGAAGCCACACAAAAAACGAGAACCCGAAAAATGGCTGGCGCGCAGACCCCGTTGTTCACCGCATTGTTGATCGATGGTGAATTAGTTGCCGGCCAAGGCTGCGTCGAGCCGATTCTCAACCCGGCCACCGGGGAAGTGCTGACGCAAATTGCCGAAGCCAGCACCGAGCAAGTCGAAGCAGCGATCCTCGCGGCGAATCGAGCCTTTGCCGGTTGGTCACGGACCACGCCACAGCAGCGTTCGAACCTGCTGCTGGAAATCGCCAACGTCATCGAAAAAAACGCCGACCTGCTCGCCCGCCTCGAAGCCATGAACTGCGGCAAGCCGTTGCACCTGGCCCGTCAGGATGACCTGAATGCCACGGTCGACGTATTCCGCTTCTTTGCCGGTGCCGTACGTTGCCAGACCGGCCAACTCAGCGGCGAGTACCTGCCGGGCTACACCAGCATGGTCCGTCGCGATCCTATCGGGGTGGTGGCGTCGATTGCGCCGTGGAACTACCCGATCATGATGGCCGCGTGGAAAATCGCCCCGGCCCTCGCCGCCGGCAACACCCTGGTGTTCAAGCCGTCGGAACACACGCCCCTGTCGATCCTGGCCCTGGCTCCGGCACTGGCCGAGATCCTGCCACAGGGTGTGATCAACATCATTTGCGGTGGCGGTGAAGGGGTCGGCAGCCACCTGGTGAACCACCCTAAAGTGCGTATGGTGTCGCTGACCGGCGATATCGTCACTGGCCAGAAAATTCTTCAAGCCGCCGCCAAAACCCTCAAGCGCACACATCTTGAACTCGGCGGCAAGGCCCCGGTGATCGTCTGCAACGATGCCGACATCCAGGCCGTGGTCGAAGGCGTGCGCACCTACGGCTATTACAACGCCGGCCAGGATTGCACCGCTGCTTGCCGCATTTATGCCCAGGCCGGGATTCATGACCGATTGGTGGCCGAACTCGGCGCGGCGGTCAGCAGCCTGCGCTTCGCCGGCAAACGCGACGCCGACAATGAAATCGGCCCATTGATCAGCACCCGCCAGCGCGACCGCGTGGCCAGTTTTGTCGAACGCGCCCTCGGCCAGCCGCACATCGAACGGGTGACTGGCGCGGCGGTGCATTCCGGTGCCGGCTTCTATTACCAGCCGACCCTGCTCGCCGGCTGCAAGCAAAGTGACGAGATCGTCCAGCGCGAAGTGTTCGGGCCGGTGGTCACCGTGACCCGCTTCGATGAACTTGAACAGGCGGTGGACTGGGCCAACGATTCGGAATACGGCCTGGCTTCGTCGGTCTGGACCCAGAACCTCGACAAGGCCATGCAGGTCGCGGCGCGCTTGCAGTACGGCTGCACCTGGATCAACAGCCATTTCATGCTGGTCAGCGAAATGCCCCATGGCGGCCTGAAACGTTCGGGCTACGGCAAGGACCTGTCCAGCGATTCGCTTCAGGACTACAGCGTGGTGCGACACATCATGGCCCGCCATGGCGAGCATCTCTGACTACGCTTATAACAAGCCACCAACGGCTTGCTTCACCACGTTCACAACTGCCCCGACCATAATTTGAAGAAGAGGGAAATTCCATGTTCGTGCACAAGACCGCACTGCTCAGTGCAATCACCACCGCGCTGCTGGCCAGCGCCAGTCTCCAGGCCGCCGAGCCGCTCAAAGCTGTCGGGGCCGGCGAGGGCCAACTGGATATTGTGGCCTGGCCTGGCTACATCGAACGTGGCGAGAGCGACAAGGCCTACGACTGGGTGACCGGTTTCGAGAAGGAAACCGGCTGCAAGGTCAACGTCAAGACAGCGGGCACCTCCGACGAAATGGTCAGCCTGATGGCCAAGGGTGGTTACGACCTGGTGACAGCGTCGGGCGATGCCTCCCTGCGCCTGATCGTCGGCAAGCGTGTGCAGCCGATCAACACTGCGTTGATCCCGAACTGGAAAAACCTCGACCCGCGCCTCAAGGATGGACCGTGGTACGTGGTCAACAAGCAGACCTACGGCACCCCGTATCAGTGGGGCCCGAACGTGTTGATGTACAACACCAACGTGTTCAAGACCGCGCCCACCAGCTGGGGCGTGCTGTTCAATGCGCAAAACCTGCCGGACGGCAAGTCGAACAAGGGCCGCGTGCAGGCCTATGACGGCCCGATCTACATCGCCGACGCGGCGCTGTACCTGAAGACCGCCAAGCCGGAACTGGGCATCCAGAACCCGTACGAACTGACCGAAACCCAGTACAAGGCCGTGCTCGACCTGTTGCGCGCCCAGCAGCCGTTGATCCACCGCTACTGGCACGACACCACCGTACAAATGAGCGACTTCAAGAACGAAGGCGTAGTCGCCTCCAGTTCGTGGCCGTATCAGGTCAACGGCCTGATGAACGAGAAACAGCCGATCGCCTCGACCATTCCGAAAGAAGGCGCCACCGGTTGGGCCGACACCACCATGATGCATGCCGAGGCCAAGCACCCGAACTGCGCCTACAAGTGGATGGACTGGTCGCTGCAACCGAAAGTCCAGGGTGACGTCGCGGCGTGGTTCGGCTCGTTGCCAGCGGTTCCGGCGGCGTGCAAGGAGAGCGAATTGCTCGGCGCCGAAGGCTGCAAGACCAACGGTTTCGACCAGTTCGACAAGATCGCCTTCTGGAAAACCCCGCAGGCTGAAGGCGGCAAGTTCGTGCCGTACAGCCGCTGGACCCAGGACTACATCGCGATCATGGGCGGCCGCTGACACACCGCTCAACTGTGGCAAAGGAGCTTTTGTGGCGAGGGGGCTTGCCCCCGTTGGGTGGCGAAGCCGCCCCATAACCCGTCACCGCGGTCTGGCAGACAAACCGCGATCTCCGTTTCAGGGCTGCTGCGCAGCCCAACGGGGGCAAGCCCCCTCACCACAGTCAGTATTCCAGCCACACATGCGCGAACACGATTCAGTTTTTTCAGAAGTCCAGGCAGGGCCGCTGCGACGGCCTTCGCCTTTTTGGAGCACCGCACCATGACGCTTGCAGTCCAGTTCACCAACGTTTCCCGGCAATTCGGCGAAGTAAAAGCCGTAGACCGGGTTTCCATCGACATCCAGGACGGCGAGTTCTTCTCCATGCTGGGGCCTTCCGGCTCGGGCAAAACCACCTGTCTGCGCCTGATCGCCGGTTTTGAACAGCCGAGTGCAGGTTCCATCCGTATTCATGGCGAAGAGGCCGCCCACCTGCCGCCGTACCAGCGTGATGTGAACACCGTATTCCAGGATTACGCGCTGTTCCCGCACATGAACGTTCGCGACAACGTCGCCTACGGCTTGAAGGTTAAAGGCATCGGCAAGGCCGAACGCCTCAAGCGTGCCGAAGAATCCCTGGAGATGGTCGCCCTCGGCGGCTACGGCGACCGCAAGCCGGTGCAGCTCTCCGGCGGTCAACGCCAGCGTGTGGCCCTGGCCCGCGCTTTGGTCAACCGTCCACGGGTGCTGTTGCTCGACGAACCCCTCGGCGCGCTCGACCTGAAGCTGCGCGAGCAAATGCAAGGCGAATTGAAGAAGCTGCAACGCCAGCTCGGCATCACCTTCATTTTCGTCACGCACGACCAGACCGAGGCGCTGTCGATGTCCGACCGCGTTGCGGTGTTCAACAAGGGCCGCATCGAACAGGTCGACAGCCCGCGCAACCTGTACATGAAACCGGCCACCACGTTCGTGGCGGAATTCGTTGGCACCTCCAACGTGATTCGCGGCGAACTGGCCAAGCAGTTGAGTGGCAATCCGCAGCCATTCTCGATTCGCCCGGAACACGTGCGCTTCGCCGACGGTCCGCTAGCCAGCCACGAAATTGAAGTCAGCGGCTTGCTGCATGACATCCAGTACCAGGGCAGTGCGACTCGCTATGAGCTGAAACTGGAAAATGGCCAGACCCTGAACATCAGCAAGGCCAACAACCAATGGCTGGACACCAGTGCACAGCACCAGACCGGGCAGCGCATCAGTGCACGTTGGGCGCGTGAAGCCATGATTGCGTTGCAAGACACCGTTGCGGGCGGGGTGTGAGATGAACACCCTGGCTATCTCTCAAACCCGGTCGGGCGGCTCGCCGTTACGCCGGTTCTCCAACCTGCTGTATCGCCGGCCCAACCTCTATCTGTCGATGCTGCTGGTGCCACCGCTGCTGTGGTTCGGCGCGATCTACCTGGGCTCGTTGCTGGTGCTGCTGTGGCAAGGTCTCTACACCTTCGATGACTTCACCATGGCGGTCACCCCTGACCTGACCCTGGCGAACCTCACCGCGCTGTTCCAGCCGTCGAACTTCGACATCATCCTGCGTACCCTGGGCATGGCGATTGTCGTGTCGATTGCCAGCGCCTTCGTTGCGTTCCCGATTGCCTACTACATGGCGCGCTACACCACCGGCAAGACCAAGGCGTTTTTCTACATCGCAGTGATGATGCCGATGTGGGCCAGTTACATCGTCAAGGCTTACGCCTGGACGCTGCTGCTGGCCAAGGGCGGCGTGGCGCAGTGGTTCGTGCAGCACCTGGGGCTGGAACCGGTTCTGCAATTCGTGCTGGGCATTCCGGGCGTTGGCGGCAGCACCTTGTCGACCTCGCACCTGGGGCGCTTCATGGTGTTCGTGTACATCTGGTTGCCGTTCATGATCCTGCCGATCCAGGCCTCGCTGGAACGCCTGCCGCCATCGCTGCTGCAAGCCTCCGCCGACCTCGGTGCCAAGCCGCGCCAGACCTTCACGCAAGTGATTCTGCCGCTGTCGATCCCGGGCATTGCCGCCGGTTCGATCTTCACCTTCTCGCTGACCCTGGGCGACTTCATCGTGCCGCAACTGGTGGGCCCGCCGGGCTACTTCGTCGGCAGCATGGTGTATGCCCAGCAAGGCGCCATCGGCAACATGCCCATGGCCGCCGCCTTCACCCTGGTGCCGATCGTGCTGATCGCCATTTACCTGTCCATCGTCAAACGTCTGGGGGCCTTCGATGCACTCTGAGAAAGCTTCTTTAGGCTTGAAAATCGCCGCCTGGGGCGGGTTGGTGTTCCTGCACTTCCCGATCCTGATCATCTTCCTGTACGCCTTCAACACCGAAGATGCGGCGTTCAGCTTTCCGCCCAAGGGCTTCACTCTGAATTGGCTCAGCGTGGCGTTCTCGCGGCCGGACGTGCTGGAAGCGATCAAGCTGTCGTTGCAGATCGCCTCGATTGCCACCCTGATCGCCATGGTCCTCGGCACGCTGGCGTCGGCGGCGTTGTACCGCCGGGACTTCTTCGGCAAACAAGGCATTTCGCTGATGCTGATCCTGCCGATTGCCTTACCGGGGATCATTACCGGGATTGCGCTGTTGGCAACGTTCAAGACACTGGGCATCGAGCCGGGGATGTTCACCATCATCGTCGGTCACGCGACTTTCTGTGTGGTGATCGTCTACAACAACGTCATCGCCCGTTTGCGCCGTACCTCCCACAGCTTGATCGAAGCCTCGATGGACCTCGGCGCCGACGGCTGGCAGACCTTCCGCTACATCATCCTGCCGAACCTCGGCTCGGCGTTGCTGGCCGGCGGCATGCTGGCGTTTGCCCTGTCGTTCGACGAAATCATCGTCACCACCTTCACCGCCGGCCATGAACGGACCCTGCCGCTGTGGCTGCTCAACCAGCTCAGCCGCCCACGGGACGTGCCGGTGACCAACGTCGTGGCGATGCTGGTGATGCTGGTGACCATGCTCCCGATCCTCGGTGCCTATTACCTGACCCGGGGTGGTGAGAGCGTTGCGGGGAGTGGCGGGAAATAAATCAATACCGACAACAACTATCCCCCTGTAGGAGCGAGCTTGCTCGCGAAAAACGTGAAGACGCAGCGGTTATCCAGGTAGCCATCGTCAACGTTGACGACCTTCGCGAGCAAGCTCGCTCCTACAGGGATTCGGTTTCGGCAGAAAAATAAAAGTTTCAACGAGGACAGAACCATGCAAACCAAACTCTTGATCAACGGCCAACTGCAAGACGGCGAAGGCCCCGCCCAACCAGTGTTCAACCCGGCGCTGGGTCATGTACTGGTGGAGATCAACGAAGCCAGCGAAGCCCAGGTCGATGCCGCCGTGCGCGCCGCCGACGCCGCTTTCGAGAGCTGGTCGCAAACCCCGCCGAAAGCGCGTTCGCTGCTGCTGCTCAAACTCGCCGATGCCATTGAGGCCCACGGCGAAGAGCTGGCCAAACTGGAATCGGACAACTGCGGCAAGCCTTACAGCGCCGCGCTGAACGACGAGATTCCGGCGATTGCCGACGTGTTCCGCTTCTTCGCCGGCGCCAGCCGCTGCATGAGCGGTTCGGCCGGTGGCGAATACCTGCCGGGCCATACCTCGATGATCCGTCGCGACCCGGTGGGTGTGATCGCCTCCATCGCGCCGTGGAACTACCCGTTGATGATGGTGGCCTGGAAAATCGCCCCGGCCCTGGCTGCCGGTAATACCGTGGTGCTCAAACCGTCGGAACAAACCCCGCTGACCGCCCTGCGCCTGGCCGAACTGGCGTCGGACATCTTCCCGGCCGGCGTGCTCAATCTGGTATTTGGCCGTGGTCCTACCGTCGGTAGCCCGCTGGTCACCCACCCGAAAGTGCGCATGGTGTCGCTGACCGGTTCGATCGCCACCGGGTCGAACATCATTTCCAGCACCGCCGACAGCGTCAAACGCATGCACATGGAACTGGGCGGCAAGGCCCCGGTGATCATCTTCGATGACGCCGACATCGACGCCGCCGTCGAAGGCATCCGCACCTTCGGTTTCTACAACGCCGGGCAAGACTGCACCGCCGCCTGCCGCATCTATGCCCAGGCAGGCATCTACGAGAAGTTCGTCGAGAAACTCGGGGCTGCGGTCAGCAGCATCAAGTACGGCCTGCAGGACGATCCGTCTACCGAACTCGGCCCGCTGATCACCGCGCAACACCGTGACCGCGTTGCCGGTTTCGTCGAACGCGCCATTGCTCAACCGCACATCCGTCTGATCACTGGCGGTAAAGCAGTCGACGGCAACGGTTACTTCTTCGAGCCGACCGTACTGGCCGACGCGCAGCAGGACGACGAAATCGTCCGTCGCGAAGTGTTCGGGCCAGTGGTGTCGGTGACCAGATTCAGCGATGAAGCGCAGGTACTCGGCTGGGCCAACGATTCGGAATACGGCCTGGCGTCGTCAGTGTGGACCGCCGACGTCGGTCGCGCCCATCGCCTGTCGGCCCGCTTGCACTACGGCTGCACCTGGGTGAATACGCACTTCATGCTGGTCAGCGAAATGCCTCATGGCGGTCAGAAACTGTCCGGCTATGGCAAGGACATGTCCATGTACGGGCTGGAGGACTACACCGTCGTGCGGCATGTGATGTTCAAGCACTAGAAAAAGCATCGTCGGAACGCCGCCCGGAGCAAGCTCGCTCCCACAGGTACTGCGCAGTTCATGTGGGAGCGAGCTTGCTCGCGATGGCGTCACCGCAACCTCAAGGAAGAAACCGGCACCCAGCACCACCAGGCTCCACACCAAAGAAGACAAAACAATAACCACCGATCCGGGCGGTGCCCTCAAGGCCCCGCCACGGTTTCGGACATCCGAAATCTGCCGATTTTCCGGAGAAAACACACATGAGTGCATCACCCGATCTCTCTGTAGCCCTTGCCGACAGCGATGCCGAGCAACTACGCAAGCTGGGTTACAGCTCCAACTTCAATCGCAGCATGAGCCTGTGGGAAAACTTCGCCCTGGGCTTCACTTACCTGTCCCCGGTCGTCGGGGTTTATACCCTGTTCGGCTTGTGCCTGGCCGCTGGCGGGCCACCCATGTTCTGGGCTTACTTGCTGGTCGGTTGCGGCCAGTTGCTGGTGTGCCTGATCTTCGGCGAAGTGGTTTCGCAGTTCCCGATTTCCGGCGGCGTGTACCCATGGGCCCGCCGTCTGGTGGGCAAGCGCTGGGCGTGGATGGTTGGCTGGATCTACTCCATCGCCCTGTGCGTGACCATCGCGGCGGTTGCCGTGGGTGCCGGCCCGTACCTCGCCGCCATGATGGGCTTTGAACCGAGCAACAACACCAACATCATCATCGCCCTGTTCCTGACGCTGTTCGCCACCCTGGTCAATCTCAGCGGCACCAAAGTGCTGGCGCGGATCGCCATGTTCGGCTTCCTCTGCGAACTGGTGGGCGCGGTGATCGTCGGCGTTTACCTGCTGATTTTCGAGCGTCATCAACCCATCAGCGTGTTGTTCAACACCTTCGATATCAGCGTCGACGGCTCGTACCTGCCGGCGTTCCTCACCGCGTCGCTGGCGGGGATGTTCCTGTACTACGGCTTCGAGGCCTGCGGCGACGTGGCCGAAGAAACCCCGAACCCGAGCAAGAAGATCCCGGTGGCCATGCGCATGACCATCTACATCGGCGGCATCGCGGCAATGTTCGCCTGCCTGGCGCTGATCCTGGCCGTGCCGGACATGCAAGCCGTGATCAATGGCACCGACAAGGACCCGGTCACCACCATCCTCAACAACGCATTTGGCCCGGTGGGTTCGAAAGTGGTGATGGGCGTGGTGATGATTTCCTTCATCTCCTGCGTCATCAGCCTGCAAGCGGCGGCCAGTCGTTTGCTGTATTCCTACGCCCGCGACGAAATGGTTATTGGCAGCCGACTGCTGAAGAAGATTTCCCCTACGACTCAGGTTCCAGTTGCCGCGCTGTTCGTATCCGGCGTCCTGCCGGCGCTGATCATCATCCTCGGCTTCTTTCTGCAGGATGCAGTAGCCACCATCGTCAGCTTCGCCGCCATCGGCATCTACCTGGCGTTCCAGATGATCGTGCTCGGGGCTCTGTACGCCCGCATGAAAGGCTGGAAACCGAGCGGCAAATTCACCCTTGGTGCCTGGGGCTGGGCGGTGAACGTCGGCGCACTGGTCTATGGTGTCGGGGCCATCATCAACATGGCCTGGCCACGGACACCGGATGCCGCGTGGTACATCAACTACGCCATGGTCCTGAGTACTGCCATCGTTATTGGTTTGGGCTTGCTCTACATGTGGATCGCCAAGCCGTATGACCACGGAAAGGCGCCTGCGGGGGATGCGTGGAAGGTTAGTCGGTAAGGTATTCGCCCTCGCTTGGAGACCCTGCCTGCAACGATACGGGCAGGACTTCAAGTCAATAAGGGGCTGAGGGGACATGAAACACCACCCTCAGAAAGCGAAATGCGAAGTAGCAGCTGGCGAAGCCTGCGTTCGGCTGCGTAGCAGTCGTGAAATCAGACCACGCGGTGTTTCAGGAAGATCTCGCACGCAGGCTTTACGACTGCTACGCAGCCGGACGCAGGCTACGCCAGCTGCTACAGATCGTATTTTGGCTTAACTGATCAGCACCACTCAGCTTTATACAAAACCAGCAAGATCCTACAGATCCGCCCTTCCTGAAAAACCCTCGATTCCTACAACACGCGTCGCCAGAGTAGACTTGGCGCCGCGAGCGCCTGATCGATAGGCTTCGTCCCCGTCGCTGCCAAATCAGCGACCCGGAGTCGAAGCCGGAACAAGTCAAAACGGTGCTCGTGTGCCCCCATAGAACTGTGGCTGTTTTATGCCTTCAGTTCTGCATTATGGCGGGCCGTGTGGCGCGGGCCTTCCGGCTTCCGTTTTGATTGGAAGTGTCCCGGCTTCGAACGTCACTCGGTCCGCCACCCACCTGTCGAAGGGTTGGTGGCGACTTTCCAAGCCAAAACGGAAATCACGCCATGCCAATGCATCCTCAAAGCTCGCCTCTTCCCTATTTCGATCCCACCGTCTTCACCCGCCACAACCGTTTCCTCCATACCTTCATGCAAGACAACCAAGCCTGGTTCTGTGCCCAGGATCTAGGTCGCTTGATGGGTAAGCCACTCAATGAACGCCTGACCCTGAAACTCGATCCCGACCAACGTCGCACCGTCTGTCTGCTCAAGGACGGCAAAACGGTCGAAACACTGATGGTCAGCGAATCAGGCATGTACGCCTTGCTGGTTCACCACTTCGTCCCGGAAAACCGCAACCTGCGCCAGTGGTTGAGTAACGAAGTCATACCCTCGCTGCGTGATGCGAAATCAGCGCCTGTGGATAACCTGCCAAGCCTGAGTTCCTTGAATTGGGCGGGAGTTTCGGTGCCCTTGCTGCATTACCAACATCACGCCTGGATCAAGTGGCGAGACATGCCTGAGTTGATGCAGGTGCAGAGACCCTTCCCAATCGCTGGCACTTGCCGTTGAAGGGATAAATCAAGCCGATCAAACAGGGACAGACTTCACAGTCCGTCCCTTTGGTTTGAGTCCTCTCAATTAATTGTCCTGCTGAATGAGCTATATCCACATGAACGAGACTCACAGCGTCAAACGAAACATCATAGAAATGATTCCATGTGATAGCTCGTTTGCAGAAGCGTACCTCCATAAGCTCGACCAACAATCTGTCCGACAGCAAGCAATAGACGCTGGCATAGCCGACGCTGATGCAGGCAGGTTAACCAGCCTGGCCACCGTAAAGGCCAAATGGCTCTCACGGTAACCCACCCTGCTTCAAAACCGCGAAACACTCCTCATCGCATCCACCAGATACCGCATCGCAATCCGGTCGTTCTCCGACAGTTCCCGATAGCGCTCCACCAGTTTCATCTCCTCGGAGTTCAGCCGGCGTCTTTGCCGTCCGCTGGCCAGACATGGAAAGATTCCCAACATTTCGGTGATGTTCTGTACTTTCGACATGGACGATGTCCTTCTCTAGACGTCAAAGAAACTGCAAAAAACCGCATCGCCCTATCCCTTTTTCAGCAGCCGCCGGGTGCTCACTGAACCGCACCGGTCCGAAGGGCATAAACCGGTCATGAGCACAGAATAGAAATATTCCGGGCGCTGAAAAGCGTTTTTTAGAGTAATTAATCGAAAAAAGCAGAAATGCCCTGTAAATCAGAAACCCCTGTCGGAATTGTTTCCCGACATGTCTTGTTTCATTGCCGAGCCGGCGCTGTGCCATCAATCAATTTTGCTCTGCAATCGAACGGTTTAAGCTACCCGGCATCTGTTTTACAGTCCGTTGCGTTTGGCCGAAGGCATGTCCGAACCGATATTTCTGATCCAGCACGTGCCAGGAACGGCGCGGGATTGCTCACGACAGGTTGTATTTATGCACCGCAGGAATTTGCTCAAAGCCTCCATGGCCATTGCGGCCTACACCGGCTTGTCCGCCACGGGGCTGTTGGCGGCCCAGGCCTGGGCCGCCAACAGCGGCACCGCTGATGGCGAGGCCACCGCGTTCGATTTCGAGGCGCTGAAACTCCAGGCCAAACAGCTCGCCAGCAATCGCTACCAGGACACCAAGCAACAGTTGCCGCCGACCCTGGCGACCATGACGCCGCAGAACTTCAACGCGATCCGCTACGACGCCAACCACTCTTTGTGGAATGACCTGAACGGTCAGCTGGATGTGCAGTTTTTCCACGTCGGTATGGGGTTCAGGCAGCCGGTACGCATGTACAGCGTCGACCCCAGGACCCGCCAGGCGCGTGAGGTGCATTTCCGCCCGTCGCTGTTCAACTATGAAAACACCACGGTCGACACAGCGCAGCTCAAGGGCGACCTGGGTTTCTCCGGCTTCAAGCTGTTCAAGGCCCCGGAACTGGACAAACACGACGTCGTGTCCTTCCTCGGCGCCAGTTACTTCCGAGCGGTGGACGCCACCGGCCAGTACGGCTTGTCGGCCCGCGGCCTGGCCATCGATACCTATGCCAAAAAACGTGAGGAATTCCCGGACTTCACCAAGTTCTGGTTCGAGACGCCGGACAAGGACAGCACCCGCTTCGTGGTCTACGCCTTGCTCGACTCGCCGAGCGCCACCGGTGCCTACCGCTTCGATATCGACTGCCAGGCCGAGCGCGTGGTGATGGAGATCGATGCCCACGTCAACGCACGCACCGCCATCGACCAACTGGGCATCGCGCCGATGACCAGCATGTTCAGCTGCGGCACCCACGAACGCCGGATGTGCGACACCATTCACCCGCAAATCCACGACTCCGATCGCCTGGCCATGTGGCGCGGCAACGGCGAATGGATCTGCCGTCCGCTGAACAATCCGGCGACCCTGCAATTCAATGCCTTCGCCGACAAGGACCCGAAAGGATTCGGCCTGGTGCAGACCGACCACGAATTCGCCAGCTATCAGGACACCGTCGACTGGTACAGCCGCCGCCCGAGCCTTTGGGTCGAACCGACCACTGCATGGGGCGAAGGCTCGGTCGATCTGCTGGAGATCCCGACCACCGGCGAGACCATGGATAACATCGTCGCCTTCTGGACCCCGAAGAAACCAGTGGCTGCCGGCGATTCGCTGAACTACGGCTACAAGCTCTACTGGAGCGCACTGCCACCGGTCGGCACACCACTGGCGCGGGTCAATGCAACCCGTTCGGGCATGGGCGGCTTCACCGAAGGCTGGGCGCCAGGCGAGCATTACCCGCCAGTCTGGGCCCGCCGTTTTGCCGTGGACTTCACCGGCGGCGGCCTGGACCGTTTGCCTGAAGGCGCGGGCATCGAGCCGGTGGTCACTTGCTCGAACGGCGAGGTCAAGGATTTCAGCGTGCTCAAGCTCGATGACATCAAGGGCTACCGCATCCTGTTTGACTGGTACCCGACCAATGACAGCGTGGAGCCTGTCGAGCTGCGCCTGTTCATCCGCACCAACGACCGCACGCTGAGTGAAACCTGGTTGTACCAGTACTTTCCGCCAGCGCCCGACAAGCGCAAATACACCTGACACCCAGGTAGCACCCAGCCACCATTCGGTTTTCCGAACGCGACCTGCGGGTCGGTTCGGTTAACCGGATCCTTCGATCACAATATGAGCGCCATAAATATTTAATTTCCTTATAAATCAATGCTTTGACCAATTAGCACTGGTCTGGCACGAGTCATGCTCTACACTTCTTCGACGAATGTCCCTGGCGCGCACTTTCAGTAGCGCTCTGGCATTTGCAGCACAAAAAGGGCCGATGAACTGGCTCCATAAAAAAAACAATGTCGAGGAAAATTTGATGCGCATCGTTCCCCATATCCTGGGCGCAGCCATTGCTGCCGCTCTGATCAGCACGCCAGTTTTCGCCGCCGAACTGACCGGCACCCTGAAGAAGATCAAAGAGTCCGGCGTCATCACCCTCGGGCATCGCGACGCTTCCATTCCGTTCTCCTACATCGCGGATGCTTCCGGCAAACCGGTCGGCTACTCCCACGACATCCAGCTGAAAGTCGTCGAAGCGCTGAAAAAAGACCTCGACATGCCGAATCTCCAGGTCAAATACAACCTGGTGACTTCGCAAACCCGCATCCCGCTGGTGCAGAACGGCACCGTGGACCTCGAGTGCGGTTCCACCACCAACAACGTCGAGCGTCAGCAGCAAGTTGACTTCTCCGTTGGCATCTTCGAAATCGGTACTCGCCTGCTATCCAAGGCAGACTCCAAGTACAAGGATTTCCCTGACCTGGCCGGCAAGAACGTCGTGACCACCGCCGGCACCACGTCCGAGCGCATCCTCAAGGCGATGAACGCCGACAAGCAGATGGGCATGAACGTCATCTCGGCCAAAGACCACGGCGAATCCTTCCAGATGCTGGAAACCGGCCGTGCCGTGGCTTTCATGATGGACGACGCCCTGCTGGCAGGTGAAGCAGCCAAGGCCAAGAATGCGAAAGACTGGGCAGTGACCGGTACTCCGCAGTCCTTCGAAATCTACGGCTGCATGGTGCGCAAAGGCGACGAGCCGTTCAAAAAGGCTGTGGATGACGCCATCAAGGCCACCTACGCATCGGGCGAGATCAACAAGATCTACGACAAGTGGTTCATGCAGCCAATCCCGCCAAAAGGCCTGAACCTGAACTTCCCGATGAGCGACGAGCTCAAGGCCCTGATCGCCAAACCGACCGATAAAGCGGCTGACGACAAGAAATCCTGATTTCTGACTAACCTTATCTCCTGAGAGGGCCCTCGCCCTTTCAGGAGGTGGTCACTTCCTGCTGGCATTTTTTGGAAACACTCGAACCGGTGGCTGTCGAGCCGAGCGCGTGTGCCTGTCCCTCAAGGACAGGCGGGAACGGAGCTTCCCCCAAGCGGGCACTTGTACATCGATTGAACTGAGGGGAGACCCTAATGAATTACAACTGGGACTGGGGCGTGTTCTTCAAGTCCACCGGCGTGGGCAGCGAGACCTATTTCGACTGGTACGTGACCGGTTTGGGCTGGACCATCGGCATCGCCATCGCGGCCTGGATCATCGCCCTGACACTGGGCTCGATCCTGGGCGTCATGCGTACCGTGCCGAATCGCATCGTATCGGGCATCGCCACCTGCTACGTCGAACTCTTCCGTAACGTGCCGCTGCTGGTTCAGCTGTTCATCTGGTACTTCCTGGTACCCGACCTGCTGCCGGCGGACCTGCAAGAGTGGTACAAGCAGGATCTGAACCCGACCACCTCGGCCTTCCTTAGCGTCGTCGTGTGCCTGGGCCTGTTCACCACCGCCCGGGTTTGCGAACAGGTGCGCACCGGTATCCAGGCCCTGCCAAAAGGCCAGGAATCCGCGGCCCGCGCCATGGGTTTCAAGCTGCCGCAGATCTACTGGAACGTGCTGCTGCCCCAGGCCTACCGGATCATCATTCCGCCGCTTACCTCGGAATTTTTGAACGTCTTCAAGAACACCTCCGTGGCCTCGCTGATCGGTTTGATGGAACTGCTCGCGCAGACCAAACAGACCGCCGAGTTCTCCGCCAACCTGTTCGAAGCCTTTACCCTGGCAACGCTGATCTACTTCACCCTGAACATGAGCCTGATGTTGCTGATGCGCCTGGTCGAGAAGAAAGTCGCCGTACCGGGCCTGATCTCCGTAGGGGGTAAATGATGGAATTCGATTTCTCGGGCATCATCCCGTCCCTGCCGGGCCTGTGGAACGGCATGATCATGACCCTCAAGCTGATGGCCATGGGCGTGGTCGGCGGGATCATCCTCGGCACCATCCTGGCGTTGATGCGCCTGTCCCACAGCAAGCTGCTGTCGAACATCGCCGGCGCCTACGTTAACTATTTCCGTTCGATTCCGTTGCTGCTGGTGATCACCTGGTTCTACCTGGCGGTGCCGTTCGTGCTGCGCTGGATCACCGGCGAAGACACGCCGATCGGCGCGTTTGCGTCATGCATCGTGGCGTTCATGATGTTCGAAGCGGCGTACTTCTGCGAAATCGTCCGCGCCGGCGTACAGTCGATTCCCAAGGGCCAGATGGGCGCTGCCCAGGCACTGGGCATGACTTACGGCCAGATGATGCGCCTGATCATCCTGCCGCAAGCGTTCCGCAAGATGACGCCGTTGTTGCTGCAACAGAGCATCATCCTGTTTCAGGACACCTCGCTGGTTTACGCGGTCGGCCTGGTGGACTTCCTCAATGCTTCGCGCGCCAGTGGCGACATCATTGGCCGCTCCAATGAGTTCCTGGTATTCGCGGGGCTCGTGTACTTCATCATCAGCTTTGCCGCCTCGCAGCTGGTCAAGCGTCTGCAAAAAAGGTTCGCCGTATGATCTCTATCAAAAGCATCAACAAGTGGTATGGGGACTTCCAGGTACTGACTGATTGCAGCACCGAGGTCAAGAAAGGCGAAGTGATCGTGGTGTGCGGGCCATCCGGTTCCGGCAAATCGACCCTGATCAAGTGCGTCAACGCCCTGGAACCGTTCCAGAAAGGCGATATCGTGGTCGACGGCACCTCCATCGCCGACACGAAGACCAACCTGCCGAAACTGCGTTCGCGCGTAGGCATGGTGTTCCAGCACTTCGAGCTATTCCCGCACCTGACCATCACCGAAAACCTGACCATCGCGCAGATCAAGGTGCTGGGCCGCAGCAAGGAAGAAGCCACCAAGAAAGGCCTGCAACTGCTCGAGCGCGTCGGCCTCTCCGCCCATGCCCACAAGCATCCCGGCCAACTCTCCGGCGGTCAGCAGCAGCGTGTGGCAATTGCCCGTGCGCTGGCGATGGACCCGATCGTCATGCTGTTCGACGAACCGACCTCGGCGCTGGACCCGGAAATGGTCAACGAAGTGCTCGACGTGATGGTGCAACTGGCTCACGAAGGCATGACCATGATGTGCGTGACCCACGAAATGGGCTTCGCCCGTAAAGTGGCCGACCGGGTGATCTTCATGGATGCCGGCAAGATCATCGAAGACTGCAAGAAAGAGGAGTTCTTCGGCGACATCAACGCCCGCGCCGATCGTACGCAGCACTTCCTCAACAAGATTCTGCAGCACTAAGAAAACACCGCTCCCCCTGTGGAAGCGGGCTTTTGTGGCGAGGGGGCTTGCCCCCGTTGGGTCGCGGAGCGGCCCCGGCATTTCAACGTCAAACCGCATGCCAAGGGTTTACGACTGCTGCGCAGCCGAACGGGGGCAAGCCCCCTCGCCACAAAGCTCACCCCCACACCAGTGCTTGTTCACGATCAAGTGTTGTGGTTGACCCAAGGCATCTGTGATGAAATGCGACCCCAATCTTTATCGCGCAGCAATGCCATCACTCGCCGTGAAACCCCGTCTGATTCGTCATTTGTTCCTGCCGCCGCTGATCATCGCAATGATGATCGGTCTGGGCTATATCGGCTTCTGGAGCAGTGAACACTATGGCATTCGCAGCCTTGGCGAGAACGGCCAGCGTCAGCTGGAACTGCACGCCCGTGCTGTCGAAAGCGAAATCAGCAAGTACACCTACCTGCCCAGCCTGCTGGAGCTCGAAACCAGCGTTTCGCAGTTGCTGGCCGACCCGACCCCGGAACACCGGCAATCGGTCAATGATTACCTTGAAGGCCTGAACCGGCGCAGTCGCAGTCGGGCCATCTACGTGATGGACACCACTGGCCGCGTGATGGCCACCAGCAACTGGCGCGATGTCGACAGTTACCTGGGTGAAGACCTGTCCTTTCGCGCCTATTTCCAGAACGCCGTGCGCGGCCAGCCCGGGCGTTTCTACGGCATCGGCAGCACCAACGGCGAACCCGGTTACTACCTGGCCCATGGCCTGGAGGAACACGGCAAGATCATCGGCGTGGCGGTGGTCAAGGTGCGTCTCGAAGCCATGGAAGAGCGCTGGCAGCGGGCGCGCCTGGAAGCCTTCGTCAGCGACGAGAACGGCATCATCATTCTCTCCAGCGATCCGGCTCGACGCTTGAAATCGGTGGTACCGCTGAGCGAAGAAACCAAGGAAAAACTTGCCCGCAGCCTGCAGTACTACTGGTTCCCACTCAACGAACTGCAGCCGCTGGCCCGGGAAACCCTGTCCGAAGGCGTAGAAAAGCTCACGTTCCCGGCCAACAGCGAACTGGTGTCCGACGATGAAAACATCAGCTACCTGGCGCAAACCCGGCCTTTGAGCGATACGCCATGGAATTTCACCCTGCTCACACCGCTACAGGATTTGCGTCGCGAAGCGATCAACCAGGGGATTCTGGTGGCCGTGGCGTTTGCCCTCTGCGCCTTTCTGCTGATCGCCTGGAACGAGCGGCGCAAGGTGATCGCTACCCGTCTCGCCGCCCGGGAAGCCTTGCAGGAAGCCAACAACCAGCTGGAGCGTCGGATTACCGAACGCACCACCGACCTGCGCGCCAGCAACGAACGGCTCAAGGGCCAGATCCGTGAACGCCGCCTCGCCGAAGAGACCTTGCGCCGCGCCCAGGATGAACTGGTACAGGCCGGAAAACTCGCGGCCATCGGCCAGATGTCCACCAGCATCGCCCACGAACTGAACCAGCCGCTGGCGGCGCTGCGCACCTTGTCCGGCAATACCGTGCGCTTCCTCGAACGCGGCCAGCTCGACGTGGCCAGCACCAACCTCAAGACCATCAACGAACTGATCGACCGCATGGGCCGGATCACCGCCAGCCTGCGCTCGTTCGCCCGGCGCGGGGACGACAAGGGCCAGGCCTGCCTCGGCAAAGCGGTGGACGCGGCCTTGCAATTGCACGGCGGCCGGGTGGAACACATACAGCTGCAACTGCACCGCGACTTCACCGATGTGCAGGTGCAAATCGACCAGACCCGCCTGGAGCAGATTCTGGTCAACCTGATCGGCAACGCCCTCGACGCCATGCAAGCGCAACCGCTGCCGCAGTTGTGGCTCGAAGGCGAAGCATTCGATGGCAAGTATCGACTGCGCGTGCGAGACAACGGCCACGGCATCGACGCCGAAGCGCGCAAGCACCTGTTCGAACCGTTCTTCACCACCAAACCCGGCGAACAGGGCCTGGGCCTTGGCCTGACCCTTTCCGCCAGCCTCGCCGCCGCCACCGGCGGTCACCTGGGTGTCGAGCACCCGGCCAGCGGTGGTACCGCATTCGTCCTCAGTTTACCGTTGGTAAGCCCCACTCCCGCCGAGCCAATATGAACAACGACCTTAGTGTATTGATCGTCGAAGACGACCCCCATGTGCTGCTCGGCTGCCAACAGGCGCTGACCCTGGAAGACATTCCCTGCATCGGCGTAGGCAGCGCCGAAGAAGCCCTGGAGCAAGTCGGCGACAACTTCGCCGGCATCGTCGTCAGCGACATCCGCCTGCCGGGCATCGATGGCCTGGAATTGCTCACCCGGCTCAAGGCCCGCGACCGCAGCCTGCCGGTGGTGCTGATCACCGGCCACGGCGACATCTCCATGGCCGTCGGCGCCATGCAAAAAGGCGCCTACGACTTCATGGAAAAGCCCTTCTCCCCTGAGCGCCTGGTGGATGTCGCCCGCCGCGCCCTGGAGCAACGCAGCCTGGCGCGGGAAGTCTCGTCGTTGCGTCGGCAGCTGGCCGAACGCGACTCCCTCGAAGGGCGGATCATCGGGCGCTCGCCGGCCATGCAGAACCTGCGGGAACTGATCGCCAACGTCGCCGATACCTCGGCCAACGTGCTGATCGAAGGCGAGACCGGCACCGGCAAGGAATTGGTCGCGCGTTGCCTGCATGATTTCAGTCGGCGGCACACCAAGCAGTTCGTCGCCCTGAACTGCGGTGGCCTGCCGGAAAACCTCTTCGAAAGCGAAATTTTCGGCCACGAAGCCAACGCCTTTACCGGCGCGGGCAAACGACGGATCGGCAAGATCGAACATGCCGACGGCGGCACGCTGTTCCTCGACGAAGTGGAAAGCATGCCCCTGCCCTTGCAGATCAAACTGCTGCGGGTGTTGCAGGAACGCACCCTCGAACGCCTCGGTTCGAACCAGAGCGTAGCGGTGGATTGCCGCGTCATCGCGGCGACCAAGTCCGACCTCGACGAGTCGAGCAAGGCCGGCGAATTCCGCAGCGACCTGTATTACCGCCTCAACGTGGTGACCCTGGAACTGCCGCCGCTGCGCGAGCGCCGCGAGGACATCCTGCAACTGTTCGAACACTTTTTGCAGCAGTCGTCCCTGCGCTTCGACCGCGCAGTGCCGGAACTGGACAACCAGACTGTTTCGAACCTGATGAGCCACGACTGGCCGGGCAACGTGCGTGAGCTGCGCAACGTTGCCGAGCGCTTTGCCCTGGGCCTGCCTGCGTTCAAGAAACCCGGTGCCGGCGGCGGCAATCAGGGCCTGGCGTTTGCCGAAGCGGTGGAAGCCTTCGAGCGCAACCTGCTCAGCGATGCCTTGCAACGCAGCGGCGGCAACCTGACCCAGGCCAGCCAGGAACTGGGCATGGCCAAGACCACGCTGTTCGACAAAGTGAAAAAGTACGGGCTAAGTCACTAGGGGGTGGTGGTGGCCACTGCCTTGGTGACTGTCTGGCTACGCTTTCACGGATAGATGCATTCTCCTGTGGGAGAGAGCTTGCCCCACATTGGATTGGGGGGTTACAGGAGATTGTGATCGGCCACGGGCTCGATCTGCGCCCAGTGCGAAGTGTCTTCACGGTGCTCGCGCAAGTACGGCAACACCGCCGCCAGCAACGGCACCTTGAACGCCTCCTGGAAACGATGGGCCAGGCCCGGAATCAGGATCAACTGACTGCCACGCAGATGCGCCGCCAGATGCACCCCGTGCATCACCGGCAACAGCGGGTCGGCCGTGCCATGCACCACCAGCGCCGGCACCCGCAACTGGTTGAGCAGCGCCACCCGGCTCGGCTCGGCGAGAATGGCCATGATCTGGCGTTTCACGCCCTCGGGATTGAACGCCCGGTCATAGGACAGTGCCGCCTGATGCAGCAGCGCCTGGCGATCATCGGTGACCATCGGGCTGCCCAGTGCCGCCAGCAGGTCGGCCTGCTGCTCCAGGGCCACTTCGCGGTTCGGTGCGCCGCGCCGGGACAATAATTGCACCAGCGCCGCACTCGGCGCCGGCAAGCCTTCGGCTCCGGAAGTGGTCATGATCAGGGTCAGGCTCTCGACCCGTTGCGGTGCCATGGCCGCCATGTGCTGGGCGATCATCCCGCCCATGCTGGCGCCCAATACGTGGAATCGATCGATATGCAAGGCGTCCATCAAGCCCAGGCCATCGTCGGCCATGTCGGTCAGCGAATACGGCGACGACACCGGCAATCCTAGTTTGTAGCGCAGCACTTCGAAGGTCAGGTTGGCTTCGGCCGGTGCTTGCCGCCAGGTCGACAGGCCGACATCGCGATTGTCATAGCGGATCACCCGAAAGCCCTGCTGGCACAGGGCGACCACCACCTCGTCCGGCCAGTGAATCAACTGCCCGCCCAGGCCCATCACCAGCAGCAAGGCCGGGTCCGACGCACGGCCGATGCTCTGGTACGCCAGGCTTACCTGGGCCAGATCCACCCGTTCGGTCGGAACATTGACGTCACAACGCGAAGCCGCCTGGGACGGCAGGCCGAACAACAGCACGGCCAGAAATATGATTCGTGAAAAGAATGCAGCACCCATGAAAAAACACCAAAACGCAGAACCCCAGTAGAGCGCGAGTCTGATGAAGTTTGTTCAAGCGCGCTGCCACAGTTCCATGACAGTTTGATGAAGAGTGCCGGGCGGTCATCCGGCGTCGAAATCGGCCCCGCGATAACTATGTACCACCTGCCCCCCTGACGATGGACCTCTAATGCCCGTAACGCCGGCACGGCCCGGTCTTCTGGAGACTCATCGTCATGGTTGACGAAACCACCCCCCTTACGGCCGATTTCGGCCTTACCCTCCCATTGCCCGCAAACCCGGATCAAGGCCTGAGCCTGAGCGCCTCGGCGCGCTGGGACGAATGCTGCGACCAGTGGCGCACCCTCATGGCGCAAAGCTCGCAAGTCCACCTCGACACCGCCTGGTGGAGCGCACGCGCGCTCGGCACCGATCGCTCGCGTCGGGAACAAGCCATCCGCTTGTATCGCCAGCATTTCGAGGTCTCTAGCCAATGGGCGTTTGCCCAAGGCATCCTCGATGCCGGGCAGATCAAAATGTTACTGGCGCTTATCGACCCGCCAGCGCAAACAACAACGCCTGACCCGCACCTCGTGTACGTCGAACAGCTGACTCTCAATGATGACAACGGTCTGTCTGCCCAACTGTCGGGCGCGCTGGTCATCACCCGGGATACCGATCAACCGGTCGCTCAGCTGTTGTATCTGCCTTCGCATTCATCCGCCTGGATGATCTTTCAAAGCCGAACTGAACTGGAGCGCTGGTTGACCGAGCATCAACCACAGCGGTTCGACCAGCCCCGACTGTCGATGGACAAGGTCAATGTCGGTTACACCGTCCTCGACAAGGCTGTGCTGCACACCAGCGCCGAAGCTCTGCTGTCCCGTTTGTCCGTCGCCCCCGCGGACCGGCCCGGCAATGCTGCCGTGCTGGTCGCGCCCCCCGACCAGCCACCTGTGGAGACAGGCGACAACGCTGCCCTGTTCGGCCAGCTCAGTCCCGATATTCCCTTGGGCATGCGTCACCGCGCGCTGGCACAACAACGGACGGCCCTGGAGAGTCTGCTCGGCGATGACTTTTCGGGGGATGCCAAGGATCCGCGTCTGCAACGCCTGCACCAGCAACTCGAGACCCTCAGCGCTGCCGAGCAGGCCAGCAGCGCCGCCGCGACGGCGCTACTGAACACCGTCGATGCCCTCAAATGGCTGGAGTTGCGCCACCAGGCGGGCCCGCATTACGCCGCCCTGCACCAGGCACGCCAAGACGGCTTGCGCGCCGAAGCCGAACTGCAATTGAGCCTGAATCAGATCAACAGTGAAGAGCATCAATGGCTCATCAGTGTGCTGGACGCCCCCGGTCAGCCCCGAGCGGCCGACCTGGTGGTCGCGCGGCTGGAACTGTCGGCAACCGACACCGAAGGTGACACCCGCCGCACGCAAACCGAGGAACTGGACGGCGTTCTACTGTTTGCCAAACCCTCGGCGTTGCTGGCGCATTCGACCGACAGCCTGTTGCTCTACTGGCCCGGACGCTTCGGTGGACTGCAACGGTTTGCCTCTCGACAGCTGCTGGAACAGTCGCTGTTCAAACGCCCGGTCAACGACCTTGCCCTGGCACTGCACGTATTGCCGCTGAGCAGTCCGCCGTTTGAATACGCCCTGCAAACCCAGCTCCACAGCTGTGAACAACAGGCGGCCCGGATCATCGCCGCCAATCCTGTTCCGCCTCGTACCAGCCAGCGTGTGGCCGAACTGGAAAAACTGCGCGAACAGGCCCTCGCCTGCCTGACCGTCCCCCAATCCGCCGCCCGGGACTGGGCGTACGCACGCTTCGTCGAGCAAAACCAGAGCAGTGCGCTGGCCGCTCAATTGCCGTCGTGGCATAGCGAACTGCCCAACGTGCAGCGTAACCGGCTCAAGACGCTGTTCAAATCCTGGATCGCCGCGATGCAGCGCTCCCACGCGTGGTTCGAACGCGAACTGCCGTCACGGGAAGCCTTCGCCATCAAGGCTGTCGACGCCCGGCTGCGCCAGGACTTCGACCTCACTCAAGCGGCGCAGGTGCTGCTCGACGTTCCGGATTCCACCAGCTGGCGCAAAGTAGTCATTGAAGGCGCCGCACCAGGCACCCCTCAGCAAAATGTGCTGGTCGCCAGCGAGCAGCGCAGCAAGCTGTCCCTGGGTGAGCTGGCGCTGGGCAATATCGATCAGCAAATGCTGTGGCGACTGTCGTTCATGCGGGTCGAGGTCTGCGGGGTCGACACCGCGCAACAACAGAAACTGAAAAGCGCCATCAATGCGTCCTGGCTGCGCAAGCTGGTCACCGAACTGGATCTGGCCGGGCAATATGAAACGCTGATCCGCGAGACCTTTCTCGGCCCCTCGACGGCATCGACGTTCAGCAATGAATATCGGCGCGAATGTCTGACTGAGCCGTGGCGCCTTATGCTTCGCCTGCAAGGCGAATTCGCCGAGTTGGCAAAGGACATCGATACCAACGGCCGGCAAGTACTGGAAATCGCCATCGACGCCAGCAGCCATGAAGCCTTTGCCAGCAACGGCAAGCGCATCGAGTTGCTGCCCGCGCACCTGACCGTGGGCGGCAAGGACACCCACGCCCAGGGACCGAGCACGTTGTCCGGCGTCACCTTTATCGTGGAGCACGTCAGCGGCCTGACCCTGCTGTATCTGCCCGACAGCCCCGACGGCGTTTATCTGCGCCAGTTCGACAGCCTTGAACAGGCGCGGATGCGCCTGTTCAACGATTGCCTGCGCAGCTCGATGGTCAACTACCTGGCCGGTCGAGCCTTGAAGGGCGATATCGCCCACCACGTCAGTCGGATCAACCAGGCCCGATTGAAAAACTTCGACGGGCTGATCGGCGTCGGTACGCCCTGGCCAGCCAGCACTTCCCTGGCAGCGCATCTGCTGAATGTGCACATGGGCCGTTTGCTGGAAGCCCATCGGGCGACATCACGCTCCAATGACGCTTTGTACCTGGAGCAGGTCGCCTTGAAGTCCGGCGCAATGTTCAATTACTTGAAAATGGCCGTGGGCATGCTGCCCTTCGTCGGTGCGACCATCGCCCTGTACGACGCCTGGAACAGCGCCAACCTGGCGGTGGCGGCCTTCCTGCGCGGTGATGTCGGCCATGGTCTGGCCGAGGTGGAGGCGGTGCTGTTGTCGCTGATCGACGCGGCCATGGACATTCTCCCTGGCACCATTGCCACCCCTGCTACTGCCCGCGTTGCCACGCGCAGTCGTCAGTGGCGGGCGCTGGGCAAAAGTCCGCGCGCCTTGCAGGTATCGACGCAACACCAGGCACGGCGTTCGCTGGAACGTTTCAAGGGTTATGAATATGAAAAGCCGATTTCCCTCGCGGGTCTGCACCCGGGCACCGAAGGCATTTATCGCAACGTGTATCGACACGCCGACGGCGACTTCATGCTCAGACAGGGGCGGATCTATCGCATCGAACTGGAAGGCAATCCACCCCGCTGGCGCTTGAGCGGCACCAGCAGCCGGACCTACAAACAGCCAATCGCCCTGGATGAGTCAGGCCAGTGGAACACCCACTACGCGGTGTACGGCACAGTGATCGAAGGGGGTGGCGTGGGCGGCGGTGCCGTGCTCGGACACATGGCCGACGGGCTCGACCCGATCTGGCCTGCCGCCATTCGCAACCGGCTGCCGCGCTGGTGGACGGACCGCGCCTTGCGTCGGCAATTGACCCTGACCAATACCGCCGACGCCTATACCCGGCGTCTCGATGTTCAGACCCGCAGCAGCAACGAAACGCTGAAGCACTACTTCGCCCTCGAACCCCTTCAGCGCCCGGCCTTTCGGGTCCGTGCCGATGCCGCTTGCGCGAACGATATCGACATCGCCCAGGCCCAATACCTGAATCTCGATGAGCTGATGCTGTACAGCCATGGCCGCAAACGCACACAGATCGAAGACATTCAAAGCCGTTGCGCCTGGATCATCGTCGACCGTTCGGTGCGACGGATCGGCCTGATCAAGGAACGGCTGGTGGAGCACCTCGACCGTATCGATCAGTTGATCGCCCGCTCAGACACCACACCGCTCTCTGGCACCGCTGCGCACTTGCAGCTCATAGCGCAGCGCAAGCAGGTCCGCAAAGACTTTCTCAAAGACTTCGATCAGCTCCATACGACAGTCGAGGAAGCCAATCGATGGAACCGTCGAATCACCAACCGGATGCAAAAATCGAAGATGGCGCAGGACATGGCGAACGTGAATGAAAAATTCAGCGACACCAATCACTTCTATCTGAAAACGGCGCACACCCTGGAAATCATCGCCCGCTATGACGCGGTGACCGATCTGTCCTGGATGTACTTCCACGTGCAGTTGAAAGCAGCCCGCAACAAGGTCGGCCGCGCGTTACTGACGCAACATCACCTGCCCCAGGTGAGCGCCAGCGTCAGCCAGCGCAACAAAGTCCTCGAAGACTGCCTGGCCACCTATATCGAGTTCCGCCGTCAGTTGGGCGCCTGGACACTCGGCTACCCGCAACACCTGGACCTGGAGCAAGTCACCGCGTTCCTGGACAACCTCGACAAGGTTGAGGATTTCGCCCGCCATGCCATCAAGACGCGCCCTTCTGTGGTGCCTAAAGAAGGACGGCCCGGGCAGCAGTTGTTCGAGACCGAAGACAACCAGTTGCTGATCGGTATCGCCAGCACCGACGCCGTCACCCGGCAAAAGCGCTTCACCATCGAAGGCGTCGATGGCCGCACGGAAACCTGGCTACCGCGCTCCAGTGGCAAATATCACCTCAGCGAGCCAGCGGGCTCCGTGCAGCCGGAACTGCCGACCGATGTCGGCCCGTTGCTGGCAGAAGCCAGGAACAGGCTGGGGGGG
>NZ_AKJL01000112.1 GCF_000282355.1 Pseudomonas sp. GM49
CCCCCCGCCTGCGTTGCCGCTCCTCGCCATAGCCCTGCTATGACTCGTCGCGGCGCCTTGCCGGACAGCCACAGGCACTCGTCAAAAGGAAACGTATTTCCCACACAGGACACTAGGAGGTGTCGATGCATCCCCCCATTCTCAATCTGAATTCGGTCGAACTCGAACCGCTGCCCGAATCGTTTGCGCCGACCGGTGAGACCGCCGGTCGCTATCAACAGCGTCTGGCCCGTGTCGGTCAGCTGCTGGGGGCGCAAAAGCTTGGTTATCGCCTGTATGTGCTGGAGCCAGGCATGCGCGGCAGCCCGTTTCACAGTCATCGGGTCAATGAGGAAATGTTCTACGTTGTGGCCGGGGAAGGGGAAGTCCGCCTGGGATCCGAACGTTTTCCAATCCGCGCCGGTGATGTGATTGCCTGCCCGCCGGGCGGGCCTGAAAGGGCACATCAGATCATCAATACCAGCAATGGCGAGTTGCGTTACCTGGCCGTCAGCACCCAGCAATCGCCGGAGATCTGTGAGTATCCGGATTCCGGCAAATACGCCGTGATGGATGACTTCAAGGTCGATGTCGAGGGTAATGCATCAGGTTTTGTGGCGGTGGCCCGGCAGGCGGATGGGGTGGATTACTGGGACGGCGAGTAAGCGGTACAGGATGGCGGTTACTTTGTGGCGAGGGGGCTTGCCCCCGTTGGGCTGCGAAGCGGCCCCATAACCAGGCACAGTGGTCATTCAGGAGCAACCTCGTCCACCGATTTTACGACGGCAGCGCCGCCGAACGGGGGCAAGCCCCCTCGCCACAGGGGTAATCATTAACAGGTAAAAATTACTCCAGCCGTGCCAACCGCTCTTCCAACGCCGCAATCCGCGCTTCCAGCTCTTCTATCCGTTCAACCGAAACCCCGCTGCTGCCACGCTCGGACGGGTTGTTCCTTGCCGCCATGATCGCTTCGATATCTTCCGGATCGCCCAGGGCGTGTGTGTAACGGTCTTCGCGCTGGCCCGCCTGACGCGCAATCAGCACGGCCAGACCCCGGGCAATCAGGCGTTCGAGCTGATGCACCACCTGTTCGGCGTCTTCGAATTCATGCATGCGGCCGCTGCGGGTCAGCAGTTCATTGACGGTCTGCGGGCCGCGCAGAAACATCAGCCCGGTCAGGATGACTTGCGCCGGCACCAGTTCCAGGGCCTTGTCGACCTTGTGCTCCCAGCGGTCGGCGCGGCTGCCCATCACCAGTCTGGTGAAGCCGCGTCCTTCGAGGGCGCGCAGGCTGTGGCCGACCTGGCCCGGCGTGAGGTTCATCACCGGCTCGCGGCTGGTTTTCTGGTTGCAGGCAATCACCAGGGCATTGAGGGTCAGGGGATAGGTTTCCGGGCTGGTGGCCTGTTTCTCGATCAACGAGCCCAGAATGCGGATTTCCGTACTGTTGAGCCGCGGCTCGTCTAAAGTCGTCTCTTGGTCAGTGCTCATGGTTGTGCATCCTTACCCGGTTCATGTTTTTCACGTGCGTGGGTGCACTTTAGATGGGCAGGCGCCAATCGCAACAGAATTAGCTGCGTCATTCGGGGAATGATGACAAAAAGTGTATGAAATATTAACGCCATTTTTACAAATGGCCGGGCACCGTATGCGGGGTCGCGCGCGAGCGCGTCCATGGGGCAGAGGACTGTTGTCGTCATTGCCCTGAATAGCTGAGCCCTGCATCGAGTCGGCCGGTGTACGACACCTTGATTCGCCTCTGATAAAAGAAATCCAATAAGGCGAGAGAGACTCCATGAGCCAAGACATTTTTGTATCCG
>NZ_AKJL01000113.1 GCF_000282355.1 Pseudomonas sp. GM49
CGAAACCCCAATTGCGAAAGCAGTTGGGGTTTTGTTTTTGCGCGTGAAAAAAACAGGACTGGTTGTTGCACATTTCGCACAGTTATTTTCAGTCCATGGCACTAGAATAGGCCCAACTTTTTCAGAATCAGAGCCTTTATGCCGGATCCGGTTGACGCCCAAGGGCTGTCAGAATTACCGCTAGACCATCTGGTTGCCTGTCATGAGTGCGACCTGCTGATGCGTAAGCCAGAACTCGCCCACGGCGAAAAAGCCCTGTGCCCGCGCTGCGGCTACGAGCTTTATGCCCATCGCTACAACGTCGTACAGCGCAGCCTTGCCTTGGTCATTGCCGCCTTGATGTTGTTTATTCCGGCGAACTTTTTACCCATCATGCAACTCAATCTGCTCGGGCAATCTTCGCAAGACACTGTCTGGAGCGGTGTTGTCGCCCTTTTTGATACAGGCATGCAAAGCGTTTCAGTGGTCGTGTTCCTGTGCAGCATGGGGATCCCGCTGCTCAAGCTACTGTGCCAACTGGCCGTATTGTTGAGTATCCGTTTTGATATCGGACGCAGCTACGGCTTGTTGCTCTATCGCATTTATCACCATATACGCGAATGGGGGATGCTCGAGGTTTACTTCATGGGCGTGTTGGTGGCGATCGTCAAGCTGGCAGATATGGCAGCAATCACCGTAGGCCTCGGCCTGGCGTGCTTCATTGGTTTGTTGCTGATTCAAGTCTGGCTGGAGGTCGTGATGTCGCCTCACCAGATCTGGCAAGCATTATCAGGAGAGGATGCCCATGCGGGCGATTGATGCGGGCATTCTGATTTGCAAGGAATGTCATGAATTGAACAGGCAGGAAGCTGATACCGATGAGCAAGTCTGTACACGCTGCGGAGCGTTGGTGCATGCCCGCAGCCCGAATAGCCTGGTGCGCACTTGGGCATTGCTGATTACAGCCGCCATTCTTTACATACCGGCCAATTTGTTGCCGATCATGACCGTGAACTCCTTGGGCAAAGGTGCGCCCAGCACGATCATGGCCGGTGTGATCGAGTTGATGCACTACGGAATGTTCCCCATTGCGGCCGTGGTGTTTATCGCCAGTATCGTGGTGCCCACGTTCAAGCTGGTGGGCATCGCACTGCTGCTGTTTTCCGTGCAGCGCCGTCAGCCCCTTTCGGCTCGCCAGCGTATCTGGATGTACCGTTTCATTGAATTCATCGGCCGCTGGTCGATGCTCGATATCTTTGTGATCGCCATCCTCGTGGCGGTCGTGAATTTTGGGCGGCTTGCCAGCATCGAAGCCAATCTTGGCGCCATCGCTTTCGCCACGGTGGTGATTCTGACGATGCTTGCCGCAGTAACTTTCGATCCCCGACTGATTTGGGATAACACGGAGTCGGACGACGACCATGACTGATTTGCCTGTAGCGAAAACCCGACCGGCCTCGAACTGGTCTGCCATTTGGGTGTTGCCCCTGATCGCCTTGATCATCGGTGGCTGGCTCGGCTGGCGTGCCTATAACGAGACCGGAATCGAGATTCAGGTGCGTTTTGAGAGTGGCGAAGGCATTCAGGTCAACAAGACCGAAGTCGTCTATAAAGGCATGCCGGTTGGCAAGGTCAAAAGCCTGAAGCTCGATGACGAGGGCAGTTCCAAAGGTGTGATCGCCAGCATCGAAATGAACAAGGATGTGGAGCAATACCTGCGAACCAGCACGCGTTTCTGGCTTGTGAAGCCGAGCGTGACTCTGGCTGGTATTACTGGCCTCGAGACGCTGGTTTCGGGCAACTACGTTGCGATCAGTCCGGGTGAGGGTGAACCGGTTCGCAAGTTCAAGGCCCTGGCTCAGGAGCCACCGCTCTCCGATGCCCAGCCGGGTCTGCACCTGACCATCAAGGCCGATCGCCTGGGTTCGCTGAACCGTGGCAGTCCGGTGTTCTACAAACAGATCAAGGTGGGCCAGATCAAGAGCTACGTGCTGTCCGAGGACCAGAGCACCGTCGAACTCAAGGTCTTCATTGAGCCGACTTACGCCAAACTGGTGCGCAAACACACACGTTTCTGGAACGCCAGCGGCATCAGCATCGATGCCAATCTGTCGGGCGTGAAAGTTCGCAGCGAGTCGTTGGCCAGCATCGTCGCCGGTGGTATTGCATTCGCTACGCCTGAAAACCGCAAGGACAGCCCGCCTACCGACCCAAGCCTGCCGTTCAGACTCTACGAAGACTTCGATGCAGCGGCGGCGGGTATCCGGGTCAAGGTCAAACTCAGCGACTTCGAAGGCTTGCAGGCCGGTCGTACGCCGGTGATGTACAAAGGCATTCAGGTCGGCAATCTCAAGGCGCTTAAGGTCGATCCTGACCTGTCCGGGGCCACCGCCGAATTGACGATGGACCCATTGGCCGAGGATTACCTGGTCGAAGGCACCCAATTCTGGGTGGTCAAACCGTCGATTTCTCTTGCGGGGATTACCGGCCTCGAGGCGTTGGTCAAAGGCAACTACATCGCTGTGCGACCTGGCGACAAGGGTTCGGCACCACAACGGGAGTTTGTGGCACGAGCCAAGGCGCCGCCGCTGGATCTGCGTGCACCGGGTCTGCACCTGGTGTTGTTCACGGAAAATCTCGGCTCGCTGGAAGTCGGCAGCCCGGTTCTCTACAAGCAGGTTAAAGTCGGCTCCGTGCAGAGCTATCAGTTCTCACGCACCAGGAAACAACTGATCATTGGTGTGCACATCGAGAAGGAATACGAAGGCCTGGTCAACGCCTCGACGCGCTTCTGGAACGCCAGTGGCATCACCCTCACGGGCGGGCTGACCGGTGGGGTCCAGGTTAAAAGCGAGTCGTTGCAGAGCTTGATGGCCGGCGGCATTGCCTTCGAGACCCCACGAGACAAAGCCCCGTTGCAAAAGCGTGTTCCACGTTTCCGTCTGTTCGCGAACCATGAAGAGGCCACGCAGAAAGGCGAAGTCATCACGATCAAGCTTGATCGCGCTGATGGCTTGCGTACCGGCACTCCGATTCGTTTCAAGGGGCTGGATGTCGGCAAGGTGGAAGACGTTGATCTCAGCGAGGATCTGCAATCGGTGCTGCTGACCGCGCGGATTACCGAAGTACCGGAGCGCATCGCCCGGGTCGGTAGTCAGTTCTGGGTGGTCAAGCCTGAACTGGGCCTGATCAAGACGTCCAACCTCGAAACCCTGGTAACCGGGCAATACATCGAGGTGCAGCCGGCGCCGAAGAATCTGGGACCGCAGAAGAACTTTGTCGCTTTGACCACTGTGCCGGAAACGGCCAAGCAGGAAGCGGGATTGAGTCTGGTGCTGAGCGCCGCTCGTCGTGGTTCGCTGAAGGCCGGCGTGCCGGTGACGTATCGCGAAATTACAGTGGGCAAGGTGACTGGCTATGAACTGGGGCAGACCGCTGATCGCGTGCTTATCCATATCCTGATCGAGCCGAAGTACGCGCCACTGGTGCGCAGCGGTACACGGTTCTGGAACACCAGCGGTTTCGACTTCGATGTCGGCCTGTTCAAAGGCGCAACGGTGCGTACTGAATCCCTGGAAACGATGATTCAGGGCGGTGTCGCCTTCGCCACGCCGGACGGCGAGCGCATGGGCAGCCCGGCGCAACCGGAGCAGACGTTCGCGCTGTTCGACAAGTTTGAAGAGGAATGGCTGGGTTGGGCGCCGAAGATTTCGCTGGGTAAATAGTCTGAGGGTTATGTGGCGTCAGTGATGACGCCTTCGCGGGCAAGCCCGCTCCCACAGGAAACTGCGTTGTACACATAATCTATGATCAACCAGTAACCCTGTGGGAGCGGGCTTGCCCGCGAAGAGGCCCTGAAGTTCACTGCAAGGCTAAATGACACACCTATGAAAAAGGCCGCGATCCATTGGATCGCGGCCTTTTTACTGCCTTCGATTCAAACGTCAGACCGCATCCAGCTCCGGTTCATCCGCTTGTTCGTTGACCGTTGCCTTGACCTGGTCGTGACGACGGATGTACTTCCAGTCCGCCTCGTCGATGTAGATACCGGCCGGGCCGCTGCCGCCTTCCAGGTCGATGGCGACACTGGCGCAGACCTGCGGCTTAACGCTCGCCAGAATCGGCACGAAGCCCAGTTGCAGGCTGGTTTCCAGCAAGGCGGCCTGGTTTTTCTCGTCGATGTCCGCGGCCTCGTCGAGGTAGTACGGCAGGCGCACGCGACCGGCCTGGTCACGGTCCATCAAGTGCAGCAACAAGTACATGTTGGTCAGTGCCTTGATGGTCATGGTGGTGCCGTTGGAGGCGGCGCCGTCGATGTCGGTGTGAATCACCGGCTGGCCATTGACCTTGGTGATCTCGAACGCCAGTTCGAACAAGTCCTTGAGGCCGAGCTGATTGTGGTTGGCCGCCACCAGCCGTGCCAGGTATTCCTTGGCCTCTTCGTTCTTGTTGTCCTGCTCGGCGCTTTGACTGAGGTCGAACACCGACAGGGTTTCGCCTTCCTCGTACTGACCGGCGCTGTGGATGATCTGGTCGATGTGCTTGAGCGCTTCCTTGTTCGGCGCGAGCACGATGCGGAAGCTTTGCAGGTTGGAGACCTGACGTTTGTTGATCTCGCGGTTGAACAGCGCCAGTTGGTGTTCGAGGCTGTCGTAGTCGCTGCGGATGTTGCGCAGGGTCCGGGCGATGTCCGTCACGGCGGCACGGCGAGCCTTGCCCAGGGTCAGGGCTTCGTCAGTGCGGTGCTCATAGGCGTTGATCAACAGTTGCAGGCGACGCTCCATATCGTCTTCGCTGTCGAACTTGGCCACGCCTTTGAGGCGCACCTGAGCGTACAGCGCTTCGATCTGGCCGTCGGCCCGCAGCAGGCCTTGCCAGCTGTCCTGGTAGTCATTGAGTAGCGGCAGCAGGTTGTCCATGGAATCGTCGACCGGGTCCATGAACGGCGTGCCGAAGGGCAGGTCCGCCGGCAGCAGCTGACGGCGGCGCAGGGCGTCGTCGAGGGTGCGTTGCTTGGCTTCCATGTCGCCGATCTGCCGGCCGACCAGTTGCAGCTTGGCCGACAGTTGCTGGACGCGCTCGGTGAAGGCGTCGCTGGAACGCTTCAATTCGTCTTGGGCGGCTTCCATCTGCGCCAGTTGTTCCAGCTTGTCGCCTTCCTCGGCGCTCAGGGTTTGCGCGCGGCGGAAATCTTCCAGGGCTTTCTGCGCATCCAGCACTTGCTGGTACAGGGCTTCGGTCTGGGTCTTGCTCGCGGCGCGGTCGGCAGCCACCGCTTGCTGGGTTTTCAGTTGCTTGAGTTCTTTTTCCAAGCGTTCCTTCTGGTCGCGCAATGCAGCGCGATCAGCCAGGGCCTGCAATGCCGGCGGTTCGATGTGCGAGATGTCGATGGACAGGCCCGGCACTTCGAAGCGCTCACCTTTGAAACCGCCGAGGATCAGCTCTACGGATTTGACCCACTCGCCGTCGTCGTCAAGGGTGATGCCGTGCTCACCCAGCGGCAGGCTGAACAGTGCGCTGTTGAACAGACGCATCAGGCGTTCGACGTCTTGCTGCGAGAATTCTTCGCGTAGACGGGCGTAGCTGTTGTTATCGGCGTGATCGAGTTGCTGCTTGACCGACTTCAGGCGTTTTTCCAGGTCACGCAAACGCTCGTCCAGGTCTTCGGCGCTGAACTGGCGGGATTGTGCGAGCGCACCTGCCAGTTCATCGTGAGCGTCCTTGGCGGCCAGCAGTTGCTGCTCCAGCACCTTGACGTCATCGATCAGGGCAAAGCGATGCTTGAGCACCGACAATTCGCCGAGCCAGCGTTGGATGCCGGTGATTTCCCGCTCCAGGCGCATCAGTTCCTGAGTGCCGCCGCGCTGATCGTTTTGCAGGGCGTCCTGCTCGTTGCGGTAGTGCTCGGCCTGAATGGTCAGCTCTTCCTTGCGTGCACTGGCGTAGTCCGACCAGGTGCCGAGCAAGGAGTCGAGCAGCGGCGAGATCCGGTGCAGCTTGCCGCGCAGGATGTCGCGTTGCTTCACGCCATTGGCCAGGGCTTCGACCAGCGGGCCGGCGGCGACCAGAGAGTTGTAGTCCTGCTCCATGCGGCGTACATCGCGGAACGCTTCTTCGCACGCGGCGATGTAGTCGACGCTGCCGGACCGCAGGCTGTGTTCGAAGGCATCGAGGAACAGTTGCTTGAGCTTGGCTGCGGTGATTTCGCGCATGTGCAGCAGGTTGATGAACAGCGCGCGGAAGGTCTTCAGGCTCTGCTCGCTGGTGGAGCGCAATGGAATCAGCGTCAGGTCCAGTGGAATCGAAGTGTGGCCACCGACCAGCAAACGGCGTAGTTCGTCCGGCTTGAGTTCGTAGGCTTTCAGGCCTTCGCGTTCAAGGTTGGTGAACAGTTCTTTCTGGCGCAGGCAGGTGTCGTTCTTCTGGTAGTGGGCCAGGTCCAGTTTGCCGGCATAGGCAAAGAACTGGTGACCAAAACCGCCGCCCGGGCCGCGGCCGACCACACCGATCACGTGCGGACCGTGGGGCAGGTTCACTTCCACCAGGATGTAACTGGTGTCCGAGGCGAAGTAGAAGCGTCGGGATTGTTCCAGGCTGTACTTGCCGAAGCTCATGTCGGACATGCGCGCCAGGATCGGGAACTGCAGGGCGTTGATCGAGGCGGATTTACCGAGGTTGTTCGCGCCGTACACCGACAGTGGTTCTTCCAGCGGGAACAGGCCGAGGCTGTAGCCGGCGGTATTCAAAAGGGCAAAGCGGCGGATGCCGTAACGTTCCTTGCTCATGCGTCGAGCTCCTGTTCTTCGGCGATGGCGCGGGCCAGGGCGTCTTCTTCGCTTTCATCTTCAAACTCCGCGAGGTCGAGCGGGTCGTCGGTCTGCAGCAGTTTTTCGTCGCTGTCTTCGTCGATCAGCACCGGCACCGGCAACGGCAGCACGCTGTGCAGGCTGGCAGCCAGATCGCGGTCCTGCTGCACCGACAGGCAGACATCGAGGAAGCGGTGCATCGGCGGCAGGAAACGGTAGATGCCGTTTTCTTCGCTGGCAAAGCCGAGTTGGGTCATGCGGCGCATGATCTTTTCTTCCAGCTCGTCCTGGGTCTGCACTTCGGCCTGGATGAACAGATCGCGGTACTTTTCCAGCAACGACGGCAGCTCATCGCGGCCGAGGCTGCCGCCATCGAGCACGGAGATTGGGTCGCGGCCCTGGTCGGCCAGGTGCTCGACGAGGATGAAGGTAAACAGCGCCAAGCGCTGGGCAGTCTTGTTCACCGCCGCCGCCGCGAGGTCCGGCACGAAGTAGTAGAAGCCACGGGTGTCGCAGACCAGTTCAAAGCCCAGGGCCTTGAACAGCGTGCGGTACTGGTCCTGGAAGTTCGACAACTGTGCGTACAGCTCCGGATCGCGGCGGCTGACGTGGTAACCCTTGAACAGTTCGCGAAAGATCGGTGCCAGCTGGGACAGTTCGGATAGATCAAGATGCATAAGGAGTGCTCGCAGAATTCTCGGTGGCGTCATCGCTGACCGAGAGCAGGGCGAAGGAGCGCAGGCTGACCTGGTGCTCGTGAGTATGGTATTCGCGACGTTCCAGACGCTCGCGCTTGAAGCGTTTTTCCCGCGACAGGCGCGAGAACCAGTACAGCAATTCGTCGGTGGCGCCGTCCGGTTCCTGCTCCAGCAGCCAGGTCATCAGGTCCGGCATCGGCAGGGCGTCTTCGCAACGTTCGAGCATTTCCCGAACCGTGCGAGGTGCGCGCGGGGCTTCGCCTTTCTGGGTCTTGTGCGCTTTGGGGAAGCGTGCAGGTTTCGGTTCGAAACGGGCCAGGGCATAGACGTAGGCTTCGACCTGGCTGGCGCTGCCGAGGAAGGTACTCTGCGGGCGGGTGAACATCGGCATGGCCGCTTGTGGCACGGCGTCGATGCCTTTGCGGCGGATCATCGACAGGGCCAATGCGGCGCCACGGGTCACGGCGTTGTGGCGACGGGCTTCTTCACGCAGCGGCAACAGCAGTTCGCGGGCATGACGCAGGGTCAGTTGAGCGCTGGTCTGCATTTCGAGGATGCGCGCGTGGGTGCGCAGCAGCATGTCGTCGTCGACCAGGTGGCCGAGGCGTTGCTGTTCGCTGAGCATCTTCAACAGGACGGTTTCGACCTTGCGCACGCCTTGTTCGAAGGCGCCATCGGCGTTCACCAGATCAATCATCGGCTCGACGTATTCGTCCCAGGTCGCCAGCACTTCAGCGTAACGCTGGCGCAACGGAATCTGCCGGTCGCTGGTTTTCGCCCGTTCGGCGACGGCCACCAGTGCCTGTTCGTCGTTATCGAGTTTTTTCAGCACGTCACGCACGCGCATGTCGAGCAGGCGCAATTGGCGGGCCAGATCATTGCCGTCGCGGATGTCGAACGCGTCCTGGATATAACCGGCCAGACGCTCGAGGTGGCGCAGGTAGGCTTCGATTTCCAGGCACAGGCCCAGGCGGTGTTCGCGGCGCAGGTAGGCGAGGAAGTCGTGAATCTGCGCATTGAGCTCGAAACGGTTCGGGCTTTTGGCCACGGGAACCAGGATGTCGAGGCGAATCCACACATCCAGCAGGCTGGTGATGTCCTGCGGCGTACTGTCGAGTTGCTGGGCGGCCAGTTGCGTGCGCAGTTCGTTCAGGCTCAGTGTGCCTTGGTCGAAGTGCTCGCACAGTGGCTCCAGAAGTGCCCAGTGTTCAGCGAGGGCGCGCAAGACGCGCTTGGGTTCGATCATCGGAATGGCCGGCTGGTTGGCGATTAAAAGCCGCGATTGTACTGCATCGTGGGCAATGCGATTCACTCTCGGGACGGGCTGTCGCCATTTTTCATAGGTGGAAAGACTATCGGTAAAGTCTATCGATCAACAGCGCGCGATCTTCAGCGAACGGCGGTAGAATCAGCGCACTTTAGTTATCCACAAGTGGCCGACCTTTGCTTATCGAGTCCCGTCGTCGCGCTTATCTGGCCGCCATGCAGGTGGTCAACTGGCTGCCGCGCACCGAATTGCCCTTTGCCGCGCCGTCGCGGCCCGAGCTGCTGGAGATCCCCGAGCCAGTTGTGGTCGCGCCTGTCGTGCCCGCTGTTGTGGCTGAGACGCCCGTAGCGCCTGTGGCCAAGCCGGTCGAGCGGGTGAAGATCGAGGTGCCACGGCCATCGCTGGCAAGCACGCGCACCGGTGCCAAACCGGTGGAAGAGGCCGAAGAGGCGCCGGTCGTGGTCAAGGCGCCGATCGTGCCGCCCCCGCGTTTCGCCCTGCAATTGCTGCGGGCCGGGCGTTGCCTGCTGCTGGTGGAGTTACCCACAGGCGAACCCTTCCAGACCCGTGATCCTGCTTACCTGCTGCTCAAGGACATGTTGCGCGCCGCCGGTCTGCCGGACAGCCCGCAGATCGTCGGCGAACCGGTACGCTGGCCGTTGCTGGTGCGTGGCACTATGGATCAAGGCCCGGAAGCGGCCCGCGACTTCGTGCAAGGTTTTCTCTCGGTGCGGATGGAAGAAACGCCATGCGCCTGCTTGTGGCTGATCGGCCTGCCCGCCGTGCGATTTGCCGGCGAAGCGGATGCCGAGGCGTTCAATCGCGAGTTGCAGATCGAAGGCCTGGGCCCGGCCTGGGCGGTGCCGGGCCTGGAATTATTAATGGAAGAGCCACAGCGTAAGGCTGATGTCTGGCAAGCCATGCGTCGGCTGATGGCGCGCTGGAAAGAATCGAATGAGTGACGCTGTATCGTTTCGCCCGATGACCGAGGCGGACCTGGAAACTGTACTGAAAATCGAATACGCGGCCTACAGCCATCCCTGGACCCGCGGGATTTTCCTTGATGGCCTGGGCAAGTACCAGATCTGGCTGATGTTCGAAGGTCAGCAACAGGTAGGCCACGGTGTGGTGCAGATCATCCTCGACGAGGCGCACCTGTTGAACATTACGGTCAAGCCGGAAAACCAGGGTCGTGGCCTGGGGCTGACATTGCTTGAGCATTTGATGTCGATTGCCTACAAGGCGGACGCCCGGGAGTGTTTCCTGGAAGTGCGCGACAGCAATACCGCAGCGTTCAGGCTGTATGAGCGTTACGGCTTCAACGAGATCGGCCGGCGTCGGGATTACTACCCGGCGGTGGGCGGGCGCGAAGATGCGGTGGTCATGGCCTGCACTTTGGTGGATTGAGCTTAAAAGCTTCGTCGGATCGCCTTCGCGAGCAAGTCCGCTCCCACAGGAGATTTATGCCGTACATAAAACCTGTGGGAGCGAGCTTGCTCGCGATGAGGGCCTGACAGACACCAAAGATCAGCGCTTGCCATCCATCGGATCGCGCAGCGCCAGTTCCGCCTCATCCAGGCCTTTGCCACCGCCAATTTCGTCCTCGTCGACGATGCTCAGGTCCCAATCCGCACGACTATCATTGCCCGCCTCATGGGCATCCCGGGCGCCGTCTTCACGGATCAGGGTTTCCGGGCTCAGGTCATCGTCGGTAGGTTGATCGTCATCGGTCGAGGCACCGGTCAGGCCCGCTTCACGTACGCGCTGGCGTGGCATCAGTTGCTCGCGCTCCTTTTCCAGCCGTTCGTCACCGATTCTGGCGCTGGGATCTTCTTCGTCGAAATCCAGCTCACGCACCGAGCCCATGCGGTCTTCGTCGTCATCGATGGGTTCCGGTTGCTCCGCATCGTACGGACGTCGTGAATCATTCATGGTAATTCCTCATACTGTAGGCCCTACTACGGTTGACCCGCGTGGCTACCGAGAATTCCACCGGCATGGAGCCCCGTGTTCCGGATCAGGAGAGTATCTGCATTTTCGCGCGTGACCCCGACGGACGGTTGTCAGTCAAAGCTGCGCATCATTCTTGAGGCTTCAAAGCATGAACGAATTACAAGATCTGATTGATAACAACGAGCGTTGGGCCGCTGCGATCAAGGAGGAAGATCCTGACTTCTTCGCCAAGCTGGCTCGCCAACAGACTCCGGAGTTCCTGTGGATCGGCTGTTCCGATGCCCGGGTGCCGGCCAACGAGATCGTCGGCATGTTGCCGGGCGATCTGTTCGTACACCGTAATGTGGCCAACGTCGTGCTGCACACCGACCTTAACTGCCTGTCGGTGATTCAGTACGCGGTCGATGTACTCAAGGTCAAACACATTCTGGTTACCGGCCACTATGGCTGCGGCGGTGTGCGCGCCTCGATGCAGGATCGCCAGTTTGGCCTGATCGACGGCTGGCTGCGCTCGATTCGCGACCTGTATTACGAAAAACGCGAAGAACTCGCCAAACTGGCCACCGAAGAAGAACGAGTCGACCGTCTCTGCGAGCTCAACGTGATCCAGCAAGTGGCCAACGTCGGGCACACCAGTATTGTGCAAAACGCCTGGCACCGCGGGCAGAGCCTGTCGATCCACGGCTGCATCTACGGCATCAAGGACGGTCGCTGGAAAAGCCTGAATGCCACCATCAGTGGTTTCGAGCAGTTGCCGCCGCAGTACCGCCTGCGTCCGTTCGAACCCCTGTAAAGCCCTTCAGCGCAGACTTTGCCGACGCCACTGTTGCAAAAACAGCTGGCCGTCGGCGTTTGGCGATTCATCGTAGCCGGTGATCCAGCCCCGGCAGTTGTATGAACCGCAGCGGCAGGCGAACTGGCGCAGCAGTTTGTCTTCCGTGGCGGCGTAATCCATCGACAGCCAGTCGCCCTTTTGTATGTCTTTCAACGCCCACAACCACAGTTCACTCATGTCCAGAAAGACATTCGGGTCGCAGGAGTGTCGCAGCAGCCCACAGAAACGCGGGTCGTAGACATGCACACCGGGCGCCAGTTGCCGTGTATGCCGGCAGCGATAGGGCAGCAAATGCCCCGATACCCGGCAGATTCGGCTGATACGGGGGAATTCGCGTAGCGCCACGGCGGCCTTGGCCGTGCCTTTGTCGTTGGTGAGGATTTCAAAATCGTCCAGAGACGGAAATCCGAGGTGAAGGGGCAATGCCACAAAAGGGTAAACACCCTGCGGCGGTGGTGCGAGAGACTTGCGCAGCGCATTGGCTTTCATAACGATCCTTGTCGGCTGGGTGCTGCGACTTCCATCGGCTGACGATCCTGTCAGCGCCGCAGCACATGGGTACGGCCCAAGCCTCTCGCAGATATCGCGGGCGGTCTACTGTCATAACTGACAGGTTGACTGCCAATGGTCGGTTTACAGCGGTGGAGTGGGCAGGGCAGTGGCTGGCGCTGGGGCCTTGAGCTGTTTGAGCTGCAACTGGATCGCTGCCGTCGAGCATTTGGCCGCCGCCTGTCCCGGCGTCAGGTTGCGAATCGAGGTGTAGAACAGCGCACAGGTTTTATCTTTCTCGGCCACTTGCCAGGTTTGCGTGCAGGTTTTCAGCTCGACATCGGCATTGCTGTCCGGTTGGCGGCCCATGGAGGCCTGCCAGCACGCAGCACTCAAATCCTGGCCCATGACTTTCAGGCCCGCCGCATCGGCCTTGGCCTTGGCATCGTTGCCGGAATAGTTCGCCGGGTCGGCGGCGTACCAGATGTAGCTCGGGTGATTGGAACCCAGCACCCGCACCGTTACCCCTTCACTCGGACTGATCGTCGCCAGGCCCAGCACGTTTACGGTCGCCCCGTATTGTTGCTTGATCCAGTTACGCACCGGTGCGCCGAAGGCGACCATCGGCAATGCTTCACCGCTGGCGTTCAGGCTGACATTCCTGACCATGGTGGTCTGGTAGTCGTTGAAGTAGCTGTAGACGCCCTCCAGGTCCTTGCCTGCGTTGGATGGGGCGGCGATAGGGGCGATGTCGACAATCGTCTGAAAACCTGGCGTCTGCTCGGGCGGGATGCCATTGGTGGTGAGCAGCGTGGCCCAACGATCCGTGGTGGCAGACTTCAGATAATCCTGGGCCTGAGTCAACGAATAGTCGGGCGGGAAGTGCAGCAACTCGACACTTTTGCGGTTCTCCAGGGCCATGCCCAGCGGCAGGAACAGATACCAGCTATATGCCCACTTGCCGTCGGCATTCAGTTTGCTGGCGCCGTTATAGGCCAGGTCACCGGCATCGAGCAGCGCAGCCAAAGGTTTTTCATAGCCGTTGGGCACGCCGATAATTTCTGCGTAGAGCTGACCATTGTCGGTTTTGACCAGAACCTTAGCGTCGCCGTAGCCATCGCGTTGCACACTCTGGGTCAGGTAATGCTCTACGGTTTGCTCAAGCGTCCAGTTGCGAAAGCAGATCACGTTGCAATTGTTGGGGTAGGCGAAGAGGCGGGTTACGCGTTCGGTAGTGCCCAGTTTCAGGGCGACATCGGCGTGGGCAGCGGCACTCAGGGTGAGGGCCGCGAGGGTGAGTCCTGCGAGTTTTAGCATGCTCAGATCCTTTTCAGCGTGGGTTCCCGGTAGCGTGGGTGCTACATACTGAAACCGCTGGTGGCACATTTCAAATGTGGGAGCGGGCTTGCTCGCGAATGCATTGGATCAATCGACCTTCACGTTGATTGACACGCCGCCTTCGCGAGCAAGCCCGCTCCCACATGTATTTTCGTAGGTTGTAAATTCAGGCTATGGCATCACCGGCGGCGTATAGGCCAGCGTCGTCCCCAAC
>NZ_AKJL01000114.1 GCF_000282355.1 Pseudomonas sp. GM49
GGGGGGAGCCGGTGCCGCTGGCGCAAGGGCTGTTGCAGCGGCTCGAGGCGTCGATTGTCTTCGAAGACAAGGCGCTGATCGTGATCAACAAGCCTGCGGGCATTGCGGTGCACGGCGGCAGCGGCCTGACTTTCGGGGTGATCGAAGCCTTTCGTCAGTTGCGCCCCGATTGCAAAGAGCTCGAACTGGTTCACCGTCTCGACCGTGATACGTCCGGCCTGTTGATGATCGCGAAGAAGCGCAGCATGTTGCGCCACTTGCACACCGCGTTGCGCGGTGATGGCGTCGACAAGCGCTACATGGCGCTGGTCCGCGGTAGCTGGGCGAGCTCGATCAAGCAAGTCCGTGCGTCGCTGGGCAAGAGCAATCTGCGTTCCGGCGAGCGCATGGTCGAGGTCGACGAGGAGGAGGGGAAGGAATCCGTGACCGTGTTCAAGGTCCTGCGCCGCTTCGGCGACTTTGCCACCCTGATCGAAGCCAAGCCGATTACCGGCCGGACTCACCAGATCCGCGTCCATACCTTGCACGCCGGGCATTGCATCGCTGGCGACACCAAGTATGGCGAGGAGGGTTTCAGCAAGGAAATCCGCGATCTGGGCGGCAAACGCCTGTTCCTGCATGCCTACATGCTGACCGTGCCGCTTCCCGATGGCAGTGAGCTGAAGTTGCAGGCGCCGGTCGACGAGATGTGGGCCAAGACTGTGGAGCGATTGAGTGCGCCCATCTGATTACAAGCTGCTGATCTTCGATTGGGACGGCACGCTGGCCGATTCCATTGGCCGGATTGTCGAGGCGATGCACGTTGCCTCCCGGCGCTCCGGTTTTGAACCGCGCGACGATTTTGCCGTCAAGGGCATCATCGGTCTGGGCTTGCCGGAAGCGATCCGCACCCTGTACCCCGAAATCGGCGACGCCGACCTGATCGCGTTCCGCGAACACTATGCCGAACATTACATTGCGTCGGAGGCTGTGCCTTCGCCGCTGTTCGAGGGTGTGGTCGAGTCGCTCGAGGCGTTTCGTGCCGAGGGCTATCATCTGGCTGTGGCGACCGGCAAGGCCCGTCGCGGGCTGGATCGGGTGTTGAAGTCCCATGGCTGGGAGAATTACTTCGATATCACCCGTGCCGCTGACGAGACCGCCAGCAAGCCCCATCCGTTGATGCTCGAGCAAATTCTCGCCCATTGCGAGGTTCGCCCGGAACAGGCGCTGATGGTCGGTGATTCGTCCTTTGATTTGCAGATGGCGCGCAATGCCGGCATGGGCTCGGTGGCCGTCAGTTATGGTGCTCAATCGATCGATGCGTTGAGGTTGTATGAGCCGCGACTGGCCATCGACCGTTTTTCAGAATTGCATGCCTGGCTGAGTCAGCAGGCCTAACCGGTTGTTTTTGGGGTGGATGGCATGACCGACGAATGGAAAGCGCCCGCCAAGGCGAGCGCAGAGAGCGGTGACGACAAAAGCTGGAAGCTGCTGGAGAAGACGCTGCTGGCCGGTGTGCAGGAGCAGCGCCGGTCCCGTCGCTGGGGAATATTCTTCAAGTTGCTGACGTTTGTGTATCTTTTCGGCGCGATTGCTCTGTTTTCGCCGCTGATGGATATGGAAAAGGCCGCTACCCTCAGTGCCAATTACACGGCGTTGATCGATGTGACAGGCATGATTGCCGACAAGGAGCCGGCCAGCGCAGACAATATCGTTGGCAGCCTGCGCGCGGCTTTCGAGGACAAGAAGGTCAAGGGTGTCATCCTGCGCATCAACAGCCCGGGCGGCAGTCCGGTGCAGTCGGGTTATGTCTATGACGAGATCCGTCGCCTGCGCGGCCTGCATCCGGACACCAAGCTGTATGCGGTCATTTCCGATCTGGGGGCTTCCGGTGCTTACTACATCGCCAGCGCGGCAGATCAGATCTACGCCGACAAGGCGAGCCTGGTCGGCTCCATCGGTGTGACGGCGGCAGGTTATGGCTTTGTCGGCACCATGGAGAAGCTGGGTGTCGAGCGTCGCACTTATACCTCTGGCGAGCACAAGTCGTTCCTTGATCCGTTCCAGCCACAAAAACCGGAAGAAACTGCCTTCTGGCAGGGTGTGCTCGATACGACTCACAAGCAATTCATTAACAGCGTCAAGCAAGGGCGTGGCGATCGACTGAAGGACAAGGAACATCCGGAGCTGTTTTCCGGTCTGGTCTGGTCCGGCGAGCAGGCTCTGCCACTGGGGTTGATCGATGGGCTGGGCAATGCCAGTTCGGTTGCGCGGGATGTGATCGGCGAGAAAGAACTGGTGGACTTTACCGTTCAGGAGTCGACATTCGATCGCTTCTCGAAAAAACTCGGTGCCAGCGTGGCTGAGCATTTGGCGATGTGGATGGGTTTCAGCGGTCCGTCGTTGCGCTGACTTTCATTGTGTAGAGAGGCCGGCCCAAGTGGCCGGTTTTTTCGTTTGAACGCAATCTCTGTAGCAGCAGGCTTGTCGTAATCAGGGGATTCGTACGCCTTCGGCGAGCAGCATGTCCACGAGGCGAATCAAGGGCAGGCCGACGAGGCTGGTAGCGTCCGGGCCTTCGGTGCTTTGAAACAGGCTTACCCCCAGGCCCTCGGCCTTGAAGCTGCCGGCGCAATCGTAGGGTTGTTCTGCGCGCAGGTAGCGTTCGATGCGTGCGGCGTCGAGTGTGCGCATGTGTACGGTGAACGGCACGCAATCGACCTGGCAGTGTCCGGTCTGGCTGTTGAGCAGGGCCAGGCCGGTCAGAAACGTCACACTGGCACCGCTGGCTGCCAGCAGTTGTTCGCGGGCTTTTTCGAACGTGTGGGGCTTGCCGATAATCCGCTCTCCCAGCACGGCAACCTGGTCGGAACCGATTATCAGATGAGCGGTATGGCTGTCGGCCAGGGCGCGCGCTTTCTCTTCGGCGAGGCGCTTGACCAGCTCAATGGCGGATTCGCCTGGACGATGGCTTTCGTCGATATCCGGCGAGCTGCAAGTGAAAGGCAGTTGCAGGCGGGTCAGCAATTCCCGGCGATAGACCGAGCCAGAAGCGAGTAATAAAGGCAGCATGCGCATCTCCAGAAGGCAGGTGCGAATTCTAGCGAGGCTTCCAAGTGACGGACAGGGCTGAATTTCCTTTGACATGGGCGGGTGCATCCCTATAATGCTGCGCCTATGTTGAATGACCCGATTCCACCTCACGTTGACCCGCGCAAATTGGCTGATCGTGGCACCACCCTTCAAGGTGAAATGCTGCTGGCCGATTTGGAGAGACTCTGCGACCCGCTTTCCGACAATGTCGGTACGGTGCAGGCTAAATTCGTTTTTGAACGAGATGAACGTAAATCTGTGGTCATCCACAGCTTTATCGACACTGAAGTCAAAATGGTTTGCCAGCGTTGTCTTGAGCTGGTCACCCTGCCGATCCATAGCGAATGCAGTTACGCTGTGGTGAAGGAGGGTGCGAATACCCAGTCGTTGCCGAAAGGTTATGACGTGCTGGAACTGGGCGAAGATCCTTTGGATCTGCAGTCACTGATCGAGGAGGAGCTACTGCTCGCCTTGCCCATTGTGCCTGCTCATCATCCGGAAGAATGCCAGCAGCCGGCGGGAGCAGATGAGCCCGAACCGAGCGAGGACGAGGTAACGCGGTCCAACCCGTTCAGTGTATTGGCGCAGTTAAAGCGTGACCCAAACGTTTAGGAGTTAATCAATTATGGCTGTTCAGCAGAACAAAAAATCCCGCTCTGCCCGTGACATGCGCCGTTCGCACGACGCTCTCGAGGCTAGCACCCTGTCTGTAGAAAAAACCACCGGTGAAGTTCACCTGCGTCACCACGTATCGCCAGAAGGCGTATACCGTGGCCGTAAAGTGATCGACAAGGGCGCTGACGAGTAATCACTTGTCCGCTCAAGTCATCGCGATTGACGCAATGGGCGGGGACTTCGGTCCCCGCAGCATTGTTCAGGCCAGCCTTGCTTGCCTGTCTGCCACACCCTCGCTGCACCTGACCCTTGTCGGTCACCCCTCCCTTCTTGAAGAATTGATCGCTGGCCATTCGGCCGTGGATCGCGCGCGCCTGTCGATTGTCCCGGCGAGCGAAGTCATTACCATGGACGAAAAACCCGCCCAGGCCCTTCGTGGCAAGCCCGATTCATCCATGCGCGTGGCGCTTGAGCTTTTGCGTGATGGCAAGGTTCAGGCCTGTGTCAGTGCCGGCAACACCGGTGCATTGATGGCGTTGTCGCGATTCGTGCTCAAGACCTTGCCGGGCATTGACCGGCCGGCCATGGTCGCGGCGATCCCTACGCAGAAAGGTTACTGCCAGTTACTCGACCTCGGTGCCAATGTCGATTGCAGCGCCGAGCATCTGCTGCAATTTGCGGTAATGGGGTCCGTTGCAGCGGAAACCCTGGGCATCGTCCGTCCGCGTGTGGCTTTGCTGAACATCGGCACCGAAGACATCAAAGGCAATCAGCAGGTCAAGCTGGCCGCAACCTTGTTGCAAAGTGCCCGTGGTATCAACTACATCGGTTTTGTCGAAGGCGACGGTTTGTACCGTGGCGAAGCGGATGTGGTGGTGTGTGACGGTTTTGTCGGCAACATCCTGCTCAAGTCCAGCGAAGGTTTGGCGACCATGATTGCCGGGCGTATCGAGGCTTTGTTCAGAAAGAGCGTGGCCTCTCGTGTGGTCGGTGCGCTGGCGCTGCCGTTGATGAAGCGTCTGCAGGCTGATCTGGCGCCGGCCCGGCACAACGGTGCGAGCTTTCTCGGATTGCAGGGAATAGTGGTGAAAAGCCACGGTTCTGCAGGGGTCCAGGGTTTTCAAAGTGCCATCCAGCGCGCCTTGATCGAGATTCAGGAGAATCTTCCCGAGCGCCTGCACGGTCGTCTGGAGGATTTGTTGCCTTAGGCGTTTTCGTCGGACAATGCTTAAATGTGACCGCTTGGTTCGATAGGCCATCCAACTGTCAGTTTCTTGCGTCCCCCAAGCGGGACGCCAACTCTCCGACGACAAGATCATTAGGGGCTTGTTACATGTCTGCTTCCCTCGCATTCGTCTTCCCGGGACAGGGTTCGCAGTCCCTCGGCATGCTCGCCGAGTTGGGCGCACAACATCCGGTTGTCCTTGAAACATTCAAAGAAGCTTCCGATGCACTGGGTTACGACCTGTGGGCACTGACCCAGCAAGGGCCGGAAGAGCAACTCAATCAAACCGATAAAACCCAACCGGCCATTCTGACCGCCTCTATCGCCTTGTGGCGTCTGTGGCTGGTGGAAGGTGGCGCGCGCCCGGCTTACGTTGCCGGGCACAGCCTGGGTGAATACAGTGCGCTGGTCGCGGCAGGCAGTCTAAGCCTCGGCGACGCGGTAAAGCTCGTCGAGCGTCGTGGCCAGCTGATGCAGGAAGCTGTGCCGGCCGGGCAGGGTGGCATGGCCGCCATTCTGGGCCTGGACGATGCAGACGTACTGGCAGCCTGTGCCGAAGCGGCGCAAGGCGAAGTGGTCAGTGCAGTCAATTTCAACTCGCCGGGCCAGGTGGTCATCGCCGGTGCCAAGGCTGCGGTCGAGCGTGCCATCGAAGGCTGCAAGGCACGTGGCGCCAAGCGCGCCATGCCGTTGCCGGTCAGCGTGCCGTCCCACTGCGAGCTGATGCGCCCGGCTGCCGAGCGTTTCGCCGAATCGATCGCGGCAATCGACTGGCAGGCACCGCAGATTCCTGTGGTCCAGAACGTCAGTGCCGAAGTGCCGGCCGATCTGGAAACCCTCAAGCGTGATCTGCTGGAACAGCTGTACAAGCCAGTACGCTGGGTTGAATCGGTCCAGGCGCTAGCCGCCAGGGGCGCGACCCAACTGGTCGAATGCGGTCCGGGCAAAGTGCTGGCCGGTCTGAACAAGCGTTGCGCCGAAGGTGTGTCGACATCCAACCTCAATACCCCAGACGCTTTCGCTGCCGCTCGTGCAGCGTTGGCCTGAATCAGGAGAAGCTTGCATGAGTCTGCAAGGTAAAGTTGCACTGGTCACCGGTGCAAGTCGTGGCATTGGCCAGGCTATCGCCCTGGAACTGGGTCGTCAGGGCGCCATCGTTGTGGGTACCGCGACCTCCGCGTCGGGTGCTGAGCGCATTGCCGCCACCCTTAAGGAAAACGGCATTCAGGGCACCGGCCTTGAGCTCAACGTCACCAGCGACGAGTCCGTGGCTGCGGTCCTGGCGAGCATTCAGGAGCAGTTCGGTGCGCCGGCGATCCTGGTCAACAATGCCGGTATCACCCGCGATAACCTGATGATGCGCATGAAAGACGACGAGTGGCACGACGTTGTCGATACCAATCTGAACAGTCTGTTCCGCCTGTCCAAGGGCGTTTTGCGTGGCATGACCAAGGCGCGTTGGGGCCGAATTATCAGTATTGGTTCGGTTGTGGGTGCCATGGGCAACGCAGGCCAAGTAAACTACGCAGCCGCCAAGGCCGGTCTGGAAGGTTTCAGCCGTGCACTGGCGCGTGAAGTCGGTTCGCGTTCGATTACGGTAAACTCGGTGGCCCCAGGGTTCATCGATACCGATATGACCCGTGAACTGCCCGAGGCGCAGCGTGAAGCCTTGCAGACGCAGATTCCGTTGGGTCGTCTGGGACAAGCCCAAGAGATCGCGTCCGTGGTCGCTTTTCTTGCGTCGGACGGTGCGGCTTACGTTACCGGAGCTACAATCCCGGTGAACGGCGGGATGTACATGTAATTCAAATGTGACGGATTGCTTCAAAAAAATGTCATACGAGCTGTCTAAAATCCGTTATAAAGCTGCAATCTATTTTATAGGCATAGGGTCACCGGGTTTGAGGAGTGAAGCTTTCAGTTGAAAAGCTGAAAAGCCTTTCTATACACTTACCCACTGGCCAGCTGCCTGAATTTGTCCATTAGGAGTGAAAACAAGGTATGAGCACCATCGAAGAGCGCGTCAAGAAAATCGTTGCTGAGCAACTGGGCGTTAAAGAAGAAGAAGTGGTCAACACTGCTTCCTTCGTAGAAGACCTGGGTGCCGACTCCCTTGACACCGTTGAGCTGGTGATGGCTCTGGAAGAGGAATTCGAGACCGAAATCCCTGACGAAGAAGCCGAGAAGATCACTACTGTACAAGCCGCAATCGACTACGTTACTGCCCACCAGGCGTAATAGTTTGTAATCGTTGCTCGCTGTCATGGAAAAACCGCACTGCTATCACGGCGTGCGGTTTTTTCTTTAGGCCTGATGCAAAGTCGTCATTTGAAAAAGGAGAGTGCTGTGTCGCGTAGACGCGTCGTAGTCACCGGTATGGGTATGTTGTCGCCACTGGGCACGGATGTGCCGAGCAGCTGGCAGGGCATTCTGGCTGGCCGCAGTGGCATTGGTCTGATCGAACACACCGACCTTTCTGCCTATTCCACCCGTTTTGGCGGCTCGGTAAAGGGCTTCAATGTCGAGGAATATCTGTCGGTCAAGGAAGCCCGCAAGCTCGACCTGTTCATTCAATACGGTCTGGCCGCAGGTTTTCAGGCGGTACGCAACGCCGGCCTGGAAGTCACCGACGCCAACCGTGAACGCATCGGCGTGGCGATGGGCTCGGGTATTGGCGGACTGACCAATATCGAAGAAACCAGCCGCACCCTGCACGAGACCGGCCCACGACGGATTTCCCCGTTCTTCGTGCCAGGCTCGATCATCAATATGATTTCCGGCTTCCTGTCGATCCATCTGGGGGCACAGGGACCCAACTACGCCATCGCCACGGCGTGTACCACCGGTACACACTGCATTGGCATGGCAGCCCGCAACATCATGTACGACGAAGCCGACGTGATGATTGCCGGCGGCGCCGAGATGGCGGCCTGCGGTCTGGGCATGGGCGGCTTCGGTGCTTCCCGCGCGCTGTCGACCCGCAACGACGAGCCGACCCGCGCCAGCCGTCCATGGGACAAGGGCCGCGACGGCTTCGTGCTGTCCAATGGTGCCGGTGCGCTGGTTCTGGAAGAGCTGGAACACGCCAAGGCCCGTGGTGCGACCATCTACGCCGAACTCATTGGCTTCGGCACCAGCGGTGACGCCTACCACATGACTTCACCACCCGCCGATGGCGCGGGTGCTGCTCGCTGCATCACCAATGCGCTGCGCGATGCGAAGATCAATGGCGATCAAGTGCAGTACATCAACGCCCACGGCACGTCGACTCCCGCAGGCGACCTGGCCGAAGTCAATGCGATCAAGTCGGTGTTCGGCGAGCATGCCTACAAGCTGGCCGTCAGTTCCACCAAGTCCATGACCGGCCACCTGCTGGGTGCGGCGGGCGCGGTCGAGGCGATCTTCAGCGTGCTGGCGATCAACAGCCAGGTAGCGCCGCCGACCATCAACCTCGATGAGCCGGACGAAGGCTGCGACCTCGATTTCGTGCCGCACACGGCGCGCAATATGGATATCGATGTGGTGGTGTCCAACTCCTTCGGGTTTGGCGGTACCAACGGCTCGCTGGTGTTCCGCCGGTTCGCAGGCTGATGGACAGCTGGGTCGACGGTCAGCCGGCTGACGCTCTGTCGCTGAAGGATCGCGGCCTGGCTTATGGCGATGGTCTGTTCGAGACCATCGCCGTGCGTAACGGACAGCCCGTGTTGCTGGAGCGACATCTGTCGCGTCTGGCGGACGGCTGTTCACGCCTGGCGCTTGCCGCCGATCAGGCGTTGATCCGCAGCGAATTGCAGGCCTATGCCGCCGCATTGGGTGACGGGGTGCTCAAGCTCATCCTCACTCGCGGCGACGGCCTGCGCGGTTACGCCCCCGATACTTCGGCTCAGGCCCGACGCATTCTGCAAGGCAATCCTCCTGCGGCTTACCCGGCCGCGCATGGCGAGCAAGGTGTTCGTTTGTTTCCTTGCGCCACGCGATTGTCCAGACAGCCATTACTTGCCGGCCTCAAGCACCTGAACCGTCTTGAACAAGTCCTCGCCCGTGCCGAATGGCAGGACACCGAGCATGCCGAAGGCTTGATGCTCGATCAGGCCGGGCGCGTGATTGAAGGGGTATTCAGCAATTTGTTCCTGGTGCGTGATGGCGCACTCATCACCGCTGACCTCAAGCGCTGCGGCGTGGCCGGCGTGATGCGTGGCGAAATATTGTTTCAGGCCGGGTCGCTGGGAATCCCCACGCAAATCACCGATATCCCCCTCGAACAGCTGCAATGGGCTGATGAAGTCTTTGTCTGCAACAGCGTGTATGGTATCTGGCCGGTGCGCGCCTGTGCTGCTCTTCACTGGCCGGTTGGGCCGCTCACCCGTAAACTCCAAACCATTGCCCGTGTGCTACTGGATGCTTGATACGTGAGACGTAAACTCTTGCTGCTGCTGGAAACCGGAGTGGTTCTGGCGGGGCTGCTGTTGGGTGCTTCAGCCTGGAAAATTCATTCGGCGCTGGTACAGCCGTTGAACATTGCCCAGGAACAATTGCTGGATGTGCCCAAGGGCACTACGCCGACCCGCACCTTCTACCGACTCGAAGCCAATGGCGTCATCAAGGACGCGTTCTGGCTGCGCGTGTATTGGCGCTTCAATCTTCCCAAACAACCCCTGCACAGCGGCGAATATCGCCTGCAACCGGGCATGACCGTCGAAGGCCTGATCGACCTGTGGAAACGCGGGGAAATGGTTCAGTACAGCCTGACCCTGGTCGAAGGCTGGAATTTCCGTCAGGTCCGCGCAGCGCTGGCCAAGGAAGAGAAACTCGATCACAGCCTCAACGGTTTGAGCGATAGCCAGGTCATGGACAAGCTCGGTCACACCGGGATTTTTCCGGAAGGGCGCTTCTTCCCTGACACTTACCGTTACGTGCGCGGCATGTCCGATATCGAACTGCTGAAAACCGCTTACGACCGCCTTGACGAAGTGCTCGCCAAGGAATGGGAGCAGCGCGCTGTGGATGCGCCGTACACCGAACCCTACCAGGCGCTGATCATGGCCTCGCTGGTGGAAAAGGAAACCGGAGTGCCACAGGAACGCGGGCAAATTGCAGGTGTGTTCGTACGGCGCATGGCGATGGGCATGCTGCTGCAGACCGATCCTACGGTGATCTACGGTCTCGGCGACCGCTACAGCGGCAAGCTGACCCGGGCTCACCTCAAGGAAGCGACGCCCTATAACACCTACGTGAATGCGGGCCTGCCACCGACCCCGATTTCGATGGTCGGTCGCGAAGCCATTCATGCGGCGCTCAATCCGGTGGAGGGCAACAGCCTTTACTTCGTGGCGCGCGGTGATGGTACTCACGTGTTCTCCGATGACCTGGATGCCCACAACAATGCTGTGAAGGAGTTCCAGCTCAAGCGTCGCGCCGATTACCGCTCCAGCCCGGCGCCTGCTTCCATGCCTGAGACACCGCCGACCCAGACTGAACAAACCGGGACTCAGGAGGCCAAGGCTGCGCAAGAGTTGGCCCCGATCCCGGCCGCTTCACCCAACACGGCTCCCGAGGCGCTGCCGCAGGTGGCGCCGCAAGATCCTGCGCCGGTTCCTGAAACGCCGGCCCTCGATGCCAACGCGTCGAAAAGCCCGCAATGACTCTGACTAAGGACTGCCTGTGACTGGCTTGTTTATTACTCTGGAAGGCCCGGAAGGCGCCGGCAAGAGCACCAATCGCGAATACCTGGCCGAGCGCTTGCGCGCCGCTGGCATCGAGGTGGTGCTGACCCGCGAGCCAGGTGGCACGCCGTTGGCCGAGCGCATCCGTGAAGTGCTGCTGGCCCCGGCCGACGAAGTCATGAACCCGGATACCGAGTTGTTGCTGGTGTTCGCGGCGCGTGCCCAGCACCTGGCCGAAGTGATTCGCCCGGCGCTGGCCCGCGGTGCCGTGGTCTTGTGTGATCGTTTTACCGATTCGACTTACGCCTACCAGGGCGGCGGCCGTGGCTTGTCGCTGGAGCGCATCGCGACCCTGGAAACTTTCGTTCAGGGTGATCTGCGTCCGGACCTGACGCTGATTTTCGATCTGCCTGTCGAGGTCGGCCTGGCCCGCGCTAGCGCCCGCGGTCGCCTGGATCGCTTCGAACTCGAAGGCCGGACCTTTTTCGATGCCGTACGCAATGCCTTCCTCAAGCGGGCCAAGGCGGATCCGGCGCGTTATGTGCTGGTCGATGCGGCCCAACCGTTGGCACAGGTTCAGCAATCGCTGGATGCCTTGCTGCCGCGCCTGCTGGAGTTGAGCCGTGGCTGAGGCCTATCCGTGGCAGGAAAGCCTCTGGCAGCAACTGGCCGGTCGCGCCCAGCATGCCCACGCCTACCTGCTGCATGGCCCGGCCGGGATCGGCAAGCGGGCACTGGCCGAGCGCTTGATGGCCAGTTTGCTGTGCCAGCGCCCGACCGCGCTGGACGCCTGCGGCGAATGCAAATCCTGCCTGCTGCTCAAGGCTGGCAGTCACCCGGATAACTACATCCTGGAGCCGGAAGAAGCCGACAAGGCGATCAAGGTCGATCAGGTTCGCGACCTGGTCGGTTTCGTGGTGCAGACCGCGCAGTTGGGCGGGCGCAAAGTGGTGCTGATCGAGCCGGCCGAGTCGATGAACATCAACGCCGCCAACGCCTTGCTCAAAAGCCTTGAAGAGCCGTCCGGCGACACCGTTCTGTTGCTGGTCAGTCACCAGCCGAGCCGCTTGTTGCCAACCATCAAGAGTCGCTGCGTGCAGCAGGCCTGTCCGCTGCCGGGTGAGGCCATGAGCTTGAAATGGCTGGCTCAGGCGTTGCCGGAATGTTCCGAAGAGGAGCGCATCGAACTGCTGACGCTGGCCGCCGGTTCGCCACTGGCGGCGGTCAATCTTCAGGCCCAGGGCGTGCGTGAACAGCGCACGCAAGTGGTGGAGGGGGTGAAAAAACTCCTCAAGCAACAGCAGTCGCCGACGCAACTGGCCGAAGAATGGAAAAACATTCCGATGTTGCGCCTGTTCGATTGGTTCTGCGATTGGTCGAGCCTGATCCTGCGCTATCAGTTGACCCAGGACGAAGCCGGCCTCGGCCTGGCCGACATGCGCAAGGTCGTGCAATACCTGGCGCAGAAAAGTGCTCAAGGCAAAGTCCTCGATATTCAGGACTGGATCCTCGCCCAGCGACAGAAAGTCTTGAGCAAGGCCAACCTCAATCCGGCCTTGCTGCTGGAGGCATTGCTGGTGCAATGGGTGTCGTTGCCTGCCCAAAGATGACTGTCTGCGCCTAGACTCTGAGTATCGGAACACCCGACCGTCCCACCCATTCGATGTAAGTTGCAGCCCTTTATGCTCGTAGATTCCCATTGTCACCTTGATCGCCTCGACCTGGCCGCCCACGACGGCTCCCTGGATGCCGCCCTGGAGGCTGCCCGGCAACGCGGGGTAGGGCACTTTCTGTGTATCGGTGTCAGCGCGGACAACTCGGCCGATGTCAAAGCCCTGGCCGAACGTTATGACGATGTCGACTGCTCGGTGGGCGTGCACCCTCTGGATGTGCAGCCGGGCGCCGCACCAGCGCTGGACTGGCTGTTGCAGGAGCTCAATCACCCGCGTGTGGTCGCCATCGGCGAAACCGGCCTGGACTACCACTACGAGCCGGAAGCGGCGCAGTTACAGCAGGAGTCGTTTCGCCTGCACCTGAAAGCAGCGCAGCAGACCGGCAAACCGGTGATCATCCACACCCGTGGCGCCCGCACCGATACCCTGGACTTGTTGCGTGAAGCGGCGCTGCCCCAGGCGGGCGTATTGCATTGCTTTACCGAAGACTGGGAGATGGCGAAGGCCGCGCTGGACATGGGCTATTACATTTCCCTTTCCGGGATTGTCACTTTTCGCAATGCCGACACGTTGCGTGATGTGGCCAGCAAGGTGCCGGCCGACCGGTTGCTGGTGGAAACCGACTCGCCGTACCTCGCGCCGATTCCCTATCGCGGCAAGCCGAACCTGCCGCAGTACGTGCGTGAGGTAGCGGAATTTCTGGCAATGTTGCGTGGTGAACCCTACGAGCGATTTGCCGAGCAGACTACGGCGAATTTCAAGCGGCTGTTCCCGCTGGCACACGTAAAAGGTTAAATCGCAGGCAAAAAAAAACCCGGGTTCTGGGGGGTGAATCCGGGTTAAGACCATTAGGAGTAAAACAATGGTACGCGGTCCGTTGGTACCAATATCGGCGTGACACTTGGGGGAGATGCCCCGCCGACAGTTCAAGTATTGATCAGGATTGCGCCTAGTCCAGTTTGCTGGTCAGGGTTTTTAAACAAATTTGGAATACGTGCGCTTCGGAAGAGTTCTCATCAACCTGTAAACGTACACGGAATGACCAGAAAGCGCAGATATGGTCGGATGATCCGTGCATTTTTGCGCAAGTTAGGCATAATACGCGGCTTCGAATTTTGACCCCGACAGACCTTTTCTTATGCATAAAGAACCTCGTAAGGTCCGTGAGTTTCGTCGCCGCGAGCAGGAAATTCTCGATACCGCGCTCAAGCTGTTCCTCGAACAAGGTGAAGACAGTGTCACCGTCGAGATGATTGCTGATGCCGTCGGTATCGGCAAAGGCACGATCTACAAACACTTCAAATCCAAGGCGGAAATCTATCTGCGCCTGATGCTCGACTACGAGCGCGATTTGAACGCTCTGCTGCATTCGGCCGATGTCGACAAGGACAAGGAAGCCCTGTCCCGGGCGTACTTCGAATTCCGCATGCGCGATCCGCAACGCTATCGCCTGTTCGACCGTCTCGAAGAGAAAGTGGTCAAGGGCAACCAGGTGCCGGAGATGATCGAGGAGCTGCACAAGATCCGTGCCTCGAACTTCGAACGCCTGACCCTGCTGATCAAGGGCCGGATCAGCGAAGGCAAGCTGGAAGATGTGCCACCTTACTTCCATTACTGCGCGTCCTGGGCGCTGGTGCACGGTGCCGTCGCGCTGTATCACTCGCCGTTCTGGAGCAATGTGCTGGAAGATCAGGAAGGCTTCTTCCAGTTTTTGATGGATATCGGCGTGCGCATGGGTAACAAGCGCAAGCGCGACACCGACACGCCCAGCAGCTGAGCCATTCAGTTGCCTTATTGCGCCATGATTTCGCTACTTGGCGCAGTGCCGCAGGAATATACTCAGGTAGAGGACTTGCTAAAACTTGATTTCTGAGTCAAGTTTTAGCGGCCCGATATTCTTCCGCCGGAGTGACCATGATCGTTGACCGTCAAGGCAGGCGTTTTCGCAACTTGCGAATCAGTCTGACCTCAGCCTGCAATTACGCCTGTACCTACTGCGTGCCCAACGGCAAGCGGCTGGTGGCTGCGCAGGATGAATTGTCGGCCGAAGCCATGGCGCGCGGTGTGGCTTATCTGATTGAAGCGGCGGGGATCGAGCGTCTGCGTATTACCGGCGGCGAGCC
>NZ_AKJL01000115.1 GCF_000282355.1 Pseudomonas sp. GM49
TTCGACTGCGCCGGAAGTGGGGCGAATTATAGACACCTGAGATCTGCCGTCAACACCTATTTTCACAAATCTGTCATATAGGTCAAAAAAGCCCGAAAACGCAAAGGCCGACCCCAAGGGGTCGGCCTTCTTTTGCCCCTCTACTTACAAGCTGGGGAACGCGAACTGCGAAGCTTCATGGCTCGCACGCTGCGGCCAGCGCTGGGTGATGGCCTTGCGACGGGTATAGAAACGCACGCCATCCGGGCCGTAGGCATGCAAGTCGCCGAACAGCGAACGCTTCCAGCCGCCGAAGCTGTGATAGGCGACCGGCACCGGCAACGGTACGTTGACACCGACCATGCCGACTTCGATCTCGTCGCAGAACAACCGCGCCGCTTCGCCGTCACGGGTGAAGATGCACGTGCCGTTGCCATACTCGTGATCGTTGATCAGTTGCATGGCCTCTTCCAGGCTGTTGACCCGAACAACGCACAACACCGGCCCGAAGATCTCTTCTTTATAGATGCGCATCTCTGGCGTGACGTTGTCGAACAGACAACCACCCAGGAAGAAGCCGTCTTCATGACCGGCCACGGTCAGGCCACGACCATCCACCACCAGCGTCGCGCCGGCGGCTACGCCGTCTTCTACATAACCGCTGACTTTGTCACGAGCCTGGCCAGTCACCAGTGGACCCATATCCAGACCGCAGGAAGTACCGGCACCGATTTTCAGCGCCTGGATCTGTGGAACCAGTTTGGCCACCAGTGCATCGGCAACCTGGTCACCGACACACACGGCCACGGAGATCGCCATGCAGCGTTCACCGCAAGAACCGTAAGCCGCGCCCATCAGTGCGCTGACAGCGTTGTCCAGATCTGCATCCGGCATCAGCACGGCGTGGTTCTTCGCACCGCCCAGGGCCTGAACGCGCTTGCCGCGCTTGGTGCCTTCGGAATAGATGTATTCAGCAATCGGCGTCGAACCAACGAAGCTCAACGCTTTGACTTCCGGCGCCTCGATCAATGCATCCACCGCCGTCTTGTCACCGTGCACCACGCTCAGTACGCCTTTAGGCAAACCGGCTTCCAGTAGCAACTGGGCAATCAGCAGCGTAGAGCTTGGATCACGCTCGGATGGCTTGAGGATGAAGCAGTTGCCGCAGACGATTGCGAGCGGGTACATCCACAGCGGCACCATGGCCGGGAAGTTGAACGGCGTGATACCGGCGACAACGCCCAACGGCTGGAAGTCAGACCAGGCATCGATGTTCGGGCCGACGTTGCGGCTGTACTCGCCCTTGAGGATTTCCGGAGCCGCGCAAGCGAACTCGACGTTCTCGATGCCGCGCTTCAATTCACCAGCAGCATCTTCCAGGGTCTTGCCATGTTCTTCGCTGATCAATTGCGAGATGCGAGCCTCATTCTGCTCCAGCAGTTGCTTGAAGCGAAACATCACCTGGGCACGCTTGGCCGGCGGCGTGTTGCGCCAGGCCGGGAACGCAGCCTTGCCGGCGTCGATGGCGCTCTGGATGGTTTCGCGGGTCGCCAGCGGCAACTTGTGAATAGCCTGACCGGTAGACGGGTTGAACACATCAACCGCGCGACCGTTCTCGGTCACCAGTTCGCCATTGATCAAATGCGGAATAACGCTCATGGAAGCTCCTGAAAAGTTGTCCACAGGCGCCCGTTCCCGGACGCCCGTTGTTTATAGGTATATAGAAGGAGAAATCAGTCGATTTTGCTCAGCACTTCGCCGACCGCGTCGAACAGGCGGTCCAGGTCCTGCGGCTTGCTGTTGAACGTTGGGCCGAACTGCAGGGTGTCGCCGCCGAAACGTACGTAGAACCCGGCTTTCCACAGCGCCATGCCGGCTTCGAACGGACGCACGATGGCATCGCCGTCACGTGGAGCGATCTGGATCGCGCCGGCCAGGCCGTAGTTGCGGATGTCGATGATGTTCTTGGTGCCCTTCAGGCCATGCAGTGCATTTTCGAAATGCGGTGCGACTTCAGCCACGCTCTGCACCAGGTTTTCCTTTTGCAGCAGGTCAAGCGCTGCCAGGCCCGCGGCGCAAGCCACCGGGTGTGCGGAATAGGTGTAGCCATGCGGGAATTCAACCGCGTATTCAGGCGTCGGCTGATTCATGAAGGTCTGGTAGATCTCGGAGCTGGCAATCACCGCGCCCATCGGGATCGCGCCGTTGGTGACTTGCTTGGCGATGCACATCAAGTCCGGGGTCACGCCGAAGGTGGTGGCGCCAAACATGGTGCCGGTGCGGCCGAAACCGGTGATCACTTCGTCGAACACCAGCAGGATGTTGTGCTGGTCGCAGATTTCACGCAGACGCTTGAGGTAACCCTGTGGTGGAACCAGCACGCCAGCGGAACCGGCCAATGGTTCGACGAATACTGCTGCGATGTTCGACGCATCGTGCAGTTCGATCAGCTTCAGCAGTTCGTCAGCCAGGGCGATCCCCCCCTGCTCCGGCATGCCACGGGAGTAAGCATTGCTCGCCAGCAAGGTGTGCGGCAGGTGGTCGACGTCCATCATCGCCTGACCGAACAACTTGCGGTTGCCGTTCACCCCACCAAGGCTGGTGCCGGCGATGTTCACACCGTGGTAGCCACGGGCACGGCCGATCATTTTGGTCTTGGTCGACTGGCCCTTCAGGCGCCAGTAGGCACGGACCATCTTCACGGCGGTGTCAGCACACTCGGAACCCGAGTCGGTGAAGAACACGTGATTCAGGTTGCCCGGCGTCAGGTCGGTGATCTTCTCAGCCAGTTGGAACGACAGCGGATGGCCGTACTGGAAGCCTGGCGAGTAATCGAGAGTGCCCAGTTGCTTGGCGACCGCTTCCTGGATTTCCTTGCGGGTGTGCCCGGCGCCACAGGTCCACAGACCGGACAGCGAGTCATAAACCTTGCGGCCCTTGTCGTCGATCAGCCAACTGCCCTCGGCGCCAACGATCAGGCGTGGGTCGCGCTGGAAGTTACGGTTGGCGGTGTAAGGCATCCAGTGAGCATCGAGCTTGAGCTGGCTGGCCAGGGAAGTCGGGGCGTTTTCAGACAAGTTCATGGGCGAAACCTCGCAAGGCAATAAGCGGCGTAAGGATTGAAAACCGTTGTTGCAGCTAAATTGCCACGGGGATAAAGTCTGTGAAATCCAACTTTTCTAATGTTCAGTCAGCCAACCACTAAACTTTTGAGTAACCCGCATGAGCACTCGCCGCCCCGATCCGCTGGCCCAGGTCAGCGACTTTGATATTCGCCTGCTGAGGATCTTTCGCAGCGTGGTGGAATGCGGCGGCTTCTCCGCGGCGGAAACCGTGCTGGGCATCGGTCGTTCGGCAATCAGCCAGCAGATGAGCGATCTGGAGCAACGCCTCGGTCTGCGCCTGTGCCAACGTGGACGTGCCGGGTTTTCCCTGACCGAAGAAGGCCGCGAGGTCTATCAATCGGCGTTGCAACTGTTAAGTGCACTGGAAAGCTTCCGCACCGAGGTCAACGGGCTGCACCAGCATTTGCGCGGCGAATTGATCATTGGTCTGACGGACAACCTGGTCACCCTGCCCCACATGCGCATCACCCATGCCCTCGCGCAATTGAAAGAACGCGGCCCGGATGTGCAGATCCAGATCCGCATGATCGCGCCCAATGAAGTCGAACAAGGCGTGCTCGATGGCCGCCTGCACGTCGGCGTGGTGCCGCAGGCCAGCGCACTGTCGGGGCTGGAGTATCAACCGCTGTATAGCGAACGATCGCTGCTGTACTGCGCGGTCGGTCATCCGCTGTTTTATGTCGACGACAAACAACTGGACGACGAACGCCTGAACAGTCAGGACGCAATCGCGCCCACCTTCCGTTTGCCGGCTGAGATCCAGGCCCACTACCAGGCGCTCAATTGCACAGCCAGTGCCTCGGACCGCGAAGGCATGGCGTTCCTGATCCTGACCGGACGCTACATCGGTTATCTGCCGGATCACTACGCGAGTCTTTGGGTGCAGCAAGGCCGGTTGCGCGCGTTGAAAGCCAAAACGCGCTTCTATGACCTGAGCCTGGCGTCGGTCACACGCAAGGGGCGTCGACCTCATCTGGTGCTGGAGAGTTTTCTGGAGAGCCTGGCCGCGACGCGCTGAAAACCTGTGGGGTAGGGTTTTATTGTGTGAGGACTTGTCTGAAGCCGGTGGGTACGTTATCAACGCACTGGACGTCCCATCCACCAGTTCGGAAGTGCTTATGACCTTTGAAGTCCCCGCCCACGGCGGAAAACCCGTCAGCCGCATTCGTCAGAAAAACGAAGAGACCATCATCAAAGCCGCCGAAGACGAGTTCGCCCGTCACGGGTACAAAGGCACGAGCATGAACACCATCGCCCAGAACGCAGGGCTGCCCAAGGCGAACCTGCATTACTACTTCACCAATAAACTCGGTTTGTACGTGGCGGTGCTGAGCAACATCATCGAACTGTGGGACAGCACCTTCAACACCCTCACGGCCGAGGATGATCCGACCGAAGCCTTGACCCGTTACATTCGCGCCAAAATGGAGTTCTCCCGCCGCCAGCCGCAAGCCTCGCGGATTTTTGCGATGGAAGTCATCAGCGGCGGTGAATGCCTGACCGAGTATTTCAACCAGGATTATCGCGCCTGGTTCCAGGGCCGTGCGGGCGTGTTCCAGGCCTGGATCGACGCTGGCAAAATGGACCCGGTCGATCCGGTGCACCTGATTTTCCTGCTGTGGGGCAGCACCCAGCATTACGCCGACTTCGCCACGCAGATCTGCCGCGTCACCGGGCGCGCCAGGTTGACCAGGCAAGACATGGAAGACGCCGGGGATAACCTGATCCGCATCATTCTCAAGGGCTGCGGCCTGCAACCTGCCATTTAAGTAGCCATTCAGGTACGTATGCCTTTTACCCTCAGCGGTTTTTGCGAATACCGCGAAGAGATTCGCAAGAGCCGCTTCATTACCTTTGCCGCGCCAATCTCCAGCCCGGCCGAAGCCCAGGCGTTCATCGAACAGCACAGTGACTTGAATGCCTCGCATAATTGCTGGGCGTGGAAGCTCGGCGATCAGTATCGCAGCACCGATGATGGCGAGCCCGGCGGCACGGCTGGCCGACCGATTCTGGCGGCGATCGAGGCACAGGATTGCGACCAGGTCGCAGTGCTGGTGATTCGCTGGTATGGCGGCATCCAACTGGGTACCGGGGGGCTCGCCCGGGCCTATGGCGGTGGTGCGAATAAATGCCTGCAAGCGGCGCCGAAAGTCGAGCTGATCAGTCGGGTGCCGCTGCGTTGCGCTTGCGGGTTTGCCGAGTTGGCCTTGGTCAAGCTGCGGGTAGCGGAGGCAGGTGGATTGGTTGTGGATGAAAGTTTCACTGCCAATGGTGTCGAGTTGCAGTTGGCTGTAGGCGATGCGCAAATCGATACCTTGCAGTCACAGCTGGCCGATTTGAGTCGTGGACGTATTCGCTTGCAGCGCTAAAAACAAGAGCAAAAGATCGTAGCCTTCGGCAGCTCCTGCATGGGATCGTGCTGCGATCTTTTGGAGCACGCCGCTTTTCCACTTATTCCATATTTGCCCACATCTGCTGTGCACCCGGCTGTGGATAACCTGAGCACATTCAGCTGTAACCCTTGTGTCATGCGGCTTTGCGGGCTTTGCTCAATTTTCGTCCAATCTGCCATCAAGCACATCAAATTCAAATAAAAACAAATAGTTACAACGGTTTATCGCCTTTAGAAGAAAGCCACTCAGTGCTTATGCCTGTGCTTGGAGCTTGCGCACAAATACTGTGGAGCAATCTGTGGATAACCCGTTCATGGCCCTCTCGGCGCCAGATCCGATATGGCCTGCAGCCAACTGCTCATTTTTTAACCAAATCACAACGGGCAAATTCGGAGCCTGATCCGAGACCTTGCCCTTAAGTGGTGCCGTGGCGCAGAGACGCACCTGCTAATCCGCGAAACCAGCAGCTAAGTCTGCTCGCGATGGCTGCCGAACAGGCAGCACCTGAGCGACGCCCCACGCCAATTCAAAAATCAGAAAAACCACCAGCAGCGAACTCGCGCCATGAGCAAGGGCATAAGCCTGCCATGCCGAAAACAGAAATCTCGCGACCGAGTCATACCGCCCATAAATTTGCTGTGGATCCCGAATCCGCAGCACCGCCCATACGCAGACAATCGACCCCAACAGATTCGCCATCAACATGTGCACCGATTCGAACGGCGGCAGCTCACCGGGCAAACTCAACGCCTGGCTCACACCCGTCAAAACCCCATGCAACGCCGCAAAACTCCACGGCGTGACAAACGCGACCGTCACGATCAGGTCATACCAGGCACTGCCTTGCACCAAACGGCGATATTGCGTTGTAGTCCACATCGACATTGCTCCATCAATTCAGGGAGCAACAAGGCTAAAGCCTGGAGTATGCTCCAGGGTCAAGCTCCTTCGAGACGTGATGATGCGCATCGGTGAATTAGCCCTGGCCAGCGCCGTCAGCCGCGACACGCTGCGTTTTTACGAGCAGCGCGGGTTGATCGCGGCACAGCGCAGTGCCAATGGGTATCGCGACTATCCGCCAGACATGGTGCAACTGGTGCAGTACATCAAGACCGCTCAACGACTGGGCTTTACCCTCGGCGAGATCGGCAACAGCGTCGCTGCAATCTGGCAGTCGCCCGATCCCGACCGTGCCGTCACACAACTGCTGCAAGACAAACTCAAACTGATCGAAGCCCGCATGGCCGAACTCGGCGCGCTGCGCGATGAGTTGCAACAACGGCTCGGGCAACAGTGTCCATTGAATCCACGACTCTGAATCTTCAAGGAAGCCAATCATGTCCAAGGCAAAAACCGCACTCATCATCGGCGCCTCCCGGGGGCTTGGCCTCGGGCTGGTGAAAACCCTGTTGGCCGATGGCTGGCAAGTCACCGCCACCGTGCGCGATCCGCAAAAAGCCGAAGCCTTGCAGGCCCTGGGCAAGGTGCAGATCGAAAAGCTCGACATGGACGATCAGCAAGCGGTGTCCGCCCTGAGCCAACAGCTCAATGGTGAAGTGTTTGACCTGCTGTTCGTCAACGCCGGGGTCAAAGGGCCGGATGTCCAGACGCCGAACGGTGGCGCGACGATGGCCGAAGTCGGTCAGCTGTTTTTCACCAACGCGGTGGCACCGATCAACCTGGCTCAGCGTTTTGTCGAGCAAATCCGCCCGGACACCGGCGTGCTGGCGTTCATGAGTTCGGTGCTGGGCAGCGTGACCATGCCCGATGCGCCGGAACTGGCACTGTACAAGGCCAGCAAGGCGGCGCTGAACTCCATGACCAACAGCTTCGTCACCCAGTTGGGCGAAACCAGTATCACTGTGCTGTCGCTACACCCGGGCTGGGTGAAAACCGACATGGGTGGTGAAGGCGCGGACATCGACGTGGAAACCAGCACACGTGGTCTGGTTGACCAGGTGAATGCGTATGTCGGCAAGGGCGGGCACCACTTCATCAATTACCGGGGCGAAACCATTCCCTGGTAATCAATGCCGCCCACAGGGTTATTTGTTGTCCTGTCGGGCCGGGCTTGCCCGCCAGAGCGTTTTGATCGACACTGCGCACCTCGCCTCCCCGGCGAACCTGGATCAGCAGACAGGGCAACACTGAGCTGGCAACCCTGAACCCAACTTTCAGAGGAGCCGGCCAATATGCCTGCGACCCGTACCTGGTTAAAAAATCCCCTCGCCATTTTCACGGCCAACGGTCTCGATGCCCGTGGCGGTCTGGTGCTGCAAGACGGCTTGATCGTCGAAGTACTCGGCGCCGGTCAACAACCGTCCGCTCCGTGCAATGAAGTGTTCGATGCCCGCGAACATGTGATCCTGCCGGGCTTGATCAACACCCATCACCACTTCTATCAAACCTTGACCCGCGCCTGGGCGCCGGTGGTCAATCAGCCGCTGTTTCCCTGGCTGAAAACCCTGTACCCGGTCTGGGCACGCCTGACCCCGGAAAAACTCGCCCTCGCCACCAAAGTCGCGTTGGCCGAGTTGCTGTTGTCCGGTTGCACCACCGCGGCCGACCATCACTACCTGTTCCCCGAAGGTCTGGAAAATGCGATCGACGTGCAAGTCGAGAGCGTTCGCGAACTGGGCATGCGCGCCATGCTGACCCGCGGCTCCATGAGCCTCGGTGAAAAGGACGGTGGCCTGCCGCCGCAACAGACCGTACAGGAAGGCGAAG
>NZ_AKJL01000116.1 GCF_000282355.1 Pseudomonas sp. GM49
CCGCCGCTGGCTTGCCGCCGGTTGGGTAATCACGGCGGTACTCAGCCAAACCTGCTCCTGTACCGGATAGGCCTCCCAGATCGCCGCAAAAAACAATGACGAGCCCTCCCCCGGTGTCAGCCAGTACGGGCGCTTGCGCGTCGTGCCGCGCCATTCATAGAAACCATTGGCCGGCAATAGGCAGCGGCGCAAGCGCAGGGCTTCGCGGAACATCGGTTGTTCGGCAACGGTTTCGGCGCGGGCATGGGCCGGGGTGCGGGACAGATCGGTCAGCCAGGGTGGCGTCAGGCCCCAACGGGCGCGGGCCAGCGTGCGTTGGCCGTCAGGCCCGGCCCGCAGCATCAACACCGAATCATTGGGGGAAATGTTCCACTGCGCCTGCTGGTCGGCGGGAAAACCGGGCAGCGCCGCGAAAGCGGGATTCCAGCGAAACAGGGCATAACGTCCACACATGGGGCAACACGACTCTTGATCAAACGAACGCCAGCCTAACAGACCAGCGTGCCGGGAAAGCTGTCCGGTTCATCGCCGGACAGCGGCAGCGCGGCATTGTACGCGGTGATCAGCTCGCGGGCGTATTCGGCCTGGTCGTTATCGACCGACAGCCCGAGCAGGCCATAGATCGGCAACTCGCCGCTGCCACCGAGCAAATCACGGCCCACCAGATGCGCCTCGATACCTTCGCTGGCGAGCATGCCTTGCAGCAACTCGCCTTCCATCAGGTTTTCCGGATCGTAGATGCGCTGCATACACGCCCCTCATTCGTTTTCACTGAACACTTCGAGATGCCATTCCTCTCCATGAACCTGCAACACGAAGGTTATCGGCCGGCAGCACACCTGGCAGTCTTCAATGTAGGTCTGATCGCCACCGGACAAATCCAGCGTCGTCTCGACTTCCTCACCACAATACGGACATTCATACTGCGCAGTTTCCAGCATCGCGGTCTCCTAGGTGACTTGTGCGTATAATCGCCGGTCTATTTGCAGGGCTATTTTTGTCTGGCTACTTTTTCAGACCGTGCCCCGCCGGTTTTCGATGAGAACCTTTACTTACCCTAGCCGTTTCTAACAAGAGAGCATGATGGGCGAATTCGATGCCATCCGACCTTACGACGACAGTGAAGTCCCGGCAGTGCTGGCACGACTGCTCGGCGACAAGGCGTTTCTAGATATCCTCACCCACTTTCGCTTCCCGCGTTTCGCCGGCGCTTTAGGCTGGGCACTCAAACCTCTTATAGCCCATCGGCTGCGCCGTGAGTTTGCCGGCATTAACTCCGTGGCCACGCTGCAGGACAAAGTCGAGCATTACGTCGACCATACCATTGAGCGCGCCACCGACGGTGTTACTTATACCGGTGTGGAGCAATTCAAGTCCGGCAGTGCCTACCTGTTCATCGCCAACCACCGCGACATCGTGATGGACCCGGCCTTCGTCAACTACGCCGTGTACCACGCCGGCCTGCCGACCCCGCGCATCGCGATTGGCGACAATCTGTTGCAAAAGCCTTTCGTCAGCGACCTGATGCGCCTGAACAAGAGCTTCATCGTGCACCGCTCGATCAGCGGTCGCCGGGAAAAAATGGCGGCCTATCAATTGCTTTCGGCGTACATCAATCATTCGATCCGCAACGATTGCGCCTCGATCTGGATCGCCCAGGCCGAGGGCCGCGCCAAGGATGGTGACGACCGTACCGAATCGGCGATCCTCAAGATGTTCCACATGAGCCGCAAGGACGAGCCGTTCGGCGAAGTCATTCAGTCGCTGAACCTGACCCCGGTGTCGATCAGCTACGAATACGACCCGTGCGATCAGGCCAAGGCCCGCGAGCTGTACATCCGCGCCACTACCGGCAGCTACACCAAGGTGCCGGGTGAGGATGACGTGAGCATCGCCAAGGGCATCACCGGTTACAAGGGCCGGGTGCATGTGAACTTTGCCGCGCCGATCACTGAACTGTTCGAAGACACCAAGCAATTGGCGGTCGAGATGGACAGGCAAATCCTCAGCGGATACCGCTTGTTCCCGGTGCACTACCTGGCTTACGCGCAGTGGAAAGACGCCGATCCGCAGTTGCAGGTGCCGAAAGCGGCCGAGGTGTTCCCGGCCGAGGAACTTGCCAAGGCCCAGGAAGAATGGCAACGCCGCCTGGACGCCTGCCCGGAAGAGCATCGTCCATTCCTGGTGCTGCAATATGCGACGCCGGTGCGCAATCAGTACCGGGTGAAGGCTGGCTTACCGCTTTAAGCGGTTTCAACCAGATGCAAAAACGGCGCCCTCGAGGCGCCGCTTTTGTATCGGTTCACCACGGGTTATGCGCTTGGACTTCAGACTTGCGTGCTGATCCACGACACCAGCAGCGCCATCCCCATGCAGGCAAAGCCGAAGATGTAGAAAAACCGGTTCATGCGCAAGGTCGCCCAATCCAGGGTGGGCTCTACGTTGGGGCTGCTCTGGCGCTGCGCCTGCAAACTGGCCATCGCACGCAGTTCACGACGACGGGTGGAGTGCAGCAACCAGCCGCCCGGGAAGGCAAAGAGCAAAGCCAGCAGATTGATCAATTTGGCGGGATGGGCGGTAAACAGCGTCATCAAGTGCAGCGACATCACATACCTCAAGTAAAACAGGTGGCAGGTGCCGGACCGGCGACCGCGGCGCGGATTCTACCGAAAGCCTGCGCCCCTGCCCTCTGTTTCCGACAAATAACGAAGCAATTGATCAATGGCTGTCCTGAGTCACGGCTTCGTCATCTGTATCGGCGACCATGCGCACCTCGAAACCGACACGGACTACGTCATGCTCCACGCCGAAAACCAGGATCGTCTTTACCTCATCACCCCCAGCGAAGAGCAACAAGCCCTCGTCGGCAGCCTCGCCTTCAATGTTCAGGACCGCCATTGGCTGGTGTATTGCGCACTCGGTGGCCACCAGCATGCGGATTTGCCGGAAGCGGATTTGCTGACGGGCGTGAGCGTGCTGGATTTTTACTCGCAAGCCGCCTGATACCGATCTGTAGGAGCGAGTTTGCTCGCGATGGACTTGAGGGGCCGCGGGGAATCAGATTTCCCGCGTAATCGTTAACGACCATCGCGAGCAAGCTCGCTCCTACAGTGGGCTCGCATTACTCGCCGAGAATCTGCCCCACGGTCGGGTCCTTGAACAGGCGGGTCAATGCATCGCTCAGCACATCGCTGACCAGTTTGGTGTTGGTTTCCTGGTTCGGCGCCATACCGAAGCGCTGGTCCAGGGACGAACCATAACGGCCGCTGTAGCGACGGTTGGCGTTCTGTACATCGGAGCGGAATGTCGCGCCGATGGTGGCTTCAGTCACGTACAGGCCTTCCTTGGGCGACTGGTACTTCAACTCTGTCAGGGTCACGGTCAGTTGCGGTGCATTCATGGCATTGTTCGTCGGGGTAAAGCCCAACAGACGCACGGCGGCTTCAGCCTGGGCCTGCAGCTTCGGCAGGATCTGCGCGCCCTGCACGGTAATCGCGCTGGTCTCCGGATACAGACCACCACGGGTGCCCAGTGTCGGCGACGGACGACCGTCCACGACACGCACCACGACGGGCTGGCCATGGCCGACCGGGGCCAACTGGGCGGTCAGCTTGGGTTCCGGGCTCAGTTGTTGCGGGCTGTGCGCGCAGCCAACCAGGGTCAAACTGGTCACAGTGATCAAACCGAACAACAGGCGTTGCAACATGCTCTTCTCTCCAGAATCAGGCACAAACAGGCCCGCAGTATAGCGGTGCGCCACTGTGGGGAACCAGCACCTCACGGTGTTTGATGAAATCTCTGACAACCCTTTGGAAAGGCAGTTCTTGTCACACAGTTGTCACCGCCCATACACTTGCACGTAATGGCTTGCGATTATCGTTTTCTTCAGAAAACCAACAAGGTACTCCACCATGCGGCATCTGATCTCTCTGTTCGCGCCACGCCCGCTGCATCGCTGCTTCGCCCTGCTCGACCGCAACGGCCACTGCCAGGCCTTCAAGCAGTGCAGCCTCCAGCCCATGGGCGATGGTTGGGTTGAAATCGAAGAGATCCGCCTGAACTGGCTGAATCAGCCGTTGCCTGCCGGCGCCCGCATCGTTTCGCAACAGCACCAGTCACGCTCGCGTGCACAGCAACTGATGACGACCTGACCAAACACCTAATAAAAGTCATTAAACACGACCATTTCCCTGCGTTTCTTAGATACAATCTCCCCCCGATTATAAGGACGTCTCCTGATCGGGCCTCGCAGCATCGTCAATACGCTTGTGTTGACACCCCGCACCGCCCACAGAGAGCCGCCCACACAGATCGAGTGAAGCTGGCGCGCTTGCTGTTTTGTTGAGCAAAACCTCCACTTTTCGCGAATCTGCAGAGCTGTCATTACGCTCGGTCACTGAGCTTTTTGCCCGTTTTGCCTGCCCTGCATCCCATGGCGGCAATCCATCCGGGCACGGTGCCAGGCTGGGACAGCCCTTTTTGAGGTTCACGTCTTCAAAAGAGCGTGAAAAAAACGGGTTTTCACAACTTCACAAGAGTGTGGCGAGCAAATGAATAGTTTTGCGTCTGAACATGCACCATTAGCGTCTACAACAGCCCAACGACACAGGACCGAGTATTCCTCGAACACCGGAGCCTGAAGCCTGTCCGCTACGGATTTGGTTGCACAAACGGATGTATCGACCATAAGTCGAATTGCCAGTCGCACGTTGAAATGAGTTCATATGGCTCTTATTAGACCCGGCAGGTAGCGTCCGTCGAAGTTGCGATAAATTGCGAAGATTCGGACATGGCGATCCTGCCATGGGTACCTGGGGCAACACTGACACGCCCCGTCACTCCTGGCAGCCATGCCGACAATTTGGTGCTGCAGATTTTGGAGACGCGTTAAATGGCGCATAACGAAGCAGTCGACGTAGTACTGGTTGGGGCCGGCATCATGAGTGCCACCCTGGCGGTGCTGCTCAAAGAGCTCGACCCCGCGATCAAGCTGGAAGTCGTCGAGTTGATGGATTCCGGTGCCGCGGAGAGTTCCAACCCGTGGAACAACGCCGGTACCGGTCACGCCGGGCTGTGTGAGCTCAACTACACGCCGCAGGCAGCCGATGGCGCCGTCGACATCAAGAAAGCCGTGCACATCAACACCCAGTTTGAGGTGTCGAAGCAGTTCTGGTCGTACCTGACCAAAAAAGGCACGTTCGGCTCGTGCAAATCGTTTATCAGCCCGGTGCCACACCTGAGTTTCGTGCAGGGCGACAGCGGCGTGTCCTTCCTCAAGGAACGCTTCAAGGTGCTGAGCAAGCACCACGCCTTCGCCGACATGGAATACACCGAAGACAAGGCCAAAATGGCCGAGTGGATGCCGCTGATGATGCCTGGCCGCGATCCTGGCGAAACCCTCGCCGCGACCCGCGTGATCAATGGCACCGACGTCAACTTCGGCGCCCTGACCAACCAGTTGCTCAAGCACCTGACCAGCGCACCCGATGCCCAGGTCAAGTACTGCAAGCGCGTGACCGGCCTCAAGCGCAGCAACGGCGGCTGGACTGTCAGCATCAAGGACGTCAACAGCGGCAACACCCGTGAAGTCGACGCCAAGTTTGTCTTCCTTGGCGCTGGCGGCGCGGCGCTGCCGCTGCTGCAGGCCTCGGGCATCGAAGAGAGCAAAGGCTTCGGCGGTTTCCCGATCAGTGGCCAATGGCTGCGCTGCGACAACCCGGAAGTGGTCAAGCACCACCAGGCCAAGGTGTACAGCCAGGCTGCCGTAGGTTCGCCGCCAATGTCCGTGCCGCACCTGGACACCCGCGTGGTCGATGGCAAGAAGTCCCTGCTGTTCGGACCTTACGCCGGCTTCACCACCAAGTTCCTCAAGCACGGTTCCTTCATGGACCTGCCGATGTCGGTTCGTGCCGGCAACATCGGTCCGATGCTGGCCGTGGCGAAAAACAACATGGACCTGACCAAGTACCTGGTCAGCGAAGTGATGCAGTCGATGGAGCAGCGCCTGGAATCCCTGCGTCGCTTCTACCCTGAAGCGAAAGCCGAAGACTGGCGCCTGGAAGTGGCCGGCCAACGGGTGCAGATCATCAAGAAAGACCCGAAAAAAGGCGGCATCCTGCAATTTGGTACCGAACTGGTCGCGGCCAAGGACGGTTCCCTGGCGGCACTGCTCGGCGCTTCGCCTGGTGCCTCGGTGACCGTATCGATCATGCTGGAACTGATCGAGAAATGCTTCCCGGGCAAAGCCAAAGGCGAATGGGCCAGCAAACTGGCCGAAATCTTCCCGGCCCGTGAAAAGGTTCTGGAAACCGACGCTGCGTTGTATCGCAAGATCAACACGCAGAACAACGTTGCCCTGGAACTGGTTGAAGCCAGCAGCGAGACCGAAAGCTACGCTTGATTCGGCGCCATGAAAAACGCCCCGTTCTTACTGAGAGCGGGGCGTTTTTTTATGGCTGAAATTGAATCAGCCGCGAACTTTTTCGATCAGCTCAATGTAATCCGGCGCGTTGCGCTGATCCTTGATCAGGGCAACGAAGTCATTACCGTGCTCATCCTTGCCATTTACGTCGTAACCCGCTTCGACGAAGAACGTCAGGAAACGCTCGAAATCGTCGATGCGCAGGCCACGGTAGGCCTTGACCAGTTTGTGCAGGGACGGAGAAGTCGCGTCGACCGGTTCGAAATCGAGGAACAACCTGATCTGCTCATCGCCGATCTCGTCACCAATCACTTGTTTTTTATCTTTACGCATTGCCGACTCCAGCTCGCAGACATTACACGGGCGGGCAGTTTACCCCCGCTCAGGTACAGGGCTCAACGCGGACGAGTGCTGCCGGTGTGCAGATCGGCCCAGACATGGCCATTGGCGTAGCTGAGAAACTGGCAATACACCGTGTCATTGCGCAACAAATCGATCACCACCCGGTATTGCGCCAGCGGGTAATAGAGGGTCAGGGTTTTGCTCGGCTCGTCGTAAACCGGTTTCTTCAGGCTTTTGCTTTCACCATCGAAATTGACCAGCACCTGACTGATGGTGGCGCCCTTGTTCAGCGATTTGCCCTTGAGACGAATCAGCAACGGCGACGTGACCGGAATCGGCTGTTGATTGGATTGGCGCTGAGCACCGACCACTACCGAATAATCGGTGACCTGCATCAGTTGCTGCTGTTCGGGATCAGCATCGCGCAGAGTGAGATCGTCCGGTGGCAGGAATTGACTGTGCATGGGCGCCGGCGCGGCGGCAAGGGGCAGGCTGAGGGTCAGCAACAGGGCGGCGCAGCAACGGATGGAACGGCTCATGGCAGGCTCCGGAATCGGGGCCGAGCACTCTAGCATGGGCAAGCACAGGAAACCCTGTGGGAGCGGGCTTGCTCCGGGCGGCGTTCCGACGAAAGCGGTGTGTCAGTCGCATTGAAGTTGACTGACACTCCCTCTTCGCGAGCAAGCCCGCTCCCACAAGTTGAACATCAGTCGAACTGCGCGCGCATCCAGGCCTGATACTCGGCAACACCGGGCTCGCCTTCGCGCGGCGCCCAATGCGCCAGCTCACCTTCACCGACCGGACGATAAGGACCGGCCTTGCATTCGAACATCAGGCTGTCGGCCTCCAGCACCACCAAACCATGGAACACACCGGTTGGCAGGTCCACGCCGACACAGTCGCCACCGGCCTCAAGCACGGTCTTGCTCAGCACCGTACCGGTCTCGTCAAAGATCAGCACGCCCAGCCGGCCTTTGAGGACCAACAGGGTTTCGGCCTTGTTGTCGCCCAAATGCCGGTGAGGCGGGATATACGTGGACGGCTGCAACCCCACCGCCATGCGATGGCAAGCGTCTTCCATCTGATGGAAATTGTGATGCTGGCGCCCGCGAGGATTGGCCGCGGCTTTCCCGGCCAGCTCGGCGAACAAGGTCTGATCCAGAAAACGCGGCGTATCCATGTCTTACATTCCTTTAACGGCGAAAATCCCGTTGGCATTACGCCAGTAGCCTTTGTAGTCCATACCGTAACCGAAGATGTAGCGGTCGATGCACGGCAGACCGACGAAATCGGCCTTGAGGTCAGGACGGGCCTTGCGGTCGTGGTCTTTGTCGATCAGCACGGCGGTGTGCACTTTACGTGCACCAGCGTGTTTGCAGAAGTCGATGATCGCGCCCAGGGTGTGACCTTCGTCGAGGATGTCGTCGATGATCAGCACATCACGGTCGATAAAGGAAACTTCCGGCTTGGCTTTCCAGAACAGGTCGCCGCCGCTGGTTTCGTTGCGATAGCGGGTGGCGTGCAGGTAGGACGCTTCCAGTGGGAACTGCAGATAGGTCAGCAGCTTGCCGGAGAAAATCAGCCCGCCGTTCATCACGCAGAACACCACCGGGTTGCTGTCTGCCATTTGTTCGTTGATTTGTGCACCGACGCGGGCGATGGCCGCCTCGACTTCAGCTTCGGTGTACAGGCAGTCAGCCTCTCGCATGATTTGACGGATATGCTCGAGATCAGCGGACATGGCGCTCTCCAGGGGGTGACGGATTCGGAAAAGCGGGCAAAGGTACGCATCAACCGAGGCCAGATCAAGCCTTTGTGGACTAACGTACTGTATGTCTATAGGACAACACCCTCGGATAGATTAATCTAGGCCGGTTTTTTTGCCCGCCGCCGGAGCCTTTCCCCATGCCCATCCATGAGATCCGCCACCCGCTGATCCGTCATAAACTTGGCCTTATGCGCCGTGCAGACATCAGCACGAAGAATTTCCGTGAGCTCGCTCAGGAAGTCGGCGCCCTGCTGACCTATGAAGCTACCAAAGACCTGCCGCTGGAAGCCTACGATATCGAAGGCTGGTGCGGCACCGTATCGGTCGAGAAGATCGCCGGCAAGAAGATTACTGTAGTACCAATCCTGCGGGCCGGCATCGGCATGCTCGAAGGCGTGCTCAGCCTGATCCCGGGCGCCAAGGTCAGCGCCGTGGGTGTGGCCCGTAACGAGGAAACCCTCGAGGCCCACACCTACCTTGAGAAGCTGGTACCGGAAATCGACGAACGCCTGGCCATGATCATCGACCCGATGCTCGCCACCGGCGGCTCGATGGTTGCCACCATCGACCTGCTGAAAAAGGCCGGGTGCAAGGACATCCGCGCCATGGTGCTGGTCGCTGCGCCAGAAGGCATCGCTGCGGTCGAGAAGGCTCACCCGGACGTGATCATCTACACCGCTTCGATTGATCAAAAACTGAACGAACATGGTTACATCATCCCAGGGCTGGGCGATGCCGGTGACAAGATCTTCGGCACCAAGCAGAAGGACGCGTGACCATGCAGCAAGAGTTCAACGATCCGCTCTGGCGCACGGTGCTGTCGGGTGCACAGATGCTGTTCGTGGCCTTCGGCGCCCTGGTGTTGATGCCGCTGATTACCGGTCTCGACCCGAACGTGGCGCTATTCACGGCCGGCCTGGGGACGATCCTGTTCCAGATCGTCACCGGGCGTCAGGTGCCGGTGTTCCTGGCATCGAGCTTTGCCTTCATCACCCCGATCATTCTCGCCAAGGGCCAATTTGGTCTGGCCGCGACCATGGGCGGCGTGATGGCGGCGGGTTTCGTCTACACCTTCCTCGGCCTCGCGGTGAAGATCAAAGGCACCGGGTTCATTGACCGCCTGCTGCCGCCGGTGGTGATCGGGCCGGTGATCATCTCGATTGGCCTGGCCATGGCGCCGATTGCCGCCAACATGGCCATGGGCAAGGCCGGCGACGGCAGCGAATTGATTCATTACCAGACGGCGATGTTGATCTCGATGCCCGCGCTGCTCACCACACTGATCGTTGCGGTTTTCGGCAAGGGAATCTTCCGCCTGGTGCCGATCATCTCCGGTGTGCTGGTCGGTTTCGGCATGTCGTTCTACTTCGGCGTGGTTGATACCGCGAAGATTGCTGCGGCACCGTGGTTCGCGATTCCGAACTTCACGGCACCGGAATTCAACTGGCAGGCGATTCTGTTCATCGTTCCGGTGGCCCTGGCCCCGGCCATCGAACACATCGGCGGCGTGATTGCCGTAGGTAGCGTGACCGGTCGCGATTACCTGAAGAAGCCCGGCCTGCACCGCACCCTGCTCGGCGACGGCATAGCCACCACGGCGGCTGGTCTGTTCGGCGGCCCGCCCAACACCACCTACGCCGAAGTGACCGGCGCGGTCATGCTGACCAAGAACTACAACCCGAAAATCATGACCTGGGCGGCGATCTTCGCCATCAGTCTGGCGTTCATCGGCAAGTTCGGCGCACTGCTGCAAAGCATTCCGGTGCCGGTGATGGGCGGGATTCTGTGCCTGTTGTTCGGTTCGATTGCGGCGGTGGGAATGAACACGCTGATTCGCCACAAGATCGATCTGGGCGAGGCGCGCAATCTGGTGATTGTTTCGGTGACCCTGGTGTTCGGGATCGGCGGCGTGCTGATCGGCACTGGCACCGGGCCGGACGATTTCGGCCTCAAGGGCATCGCGCTGTGCGCGGTGGTGGCGATTGGCTTGAACCTGATCCTGCCGGGTAATGACAGCTGGAAGCACAAGAAGGCGAATGAGCCGCTGATCTAAAGCATCACACAATACCGTGTGGCGAGGGGGCTTGCCCCCGTTGGGTTGCGAAGCGACCCTAAATCCTTCGACCGCGAATCACCTGACAGACCGCGTTCGCTGGATTTACGACTGCTTCGCAGCCGAACGGGGGCAAGCCCCCTCGCCACAACAGCCCCTCAACCCACAGCTTGTATGCCTACAATGCAATCGGTGCCCTTTCACACAAAGTCGCCAACGCCCGCGCCCAATGCGGGTCATCGTTGAGGCACGGCACCAGCACCAGATCCTCGCCCCCCGCCTCGCGGAATTGTTCTTTGCCGCGATCACCGATCTCTTCCAGTGTCTCGATGCAATCGGCAACGAATGCCGGGCACATCACCAGAATCTTTTTCACGCCGCTTTTGGCCAACTCATCGAGGCGCGCTTCGGTGTAGGGTTCGATCCATTTGGCACGCCCCAGGCGCGACTGGAACGACACAGACCACTTGCCCTCCGGCAGCCCCATGCGCTTGGCGACCTCTGCCGCCGTACGCAGGCATTGGCCGCGATAACAGGTGGCGACCACCTCCGGCGGTGCCCCGGCGCAGCAATCACCGCCACCCTCGAAGCTGTGACCAGGGTTGAGCTTCTTCAGATGCCGTTCCGGCAAGCCGTGAAAGCTCATCAGCAAGTGATCGAAATCCTGCTCCAGATAGGGCCTGGTCGTGGCCGCCAGTGCATCGAGGTATTCAGGTTGATCGTAGAACGGCTGGAGCACCGACAACTGCACGTCGAGGCTCTTCTCGCGCACGACCCGTTTGGCTTCCTCTATGACCGTGGTGGTGGTGCTGTCGGCGAACTGTGGATAAAGCGGTGCCAGGGTTATCCGCTTGTGCCCCGCCGCAGCCATGCGAACCAGTGACGATTCAATCGACGGCTCACCGTAGCGCATCGCCAACTCGACCGGGCCATGCTGCCACTGGCCGGCCATGGCTTGTTGCAAGCGACGGCTGAGCACCACCAGCGGCGAGCCCTCGTCCCACCAGATCGAAGCATATGCATGGGCCGACTGCTCGGGACGCTTGATCAGGATCAGCGACACCAGCAGACGCCGCACCGGCCATGGCAGGTCGATCACGTACGGGTCCATCAGAAATTGATTGAGGTAGCTGCGCACATCCGCCACCGAGGTGGAGGCAGGTGAACCCAGGTTGACCAGAAGCAACGCGTGATCGGTCATGCAACGTCCTATTTCAAAGGCGACCGGACAGATCGTCCAGAGCCGCGCGCAAATCCGTGAACTTAAAAGTGAAACCAGCCTGTAACAAACGCACCGGGGTGGCCCGTTGGCCGCCGAGCAACAACAGCGACAACTCGCCCAACCCCACCTTCAATGCAAAGGCCGGCATCGGCATGAACGCCGGGCGATGCAGCACGCTGCCCAACGCCGTGGCAAACTCGCGGTTGCGCACCGGTTTGGGCGCGCACGCATTATAGGGACCGCTGCCTTCGTTGCGATGCAGAAGAAAATCAATCAGGGCGATTTGATCGTCGATATGAATCCAAGGCATCCACTGCCGGCCGTTGCCGATCGGCCCTCCCAGGCCCAGTTTGAACGGCAATAACAGCCGCGACAAAAAGCCGCCCTCTGCCGACAGCACCAACCCGGTTCGAATGAGGATGACGCGAATGCCCAGCGTTTCAGCCCGCTGTGCAGTCTCTTCCCAGGCGATGCATAACTGGCTGGCGAAATCTTCGCTGACTGGCCCCGAGTCCTCGGTCAGTTCGCGCTCGCCACCGTCGCCATACCAGCCGACAGCCGAACCGGAAATCAAGACCCGTGGTTTCTGCTCGCGACTTTCAAGCCACGTCAGCAAGGTTTCAGTCAGCGTGATCCGGCTGCTCCACAACAAGGCTCTACGCTTGTGAGTCCAGGGCCGGTCGGCAATCGGCGCTCCGGCCAGATTGACGATTGCATCCACCGGCTCCTGCCCCAGATCCTCCAGCCGGGCAACTCCACGCACTTGGGCACCACATGTTTTCGCGACTTTTTCAGGCTTGCGACTCCAGACTGTCAGGCGATGTCCCTGGCCCAACCAGTGCTGGCAGAGCTGACGTCCTATCAAACCAGTACCGCCGGTCAGCAATATGTGCATGACTTCTTCCTCGCGTGGCGTTTTACCTTGTCCATTAGTCTATTTTTATAAGCAGGGATCTTTGGTATCGAACAGGCTCTATGTTTAACAATAGGCCAAGCTGTCAGAACGAGAACGCTAAAAGTTATACCAAAAAACAACATTGTACAGGTTTGAACCCCGGCGTAGTCTGTACAGAAAGGCAAACGAGGCCCCTATGACTGTACCTATCGCAATCGTTGGCACCGGCATTGCCGGACTCTCCGCCGCCCAGGCCCTGACCGACCTCGGGCATGTGGTTCAACTGTTCGATAAAAGCCGCGGCAGCGGCGGGCGCATGTCGAGCAAGCGCAGCGATGCGGGTGCTCTGGACATGGGCGCGCAGTATTTCACCGCCCGTGACCGCCGCTTTGTCAACGAAGTCCAGCGCTGGCAAGCCAAGGGCTGGGTCGCCGAGTGGACGCCGCAGCTGTACACCTACCATGGCGGCCAGCTCAACCTGTCGCCGGACGAGCAGACCCGCTGGGTCGGCACGCCGCGCATGAGCGCCATCACCCGCGCCCTGCTCGGTGACCTTGAAGTGCATTTCGCCTGCCGGATCACCGAGGTCTATCGCGGTGAAGAACACTGGCACCTGCAGGACGCCGAGGGCTTCACCCACGGACCGTTCAGCCACGTGGTCATCGCAACGCCGGCCCCACAGGCCACGGCTTTGCTGGCATCAGCGCCGAAACTCGCCGGGGCCGCCGCCGGGGTGAAAATGGACCCGACCTGGGCCATCGCCCTGGCCTTCGAAACGCCCCTGGAAACACCCATGGAAGGCTGCTTCGTACAGGACAGCCCACTCGACTGGCTGGCCCGCAACCGCAGCAAACCCGGGCGCGACAACACCCTCGACACCTGGGTACTGCACGCCACCAGCGCCTGGAGTCGACAACACATCGACTTGTCCAAGGAAGCCGTGATCGAACAGTTGCATGGCGCGTTTGCCGAACTGCTGCACGACTCCATGCCCGCGCCGAGCTTCAGCCTCGCCCACCGCTGGCTCTACGCCCGCCCCGCCAGCAGTCACGAATGGGGCACCCTGGCCGATGCCGACCTGGGGCTGTATGCCTGTGGCGACTGGTGCCTGTCCGGGCGCGTCGAAGGGGCCTGGCTCAGCGGTCAGGAAGCCGCCCGCCGCTTGCATGAACACCTGCAGTAAAAGCACCAACTCGAGCACATCGCTGCTGTCGCCATGGACAGCAGCCCGCCACAAAACTTATACACAGCATTTGACTTGTACAACTTCGAACCTATGATGAAGTTATCTTGTACAGACTCGACCCTCTGCACAGGTTCAGATTCGAGGTGCTCCGATGCCCCATGCCCCCGCCAAACAGAAAATAGCCATCAACGCCTGCCTCTTTCACCCGGACTTGCCGGTGGAGGAAGACGGTCGGCTCAACGATCCAGTGCTGCGGGAAAACTTCCTCACCCGCGTGTTCGCCTACAGTGCCTGGCAGCAGCTACGCCAGGAAGGCCTGACCCGGCGCGGTCTCATTGACTTTCACTCGCGCTACAAATACCTGCTGATGGCCCACAACCCGGTGCAATACAAGACCCTGGGCCACTTGCTGGGCAACATGGGTCATACCGATCCGCAGGAACTCGGCCCCCGCTATTTCAGCGAATTGATGTCGGCGCTGAAAAAATGCGCCACCCGCCGGACCCACACCAACGTCCTGCAACACCTCAGTGGCTACCTGAAACAGGCCATCAGCCATGAAGAAAAGCAGGAAGTGCAGCACGTGATCAGCCAGTACCGCCTGGGCATCGTGCCGCTGGTGGTGCCGCTGACGCTGCTCAAACATCACTTTCGCCAACACCCCGATCCGTACATCGCACAGCAGGTCTACCTGCAACCGCACCCGGAAAACCTCAGCCTGCAAAACTCCATTTGATGAAAAAAACACTCGACACCAGCGCCCGGGAAGACCTCGGCGATGACTTTAAAAAGGCGTTGGACGAAGGCTGGCTGCCGATCCGTGAAGTGGCGCGGCTAACCGGCGTCAATGCCGTGACCCTGCGCGCCTGGGAGCGGCGCTACGGCCTGATCGTGCCGCAACGCACACCCAAGGGGCACCGGTTGTTTTCGGCCGACCATGTACAACGCATCCAGAGCATCCTCACCTGGCTCAACCGTGGCGTTGCCGTCAGCCAGGTCAAGCCATTGCTCGACACACCGCAAACCTTCAGCAAGTCCGTCGACAACGATTGGCACGCCTTGCTGCAAACGTTGCTGCAGGCGGTCAGAGGACTGCAGGAGCGCTCTCTGGATGACAGCGTCAATCAGGCGATGGCGCTGTATCCGCCGCGAACCCTGTGCGCGCAATTGCTGATGCCTTTGCTGGCCGCTCTGGAGCAACGCTGGCAAGGCCAATTCGGTGCGCAGATGGAGCGGGTGTTTTTTTGTGCCTGGCTGCGCAGCAAATTCGGAGCACGCATCTACCATAACAATCGTCAGTTGCGCACCGCGCCGCTGCTGCTGATCAACCACTCAGACCTGCCCGTGGAGCCCCATCTTTGGCTCACGGCCTGGCTGATCAGCAGTGCCGATTGCCCGGTGGAGGTCTTCGACTGGCCGCTGCCTGTCGGCGAACTGACATTGGCGGTCGAACTGCTACAACCCCGTGGCGTTCTGCTGTACTCCAGCAAGGCCATGAACCTGGTGCAACTGGCGAAACTTTTCAAAGGCGTCAGTTGCCCAAAAATGATTGCCGGACCAACGGTATGCATCCACCACGCCGAGTTATCCGCAAGTACTACCGGGATCGCTGATTTGTACCTGGCCGAGGATCCATTGTCGGCACATCAGGCACTCGTTCAGCGCGGGCTGATTTAAATGAATCGCGTGGATACCAAAATGCAATTGATCTGGCTGCGCAGCGACTTGCGCCTGAATGACAACACCGCCCTCTCGGCCGCCGCGGCTCGCGGCCCGTGCGTGGCGGTCTATCTACTGAGCCCGGAACAATGGCTGGAACACGACGATGCGCCCTGCAAAGTGGACTTCTGGCTGCGCAACCTGCGCGAGTTGAGCCGCGAATTGGGTCAACTGAACATTCCCCTGCTGATCCGCCAGGCACCTCGCTGGGATGACGCGCCAACGGTGTTGCTGAACCTGTGCCGACAGTGGCAGGTCGACGCGCTGTACCTCAACGAAGAGTACGGCATCCATGAATCCCGTCGCGATGCAGCGGTCGCCCGAACGCTAAGGGCCGAAGGCATCGAGGTTCGCCGCTACCTCGATCAGTTGCTGTTCCAGCCCGGGAGCGTGCTGACCCGGTCCGGCACTTACTTTCAGGTCTTCAGCCAGTTCCGCAAAGTCTGTTACGAACGACTTCACCACTCGCTACCCAGCCTGGTACGCGCACCGCAGAAACAAGCGCCGCTGAACATTGCCAGCGATGCGATCCCCTCGAGTGTCGACGGTTTCGCAACGCCCGGTGACAACCTGCGCAGCCTGTGGCCGGCGGGCGAAGCGCAAGCCCGAGATCGCCTCGACAGCTTTAGCGATGCGCAGATCGACCACTACCAAAGCGAACGCGATTTCCCGGCGAAGCCAGGCACCAGTCAGCTTTCGGCCTATCTCGCCGCCGGGGTGATCTCCGCTCGCCAATGCCTGCGCGCGGCCCTGCACAGCAATCAAGGCGAATTCGAAAGCGGCAACACCGGTGCCGTCACCTGGATCAACGAACTGCTGTGGCGCGAGTTCTACAAACACATCCTGGTGGGCTACCCACGGGTTTCCCGGCACCGCGCGTTTCGCCCGGAAACCGAAGCGCTAGCCTGGCGCAACGCCCCCGAAGAACTTGCCGCCTGGCAACAGGCACGCACCGGCTTGCCGATCATCGACGCCGCCATGCGCCAACTGCTGGCCACCGGCTGGATGCACAACCGCCTGCGCATGGTGGTAGCAATGTTCCTGACCAAAAACCTGCTGATCGACTGGCGCGAAGGTGAACGCTTTTTCATGCGTCACCTGATCGATGGCGACCTGGCGGCGAACAATGGTGGCTGGCAGTGGAGTTCCTCCACCGGCACCGACTCGGTGCCGTACTTCCGGATTTTCAACCCGTTGAGCCAGTCGGAAAAATTCGATCCCGAAGGCGTGTTCATCAAGCAATGGCTGCCTGAACTGGCCGGGCTGAATAAAAAACAAGTGCACAACCCCGCCAATCTCGGTGGCCTTTTCGGTGGTGTGGATTACCCCTCACCGATCGTCGACTTGAGTACCTCCCGTACGCGCGCGTTGGCGGCATTCAAAAATCTGCCGTCACGGCAATACACCGCCGTTGGGTCATGAGTGACCGCCACCGGGATCACTGCGATACCGGGGCACTGCTTAATGAACATTTACCCGTATTGGGCCGGACAATGGCCTGGCTGAAAAGGAGATTGGGATGAGCCGTACACTCTCACGACGATACTGGCTGACCGGCGCCAGCAGCGGCATCGGTGCCGCCCTGGCTGAAGAAATCCTGAAAACCGGTGCGCACCTGGCCGTCAGTTCGCGCTCGGTAGCGCAGTTGAAAGTCTTGTCGCAACGCTATCCGGGGCAGGTGCTGGTGGTGGCCGGTGACTTGACCAACAGCCAGACCGTGCGCGAAATCGGCGAGCAGATTGCCGAGGACTGGGGCTCGCTGGACTCCGTGATACTCAACGCCGGTACCTGCGAGTACGTGGACGCCAAGCAATTCGATGCATCGATTGTCGAGCATGTGGTGCGCACCAACCTGTTGGCCAGCAGCTATTGCATCGAAGCCGCCCTGCCCTTGCTGCGGGCCGGCACCGCACCGCATATGGTGGCCATGGCCAGTACGGTGACTTACCTGCCGCTGCCCAGGGCAGAAGCCTACGGCGCCTCGAAGGCCGGGCTGCGTTATCTGTTCGAATCCCTGCGTATCGACCTGGCCCCCGAAGGCATAGAGCTCACGGTGGTCAGCCCCGGGGGTTTCGAAACGCCGCTGACGGCGAACAACGACTTCCCCATGCCCTTGAGCTGGCCGGTGGAGAAAGCTGCGCGGCACATCTTCGAAAAACTCAAGGACCGCCCGCTGGAAATCGCTTTCCCGGCCGCCTTCATGGCCGCCCTCTGGCCGCTCTCCAAACTGCCGGAACAAGTGAAACTGGAGATCGGCAAGCGTATGGTGCGCAGCCAGCCACCCATCAAGGATCAACCGTAAAAATCGCCATCTCGGCAGCGGTATCCCGGACGTTTCGATACTTGAGCGTCCGTCAGACCTTTCACACAGCACCCGGCGACTGCCTTACACTGCGCGCCATGAAAACCATCCCCCATACGCAAATCGCGGAACCCGCGGTCACCTGCTCGACCTGCGCAGCCTGTTGCTGTCAGCTCGAAGTCATGCTGATCACCGATACGGGTGTACCTGAACGGTTCATCGATACCGATGACTGGGGCGGGGAAGTGATGTTGCGCCTGGACGACGGCTGGTGTGCTGCGCTGGATCGCAACACGATGATGTGCACCATCTACGAAAAACGCCCGCTGATTTGCCGGGAGTTTGAGATGGGCGCTCCGGAGTGCATCGACGAACGCCAGGGGATTTCGACGGCGTATCGTTAGTCTTGAAGCCACCCCAATACAAATGTGGGAGCGGGCTTGCTCGCGAAGGCGGTGTGTCAGACAACAAGGTGTTGAATGTTCCACCGCTTTCGCGAGCAAGCCCGCTCCCACATTTAAAACAGCGTCGATGCTTACAACGGCAACGTGTAATGCAGCGAGTAGCTTTCTACACCGTCGTTGGAACTGGCGAGCCCGGCGTTGGAATAGTGCGTCGCACGGACCCCGACTTCATGGCCGCCGTTGAAGCGCAGGCCAAAACCGAGCCGGTCTTCAAACTGGAAAGCACTGCCGATGTTGTTGTCTTCGAGTCGGGTATTGGAGAACACCGCCACGCCAATGCCCGCTTCAACGTACGGCTTGACGTTCTGGCCGGCAAATTCGTAAACGAATACCGGGGAGAACGACAGGCTGTTATTGCTCGAGGTCTTGTCGCCTTCCCAGTAGGTGTAGGCGCCACTCCAGTAACCGGTCACGCGACCGACGTCACTCTGCCACCAGCTCTGGTCCCAATCGAATTGCATGCCCAGTCGATACGTCATGGTCGAATCGCTGGTCTGACCAACCGCGAACTCCACACCTGCCGCCTGCGCGATAAAGGTGTGCCCCATTAGTGCGGCCGCAATCGCGGCCAAGCAGAATAGTCGCTTCATTAGAAACTTCCTTTTCCGAACAATTTCGTATGGTTTTTTTGTTGCTCAGCCCTGAAAAGCTATAGAAATCGGCAATTTATCAGAAGCTCACCCCAATTTTTCGTTTGATTCCCCCGGGACTTTCTTATCTGTTGAAGCTTCGCACAATGCCAGCCGTATTCCACAGTATCGGCAAGATATTTCTGAAATGAACCGGATCGGCGCTGGTCCAGAACTGCGCTTCACGGGCAGGCCCATCGGCGAGCAGTTCGCCTTCGGCCAAAAGCCGCTGGAGTTGCCGCGCGACGGCGGCACCGGTATCGATCAGGCTGATGTCCTCGGGGATCATCTGCCGGAGCATCGGCTTGAGAAAAGGGTAGTGGGTGCAGCCGAGAATCAGGGTGTCCGCGCCGGCGGCCAGCAGCGGCTCGACATACCCGGCCAATAGCTGACGCAGCTCGGGGCTACGCAGGTCGCCGTTTTCAATCAGCTCCACCAGCCCGGGACAAGGCTGGGTGATTACTTTCACGTCCGTGGCGAAGCGGTCGAGCAACGCGGCGAACTTAGCGCTCTGCAAGGTGCCGGTGGTGGCCAGCACCCCCACTACGCCGGAGCGGGTTGCGGCGGCGGCCGGCTTGACTGCCGGCTCCATACCAACGATGGGCCATTCTGGATAGTCGCGACGCAGGTCGGCGACACCGGCCACGGTCGCCGTGTTGCACGCCAGCACCAGGGCCTTGGCGCCCTGTTGCCGAAAGAATTCAGCCATCACGCTGCAACGCTGCTGGATAAACTGCGGGGTTTTCTCGCCGTAGGGAACATTCCCGCAATCGGCGACGTACAACAGAGTCTCATTGGGCAGCAAACGCTGGATCTCGGCCAGTACCGAGAGCCCGCCGACACCGGAGTCGAACACGCCAATCGGCGCTTCACGCATGTTTCGACCCACAGACGCTGCAACCCGGATCGCGCTTGACCCGCAACTCACGGAAGCGTGTACCCAAGGCATCGATCAACAGCAGGCGCCCCACCAGCGGCTCACCGAATCCGGCCAGCAACTTCAGCGCTTCGAGGGCTTGCAGACTGCCAACCAGCCCCACCAGCGGACCGACCACGCCGGCCTCGCTGCATGTCAGCTCGGCTTCGCTGCCGTGCCCATACAAACAGTGGTAGCACGGGCTCTCCGGCCGACGCGGATCGAACACCGACAGTTGCCCTTCGAGGCGAATCGCCGCGCCGCTGACCAGCGGTTTGCCGGCCGCCACGCAAGCGGCATTGACCGCTTCACGGGTGGAAAAATTGTCAGAACAATCGAGGACCAGATCTACCCCGGCCACCACGGCGGCCAGGGAATCCTCATCCAGCGCCGAACGATGGGCGACCAGTTGAATCTCGGGATTGATCGCGGTCAGGCGCTTGAGCGCCGAATCGACCTTGGTCATGCCGACGCTGTCGGTGTCGTGAATGATCTGGCGTTGCAGGTTGGTCAGGTCGACTGTGTCGAAGTCAGCCAGGTGCAACTCGCCAACGCCGGCGGCCGCCAGATACAGCGCCACTGGCGCGCCAAGGCCGCCAAGACCGACGATCAATACGCGGCTCTCCTTGAGCCGCAACTGGCCGTCGATATCTATGTGTTGCAGCAGAATCTGCCGACTGTAACGCAGCAACTCCTGATCATTCAGCACGGCAGGCGCCCCAGACTGATGCGTTGATGACCGCCCAGATCGGTGCGGCTGTGGACTTCTTCAAACCCGCGGGTCAGCAGCAAATCGCGGACCGCCTCGGCCTGATCGTAGCCATGTTCGAGCATCAGCCAACCGCCGGCGTCCAGATGATCTGGCGCCTGGGCGACGATCAGGCGCAGATCGTCGAGCCCGTCGACACCCGCCACCAGGGCGCTCGCCGGCTCGAAGCGCACATCGCCCTCGACCAGATGCGGATCGGCCGCTGCAATGTAGGGCGGATTGCTGATGATCAGTTGAAAACGCTGACCTTCCAGGGCGCTGAACCAATGACTGCTCAGTACCTTGGCGTTGTTCAGGTGCAGGCGCTGGCGATTGCGTTCGGCCAGGGCCACGGCTTCCAGCACGCGATCCACGGCCGTGACGCTCCAGGCCGGACGCTCGCTGGCCAGGGCCAGGGCAATCGCACCACTGCCGGTGCCGAGGTCGAGTACCTTGGCCGGTGTGGCCGGCAACAGTTCCAGCGCAGCTTCCACCAGCAGCTCAGTGTCGGGGCGCGGGATCAGTGTGTGCGGTGCCACTTCCAGATCCAGCTTCCAGAAACCCTGCTGGCCGAGGATATAGGCCACCGGCTCACCGCTGCGGCGGCGCTGCAAATACTCGGCGAACGTCAGCGCCGCTTCGCTCGGCACGATGCGCTCCGGCCAGGTGTGCAGGAAACTGCGGGACTTGCCCAACGCTGCCGCCAGCAGCAATTCGGCATCCAGACGCGCCGTCGGCGAGTCGGGCAGATCGGCGGCGCGCAACAAACTGGCGATGATCGTCATTTACTCACCTATCGCAGCCAGTTGATCGGCCTGGTACTCGGCCAGCAACGGCTCGATCACCGCCTCGACGCCGCCGGCGAGGATCTCGTCGAGGGAATACAAGGTCAGGTTGACCCGGTGGTCGGTGACCCGGCCCTGGGCGAAATTGTAGGTGCGAATGCGCTCGGAGCGATCACCGGAGCCGACCAGCAACTTGCGCTCGCTGGCGATGGCGTTGGCCGCGGCGGAGGTCTGCTGATCGTTCAGCTTGGCCGACAACCAGGACATCGCCCGGGCACGGTTCTTGTGCTGCGAACGCTCTTCCTGGCATTCGACCACGATGCCGGACGGCAAGTGCGTAATGCGGATCGCCGAATCGGTCTTGTTGACGTGCTGGCCACCGGCGCCGGAGGAGCGATAGGTATCGATGCGCAGGTCGGCCGGGTTGATCTCGATCGCTTCCTGTTCATCCGGCTCGGGCAATACCGCCACGGTGCAGGCCGAAGTGTGGATGCGGCCCTGGGATTCGGTCGCCGGAACCCGCTGCACACGGTGCGCGCCGGATTCGAACTTGAGCTTGCCGTAGACGTTGTCGCCCTCGACCCGGGCAATCACCTCTTTATAACCGCCGTGTTCACCCTCGTTTTCCGAGAGGATCTCCACCCGCCAGCCACGACGCTCGGCGTAACGCGAATACATGCGGAACAGGTCGCCGGAGAAAATCGCCGCCTCGTCGCCGCCGGTGCCGGCACGGATTTCGAGGAACACGTTGCGCCCGTCGTTCGGATCCTTGGGCAGCAGCATGCGTTGCAGGTCGGCTTCGAGCGTGACCAGGCGTTCCTTGGCTTCGCGAACTTCTTCCACGGCCATTTCACGCATGTCCGGGTCGCTGTCCTTGAGCAGTGCCTGGGCACCTTCGAGGTCATCCTGCACTTTCAGCAGTTCTTTATAGGCGCCCACGATCGGTTCAACTTCCGCGTACTCCTTGGAATAGGTACGGAATTTGTTCTGATCGGAAATGACCTCGCCGTCGCCCAGCAGGGCGGTCAATTCCTCGAAACGGTCCTGGAGGATATCCAGCTTATTGAGCAGTGACGCTTTCATTGCGGTTTTTTATCCGAAAAGCTATCCGATGAGCCCTCACCGAGGGCAAAGAGTTCCTGGGCCATCGCCAGCGCATCCAGGCGACCTTCGGCAGAGAGCTTTTTCAACTGCACGCTGGGTGCGTGCAACAGTTTGTTGGTGAGCCCGCGAGCCAGTTGCACCAGCACCTCTTCGGCACTGCTGCCGTTGGCCAGCATGCGCTGGGCCTTTTGCAATTCTTCGTCGCGCAGGCGTTCGCTCTGTTGGCGATAGGCCTTGAGCACGTCCACCGCCGCCAATTCACGCAGGCGGACCATGAAGTCTTCGGCACCGACCGAGACCATCTCTTCGGCGGCCTGGGCTGCACCCTGGCGGCTCTTGAGGTTCTCGGCCACCACTTCGTGGAGGTCGTCGACGCTATAGAGGTAAACATCGTCCAACTCGCCGACTTCTGGCTCGATATCGCGCGGAACGGCGATATCCACCATGAAAATCGGTTTGTGCTTGCGCAGTTTCAAGGCGCTTTCCACTGCACCTTTACCCAGGATCGGCAATTGGCTGGCGGTGGAACTGATGACGATATCGCTGCGCACCAGCTCTGCCGGAATATCCGACAACAACACCGCATGGGCGCCGAACTGTTCGGCCAGAATGCTGGCACGTTCCAGGGTGCGGTTGGCGACGACGATGCGCTTTACACCCAGGTCATGCAAATGGCGGGCGACCAGGGTGATGGTCTCGCCGGCGCCGATCAACAACGCCTGGCTGCGTTGCAGGTCGCTGAAAATCTGTTTCGCCAGGCTCACCGCGGCAAACGCCACCGACACCGGGTTCTCGCCGATGGCCGTGTCGGTGCGCACCTGTTTGGCCGCATTGAACGTGGCCTGGAACAGCCGTCCGAGCAACGGGCCGATGGTGCCGGCCTCACGGGCCACGGCATAGGCCGACTTCATCTGGCCGAGAATCTGCGGTTCGCCCAACACCAGCGAGTCGAGCCCGGAAGCGACCCGCATCATGTGACGAACTGCCGCATCATCTTCATGCACATAGGCGCTTTCGCGCAGCTCCTCGAAGCTCAAATGATGATATTCGGCCAGCCAGTGCAGCACGGTGTCCGCCGACAGGTGATCCTGTTCTATATAGAGTTCACTGCGATTGCAGGTGGAGAGGATCGCAGCTTCGCGGCTGTCGGTGAGTCGGCAGAGCTGCTGCAAGGCCTCAACCAGCTGCTCAGGGGTAAAAGCCACGCGCTCGCGGACGTCTACTGAAGCAGTCTTGTGGTTAATACCGAGTGCAAGGAAGGCCATTCAAAGTCGCTGATGGTGACGTGAAGCCGACAATTGTCCTACTTCGACGGAATCAGAACAACTACTCGATATCTATCGCTCCGGTAGGCAACGCCGACGTTGCGAGCGGTTCTCGTTTACAAGGCAGCCAGGCGTTGCCGGATCCACCGTGCGGGTAAATTGGCGGGCCGGTTATGTTTGGCCGAAAGCTTGTGTCATGATGATCCGACCGCAGGTTAGTCGTCCTCCTCCTATATGAATAGATCTTCCGCGTTGCTCCTCGCTCTTGTCTTCCTCAGCGGCTGCCAGGCCTTGGCACCCGTATCGTCGGACGGTACGTCGCCGGTTGAAGACAGCACCCCGGCCCCTGAAAAGCCCAAGGTCTACAGCTCATTCAGCGAGGAAACCATCTTCAGCCTGTTGAGTGCCGAACTGGCTGGCCAGCGCAATCGTTTCGACATTGCCCTGGACAACTATGTGACCCAGGCCATCAACACCCAGGATCCGGGTATCTCCGAGCGGGCATTCCGTATCGCCGAATATCTGGGTGCCGATCAGGCAGCCTTGGATACCTCGCTGATCTGGGCCAAAAACGCCCCCAACGACCTCGAAGCGCAACGCGCCGCCGCCGTACAACTGGCACGTGCCGGGCGTTACGACGACTCCATGGTCTATATGGAAAAAGTCCTGCAAGGCAAGGGCGACACCCATTTCGACTTCCTCGCGCTGTCTGCGGCCGATACCGACCAGGACACCCGCAACGGCTTGATGAAAAGCTTCGACCGTTTGCTGCAACGCCATCCGAACAACGGCCAGCTGATTTTCGGCAAGGCGCTGCTGATGCAACAGGATGGCGATGCCAAAGGCGCGCTGACGCTGCTGGAAAACAATCCGCCCGACGACGGCGAAATCGCTCCGATCCTGCTGCGCGCACGCCTGCTGCAAACCCTGAATCGCGGTGACGAAGCCCTGCCGTTGCTGCAGAAAAGCATCAAGAAATACCCGGATGACAAGCGCCTGCGCCTGACTTACGCACGCATGCTGGTTGAACAGGACCGCATGAACGACGCCAAGGCCGAGTTCTCGAGCCTGGTTCAGCAGTACCCGGAAGATGACGAACTGCGTTACTCGCTGGCACTGGTCTGCCTTGAAGCCAAGGCCTGGAATGAAGCCAAGGGCTATCTGGAAGACCTGATCGCCCGGGAAAGTCACGTCGATTCGGCGCACCTGAACCTCGGTCGCATTGCCGAAGAACAAAACGACCCGCAAGGCGCGCTGATCGAATACGCCAAAGTTGGCCCGGGCAACGACTTCCTGCCGGCGCAATTGCGTCAGGCCGACATCCTGATCAATAACGGCAAGACCGCCGAAGCGCAACGCAAGCTGGCGGCAGAGCGCGATGAACAGCCGGATTACGCCATCCAGTTGTACCTGATCGAAGTCGAAACCCTGTCCGCCAACAATCAGGGCGACAAGGCCTGGAATGTTCTGCAACAGGCCTTGCAGAAATACCCGGACGACTTGAACCTGCTCTACACCCGCGCCATGCAGGCGGAAAAACGCAATGACCTGGCGCAGATGGAAAAAGACCTGCGCACGATCATCAAGCGCGACCCGGACAATGCCATGGCGTTGAACGCCCTCGGCTACACCCTGTCTGACCGCACCACACGCTACGCCGAAGCCAAGGCCCTGATCGAACAGGCGCACCAGATCAGTCCGGAAGACCCGGCGGTACTCGACAGCCTTGGCTGGGTGAATTACCGCATGGGCAATCTCGACGAAGCCGAGCGCCTGCTGCGCCAGGCCCTGGAACGCTTCCCCGATCAGGAAGTCGCCGCTCACCTGGGCGAAGTCCTGTGGGCCAATGGCAAACAGCGTGAAGCCAGACAAGTCTGGGGCAAGTTCCTCAAGGAACAACCCGACAGCCCGACCCTGCGCGGCACCATCAAACGCCTGACCGGATCAGAGACTCTTTAAGATTATGTTTTTGCGCCATTTCATCGTTTTCAGTTTTATTGCCCTGCTCGCCGGTTGCGCGGGCCTGGGTCCCCGCGAATCAGTCGAGGGTCACGGCAACCCCGCCCAATGGCGCGAGCACAAACAGCAACTGACCGGCCTCGATGGCTGGCAGATCGACGGCAAGATCGGCATCCGCGCCCCGAAAGACTCGGGCAGCGGCACGTTGTTCTGGTTGCAACGCCAGGATTACTACGACATTCGCCTGTCCGGACCACTGGGTCGTGGCGCGGCACGCCTGACCGGACGGCCGGGCAAGGTTTCGCTGGAAGTCGCCAACCAGGGGCGTTACGACGCACCGACCCCTGAAGTGTTGCTCGAAGAGCAACTGGGCTGGAAGTTGCCGGTGTCCAACCTGGCCTGGTGGGTCCGCGGGCTTCCGGCTCCGGATAGCAAAAGTCACCTGACACTGGATGCCGACAGTCGCCTGGCCAACCTCGAACAGGATGGCTGGCAAGTCGAATACACCGACTACACCCAGCAAAACGGTTACTGGCTCCCCGAGCGAATCAAGCTGCACGGCACCGACCTTGACGTCACACTGGTGATCAAGGCCTGGCAACCGCGCAAACTGGGGTCGTGACATGCCAGCCAATCGCCTGACTTTGCCATCTCCGGCCAAACTCAATCTGATGCTGCACATTCTCGGTCGCCGCGAAGACGGCTACCACGAGTTGCAGACGATGTTTCAGTTCCTCGATTACGGCGACGAAATCACCTATGCCCTGCGCGATGACGGCGTCATTCAACTGCACACCGAGTTCCCGGGCGTCCCCCACGACAGCAACCTGATTGTCAAGGCTGCGAAAAAACTTCAGGAGCAATCCGCTTGCTCGCTGGGCGTCGATATCTGGATCGAAAAAATCCTGCCCATGGGTGGCGGCATTGGCGGCGGCAGTTCGAATGCCGCAACGACTTTGCTCGGTCTCAATCATCTGTGGCAATTGGGCTGGGATGAAGATCGCCTGGCTGGCCTGGGATTGACGCTAGGTGCCGACGTCCCGGTTTTCGTACGTGGCCACGCGGCATTTGCCGAAGGCGTGGGGGAGAAACTGACCCCTGTCGACCCGGAAGAACCGTGGTATCTCGTGCTGGTGCCGCAAGTATCTGTAAGTACGGCAGAAATTTTTTCAGATCCGTTGTTGACACGTAACACTCCTCCCATTAAAGTGCGCCCCGTTCCCAAGGGAAACAGTCGAAATGACTGCTTGCCGGTGGTAACAAGGCGTTATCCAGAGGTACGTAACGCTTTGAATTTGTTAGGTAAATATACCGAAGCAAAACTCACCGGAACTGGAAGTTGTGTGTTTGGGGGCTTCCCAAGCAAAGCTGAAGCTGATAAAGTCTCGGCCCTTCTGACAGAGACCCTTACAGGTTTTGTAGCAAAAGGAAGCAACATTTCGATGTTGCATCGCAAGCTGCGAAGTCTGCTCTAAAGGAACCGATTACTGGGTAATCGTTGCAACAGATACAGGGGCGTCGCCAAGCGGTAAGGCAGCAGGTTTTGATCCTGCCATGCGTTGGTTCGAATCCAGCCGCCCCTGCCATTTTCCTATACTCATCCAGGTTACCCTCAGCCTTCAGGTACTGCGCGTGTCCAAGATGATGGTCTTTACGGGGAACGCTAACCCCGATCTGGCTCGGCGTGTCGTACGTCAGCTGCATATCCCTCTCGGTGACATCTCTGTCGGTAAATTCTCCGACGGCGAAATTACAGCCGAGATCAATGAAAACGTCCGCGGTAAAGACGTCTTCATTATTCAGCCGACTTGCGCTCCGACCAACGATAACCTGATGGAACTGGTAGTGATGGCTGATGCCTTCCGCCGCTCCTCGGCTACTCGTATCACTGCTGTTATTCCTTACTTTGGTTATGCCCGTCAGGATCGCCGTCCGCGTTCCGCACGTGTGGCTATCAGCGCGAAAGTCGTGGCTGACATGCTTACCGTAGTCGGCATCGACCGTGTTCTCACGGTTGATCTGCATGCTGACCAAATCCAGGGTTTCTTCGATATTCCGGTAGATAACATCTACGGCTCCCCGGTTCTGGTGGATGACATCGAAGATCAGCGCTTCGAAAACCTGATGATCGTGTCCCCGGACATTGGCGGCGTCGTGCGTGCACGTGCCGTTGCCAAATCCCTGGGCGTGGATCTCGGGATCATCGACAAACGCCGTGAGAAAGCCAATCACTCTGAAGTGATGCATATCATCGGTGATGTCGAAGGGCGTACCTGTATTCTGGTCGATGACATGGTCGATACCGCAGGCACCCTGTGCCACGCGGCCAAGGCCCTGAAAGAGCATGGCGCTGCCAAGGTTTTCGCCTACTGCACGCACCCTGTGCTGTCGGGTCGGGCGATCGAAAACATTGAAAATTCCATGCTGGACGAGCTGGTGGTGACTAACACCATCCCTCTTTCCGCTGCAGCACAAGCCTGTTCGCGTATCCGCCAACTGGATATCGCACCGGTAGTTGCCGAGGCGGTCCGCCGCATCAGCAATGAAGAATCGATCAGCGCGATGTTCCGCTAAGGGCCCTGCCCTTCTCGAAATGTCTCGTTGACGAAAAGCGCCCCGCCCCGGCATTCATGTCGGGGCGGGGCTTTTTTGCCCATATCGCCTTTAGCGCTGGTCGCAAACGCTGGGGCGAATGTGGTTATTTTGGAGATACAACATGAACGATTTTACTCTGAATGCTGAAGTGCGTTCCGACCTGGGGAAAGGTGCGAGCCGCCGCCTGCGTCGTCTCGCAAGCCTGGTTCCAGCTGTAGTTTACGGTGGCGACAAAGCCCCTGAATCCATCAGCATGCTGGCCAAAGAAGTTGCCAAACTGCTCGAAAACGAAGCGGCTTACAGCCACATCATCGAGCTGAACGTTGGTGGCACCAAGCAGAACGTCGTGATCAAAGCCCTGCAGCGTCACCCGGCCAAAGGCCACGTGATGCACGCTGACTTCGTACGCGTAGTAGCTGGCCAGAAACTGACCGCTATCGTTCCAGTGCACTTCATCAACGAAGAAGCACCGACCAAGAAAGGCGGCGAAATCTCGCACGTTGTTGCCGAGATCGAAGTTTCCTGCCTGCCGAAAGATCTGCCTGAGTTCATCGAAGTCGACCTGGCTAACGCTGAAATCGGTTCGATCATTCACCTGTCGGACCTCAAGGCGCCTAAAGGCGTTGAGTTCGTGGCCCTGGCACACGGCGATGACAAGGCTGTTGCCAACGTCCACGCTCCACGTGTTGCTCCAGAAGCTGCAGAAGGCGCTGCAGAGTAATTTTACTCTGTACGCCGGAGTGACCGGAAACATCGCGGACTAGAGCATAGCGAGAAAGCGGGCGAGAACGCGGAGTTTACATCATGGTAAATGAGCAATTTTCGTCCACTTTCGCCGCTCTCCCTGATTGCGGCGATGTTATCCACCACTCCAATGAAGGGCCCCTATCGTGACTGCCATCAAACTGATCGTTGGCCTGGGAAATCCAGGCGCTGAATACGAACAGACCCGGCATAACGCAGGGGCCCTTTTTGTTGAGCGCATCGCGAACGCACAAGGTGTGAACCTTGTGGCGGACCGCAAATATTTCGGCCTGACCGGGCGCTATTCGCATCAGGGTCAGGATGTTCGTCTGCTGATTCCCACCACGTACATGAACCGCAGCGGCCAGGCCGTGGCGGCACTCGCCGGTTTCTTCCGCATCAAGCCTGAAGAAATCCTCGTGGCGCATGACGAACTCGACCTGCCTCCAGGCGTTGCCAAGCTCAAAGTGGGCGGCGGCCATGGCGGTCACAACGGGTTGCGCGACATCATTGCGCAACTGGGCAATCAGAATACCTTTCATCGCTTGCGGCTTGGCATTGGCCACCCGGGCGTTGCCAGTATGGTTTCAAATTTCGTCCTGGGTCGTGCGCCACGCGCCGAACAGGAAAAACTCGATGCCAGCATCGACTTTGCCCTCGGCGTGCTGCCGGATATCCTCGCCGGGGAATGGAACCGCGCGATGAAAAACCTGCACAGCCAGAAGGCCTGACTCACTCCTCGGGGAAAACACCATGGGATTCAATTGCGGCATCGTCGGTCTGCCTAACGTCGGCAAGTCCACCCTGTTCAACGCCCTGACCAAATCCGGGATCGCGGCCGAGAACTTCCCCTTCTGCACCATCGAACCGAACAGCGGTATCGTGCCGATGCCGGATCCGCGTCTGGATGCCCTGGCAGCCATCGTCAATCCAAAGCGCATCCTGCCGACCACCATGGAATTCGTCGACATCGCTGGCCTGGTAGCCGGCGCATCGAAAGGCGAAGGCCTGGGCAACAAGTTCCTGGCCAACATCCGTGAAACCGATGCCATCGCCCACGTGGTCCGCTGCTTCGAAGACGAGAACGTGATTCACGTCTCCAACAGCGTCGACCCGAAACGCGACATCGAAATCATCGACCTGGAACTGATCTTCGCCGACCTCGACAGCTGCGAGAAGCAACTGCAGAAAGTCGCGCGCAATGCCAAGGGCGGTGACAAGGACGCAGTGGTCCAGAAAGGCCTGCTGGAGCAATTGATCGCTCACTTTACCGAAGGCAAGCCGGCGCGCAGCCTGATGAAGAACATGGGCACCGACGAGAAAGCGGTGATCAAGGGCTTCCACCTGCTGACCACCAAACCGGTCATGTACATCGCCAACGTCGCTGAAGACGGCTTCGACAACAACCCGCACCTGGACGTGGTCAAGGCCATCGCCGAAGAAGAAGGCGCCGTGGTTGTACCGGTGTGCAACAAGATCGAAGCGGAAATCGCCGAGCTCGATGACGGCGAAGAAAAAGACATGTTCCTCGAAGCCTTGGGCCTCGAAGAGCCTGGTCTGAACCGCGTGATCCGCGCTGGCTACGAAATGCTGCACCTGCAGACCTACTTCACCGCCGGTGTCGAAGAAGTCCGCGCCTGGACCGTGCGCGTCGGTGCCACCGCACCACAAGCCGCTGGCGTGATTCACACCGACTTCGAAAAAGGCTTCATCCGCGCCGAAGTGATCGCCTACAACGACTTCATCCAGTACAAGGGCGAAGCCGGTACCAAGGAAGCCGGTAAATGGCGCCTGGAAGGCAAGGATTACATCGTCAAGGACGGCGACGTGATGCACTTCCGCTTCAACGTGTAAGCTACACGCCCAAGAAAAAGCCGCGTTTGATACGCGGCTTTTTTATGCCTGAAACAATCATCCGCCACACCACATTCCCATGTGGGAGCGAGCTTGCTCGCGATGACGATATGACATTCAACGATGATGTTGACTGATACACCGCTATCGCGAGCAAGCTCGCTCCCACAGGGGATTTGTGTCGAGTCAGGCCTTTTTGGTTCGCGGCAAAAAGATCGCCAACACCCCGAACAACGGCAGGAACGAACACAGGTAGTACACGTATTCGATGCCGTGAATGTCTGCCAGATGGCCCAGCAACGCCGCGCCGATCCCGCCGAAACCGAACATCAGACCGAAGAACACCCCGGCGATCATCCCGACATTGCCCGGCACCAGTTCCTGGGCGTACACCACGATGGCCGAGAACGCCGAGGCGAGGATGAAGCCGATGACCACGCTGAGGATGCTGGTCCAGAACAGGTCGACATGCGGCAGCAGCAAGGTGAAAGGTGCAACGCCGAGGATCGAGAACCAGATAACTGCCTTACGCCCGATCCTGTCGCCGATCGGCCCGCCAAAGAATGTCCCCGCCGCGACCGCGCCGAGAAACAGGAACAGGTGTAACTGCGAACTGGCCACCGACAGGTCGAATTTCTCGATCAGGTAGAACGTGAAGTAACTGGTGAGGCTGGACATGTAGAAGTACTTGGAGAACACCAGCAGCCCGAGTACCACCAGCGCGCTGGTCACTCGGCCCTTGGACAGGCCGTGAGTCGCCGCCTGACCTTGCTTGAGCTTGAACAGGTTCAAGTGGTTGGCGTACCAGCGGCTGATCCGGTAGAGCACGAACAACGCAAACACCGCGAACAGCCCGAACCACGCCACGTGCCCCTGGCCGTAGGGAATGATGATCGCTGCCGCCAGCAACGGGCCGAACGCCGAGCCCGCGTTGCCGCCAACCTGGAAGGTCGATTGCGCCAGCCCGAAGCGCCCACCCGAAGCCAGTCGCGCCACGCGGGAAGCTTCCGGGTGAAAGGTCGAAGAACCGATGCCGATCAAGCCCGCTGCCAGCAGAATCAACGGAAAGCTGCCGACCACCGACATCATCAGAATCCCGACCAAGGTGCAGACCGTACCCGCCGGCAACAACCACGGCTTGGGATGGCGGTCGGTGTAGTAACCGACCCACGGCTGCAGCAGCGAGGCCGTCAACTGGAATGTCAGGGTGATCAGGCCGACCTGGGTGAAGGTCAGGCCATAGTTGGCCTTGAGCATCGGGTAGATCGACGGCAGCACCGACTGGATCAGGTCGTTGATCAAATGCGCCAGCGCCACCGCGCCGATGATGCGCATCACCAGGGGACTGCTTTGGGGCGTAGCGGACGCCGGCACTGAGCCGGTCTGGGCGTTGCTGATAGCCATGGGGTTTTCCGTACAACTGATGGGTGCAAACGGGCAGGTGCGTCAATGTGCCATTTTTCGGTGCGACAGCGCCATCCCCTTAGCCAGCTAACGAACTCGATTTCCATCGCGGAAAAGTGATAGCGCAAAGCCATGGTCTGAATCTTGCCTTGCTTGTCTGCTTGAACGCGGCCCCCTTACAAAGGAGGCCGAGAATGGGAAGTTTCGCCACAGAGTCGGCCTACAGAGCAGACAAGGGTGAACTTTCGGGGCCTTTTTAGAGGGCACGAGTCGGAGGTGCAACAACCTTCGACGCACGCCAATGGTGCGTGGTGTCCAGAGGAGTCATGGGGCATGCAGGCTTTTTTATCACCGGGGATCGGACTGCTGGGGCGTTTTGGTTTTGCACGCAAATTCCAGCTGTTGTTTTTGCTGTTTATCCTGCCGCTGGCGGGCAGCCTGTGGATGATCGGCCAGGACTATCGCGACAAACTCAGCCTGATCTCCGGCGAACGCGCCGGGGTGCGGCAACTGCTGGCTCTTGATACGCTGGATGACCTGCTCGCCGCCCAGCGTGATCGCGCCGCACGGTGGCGCGCGACGGAAACCAATCGCCAACCGACACCAGCCACACTCGCTGCGATGGCCGCCTTCGATGCGGTTCAGCCCGCCGTCAGCCAGGCCACTGCCGAGTTGGGCAATGCCCTGCAAAAAGAAGGCGCCGAGGGCGAAAGCCTGACGCGTTACCAGGCCCTGCAAACCGCCCTCGATGGCCTCGACTCAAAAAGCCTGAGCAGTGTCGGTTGGTGGCCCGATGGCTATGATCGCTTCACCAACGCCCTGAGCGCCCTGCAAGCCTTGCGCGAGCAGATCGCCATGGACAATCGCCTGACACTGGCGCCGTGGCTGGAGACTTATTTGTTGACGCAAATCTCCACTCAACATGCGCCGGACCTGATCGAACGGGTTGGTCGCCTGGCGGCAGTGGGACAGGCTTCGGTGGTGTCCGGACAGTTCACCCTGCAAAGCCGTCTGCAATTGCGCGACTTGCGCAGCCGCATTGGCGACGCCCGTGAGCAGTTGGTTAAAACCGCGGGTTTGCTCGAAGCGCGCTTGCCCAGCGCCCTGCAAACCTGGGCCGGGCAATACCATGACAGCCTCAAGCACCTGGACGCCGGCCTGAAGGTGCTGGATGACGGCGTGTTCGGCGGCAGCATCAACCTCAAGCCGGATGACTTCGAGCGCAGTCTCGATGCCCTGCTCGCCGACCTCGCTTCGTTGCGCCAGCAGTCGCTGGTATCGCTGGATCAACGCCTGGATTACTACCACGGCTCGGCGATCCGCCAGTTCACTGTGGTGGCCGCCGTGTTGGGTTGCCTGTTGCTGGCCGCGCTGTATCTGTTCATCTGTTTGCAGGCTTCGATTCGCCGTAGTGCCAGCGGCATCACAGTACTGGCCGAAGCCTTGCGCGACGGCAATCTGAGTCTGCAAGTGCCGGTTCAGGGGCGGGACGAACTGGCAGTCATCAGCACCGCGCTGAACGTCGCCGTGGTGCAACTGCGCAGCAGCCTGCAAGGGGTGGATCACGAAACCCTGCAACTGAGCAACGCGGTGCAAACCCTCAACCATCACTCCAGCGACGCTCTGGGCGAAGTCGAAGCCCAGCAGTTGCAGATCAGCCAGATTGCCGCAGCAGCGACGCAATTGGCCGCCACTTCGCAAGGGGTGGCCCACAGTTGCGAACAGGCGTCCGGCAGCGCCCAGCACACCCGGCGCATTGCCGCCGACAGCAGCCGAGACAGCCTGCGCACCACCGCGAGCATCCAGCAACTCAATCAACGCCTGAACGAGACAGCGGCAGCACTGGGCCGGGTCAGCGAGCAGGGACAGCAGATTCAACTGGTGGTCGACACCATTCGCGGCGTCGCCGAGCAGACCAACCTGCTGGCACTCAACGCCGCCATCGAGGCGGCCCGGGCGGGTGAGCAAGGGCGCGGCTTCGCGGTGGTGGCCGATGAAGTGCGCAGCCTGTCGCAACGCACGCAATCGTCGACCGCGCAGATTGCCGGCACGGTCGACAGCCTCCGTAATACCGTGAATGAGGCCGTCAGCCTGATGCAAGCCGCGTGCAGTCAGGCAGAGTCCGATGCGCAAGCGGTCACCGGCCTGGGTGAACGCCTCGGGGAAATCGCCAGTGCGGTGCAGAGTGTCACCGATACCCTGGCGCAAATCGCCACGGCGGTGGAGGAACAGGCCAGTACCGCCGACGAGGTCAGCGGCAATATCCAGCAGGTCGATCAAGCGGCGCTGCGTCTGCTCGAAGGTGCCCGTGCGGTGAACCAGGCAGCGGACACCTTGAGCCACGGCAGCAAGGCCCTCAGCGACAACACCGGGCGCTTCCGCTTGAGTTGAATCTGGCAGTGCTTCTCAGGTGTGGATGACCGCTTCCGGGAAGTCCTGCTCCAGCTCGGTCTTGAGCCAATCGATAAACCACGCCACGTCCGCCGAGAGCTCGGCGGACGGCGTCAGCACCCGATAGCTTTCCAGCTTCACTTGCGCGTCCACCACCCGCACCAGCTTGCCTGTATCGAGCTCTTCGCGCACCAGCACTTCGTTGGCCAGCGCAATGCCCTGCCCGCTCTCGGCCACCGATAATGCGTGGTCATTGTTGACGTAGAGCATGTCCGAATTGAGGTGGATGTCGAGGTCATTGGCGGCGAACCACAGGTTCCACCACTCGCCGTCATCGACGTGAATCAGGTTGTGTTTCACCAGGTCCGCGGGGCTGCCAATGGGCGCGACGCTGGCCAGATATTCGGGGGAACAGATCGGAAACACCCGAGGACAAATCAGGCTGGTGCGGGAGTGGGCATATTGGCCATCCACCCCGTAGACGATGCCCAGGTCAGCGCTCTTGCCATCCACTTCGGTGAAGGTCGAATTGGGTTCGATGGCGAACTTCAAACCCGGTCGCAGATGACGCATGGCCTCGATTCGCGGCATCAGCCAGCGTTTGGCGAACCCCGGCACCACCATGATGCGCAGCCAGCGCTCGGCGTGTTTGGGCTGTGCCTCTTTTCCGGCTTCGATGATCAGCTGCAAAGCGGCGGCGATCTTGCGGTGATACTTCTCCCCCGCCACCGTCAGGTTGACCCCGCGAGAGGTGCGCTCGAACAGTTGGATGCCCAGCCAGTCTTCCAGCAACTTCACGTGACGGCCGATGGCCGGCTGGGTCACGTGCAGGGCCTTGGAGGCTTCGACATAACTGCCCAACCGGGCTGCGGCATCAAAGGCACGCACCGCGTTGAGCGGCGGCAAACGGTGGTCAGGCATGGTTTCCGGGCGCCTTTTGCTGTTAAATTTTTTAACAGCCCCTATGTTAAAATTGAAGTTTCGCCCCCGCAACCCCTCGCTGATAATCGATCCACAGCAGAACAAAAAACAGCTGGTTACAACACCCGAACGCAATCTCGATCCTGCCCAGAAAAATAATATCCATGGTCTGATGGCTCAGCTGTTTACAGCACTCGCGGACGATGGGGGAATCGGAGGTAACGCATGAATGCCCTGCATTCGCTGCAAACACTGGCGGTGTCCATCCGCTCAGTGCGTAAAGTCTACGGTGATCCACGCACCGGTCCGGTGGCACTGAAAAGCATCGACCTGGACATTCGCGACAACGAGTTCTTCACCCTTCTCGGCCCTTCGGGCTGCGGCAAGACCACGCTCTTGCGGATGATCGCCGGGTTCGAATTTCCCACCGAAGGCGAGATTCTGCTCTACGGCGAAAACATCGCCGACCGCCCGCCCTTCCAGCGCCCGGTCAATACGGTGTTCCAGCACTACGCGCTGTTCCCGCACATGACCATCGCCGAGAACCTGGCCTTCGGCCTTGAATCCCACCCGATGGGCAAAGTCCTGAACAAAACGCAAATGGCCGAACGGGTGCGCGAGATGCTTGCCCTGGTGCAGATGGAACGCTTCGCCAACCGCAAGCCGGCGCAACTCTCCGGCGGCCAGCAACAGCGGGTCGCCCTCGCCCGCGCGCTGGCGCCGCATCCCAAAGTCCTGCTGCTCGACGAACCGCTCTCGGCGCTGGACCTCAAGCTGCGCCAGGCCATGCGCGAAGAGCTGAAAACCATCCAGGCGCGAACCGGGATCACCTTCATCTTCGTCACCCACGACCAGGAAGAAGCGCTGACCATGTCCGACCGCATCGCCGTGCTGTCCGAAGGCGAAGTGCAGCAGGTCGGTCGCCCGGAAGACATCTACGAACGCCCGCGCAATCGCTTTGTCGCGGACTTCATCGGCGAAACCAACTTCATCGAAGGTACGGTCACCCGCGTCGAAGACGGCCTGGCCTGGTTCGCCGGCCCGTCCGGGCATCCGCTGCCTGCGCAGCCATGCAGCGATGTGCGAGTCGGGGCCAACGTTGCATTGTCCGTGCGCCCCGAACGATTGCATCTGGTGCCGGGCAGTACCGAAGGCGCTTTGCCTTGCCGGATCGAAGCGCAGATCTACCTCGGCACCGACCTGCAATACCAGGTCAGCCTGAGCGATGGTTCTCGCCTCACTGTGCGCACGCCTAACTGCGTCGACCAAAGCAAGCGCTTCGCCGTCGGCAGCCAGGCCGGTCTGTTGTTCGACCAGGGTAGCGCCAGCGTCCTGCACGATTGAGCACGAGGAATTGCCATGCACGCTTTACCGATTGCCAACACGCTGGAACGTCGGCGGGCCTTCCAGAGTTTTCTCGGTGTCAGCCCGGCGCTGATCGCCATCGGCCTGTTTCTGATCGTGCCGATCCTGATCGTCATCGGTTACTCGCTGATGGAGGCCAACCCCTACGGCGGGGTGAACAAAGTATTCAGCAGCGATGCCTACACTTCGCTGCTGTTCGAACGGCAACTGGATGACAGCCTGGCCTTCGCCGACTCCTATCTGATCATCGCCTTGCGCTCCATCGGCATCGCCGGGCTGACCACCGTCATCACCCTGCTGATCGGTTTTCCGGTGGCCGTGTGGCTGGCCATGCAACCGGCTCATCGCCGTGGCTTGCTGATCTTCCTGATCACCGTGCCGTTCTGGGCCAACCTGCTGATTCGCACCTACGCCTGGATTCTGCTGCTGCGTAACACCGGGGTGATCAATAACAGCCTGTTGGGCCTCGGGGTCATCGACCAGCCGTTGCAACTGCTCTACACCGACGGCGCGGTGCTGCTGGGGCTGGTCTACACCTACGCGCCCTTTGTCGTGCTGCCGATCTACGCCACCCTGGAAAAAATGGACATCCGCTTGCTCGAGGCCGCTCAGGACCTCTACGCCGGCCGTGTGCGCACCCTGCGCAAAGTGGTGTTGCCGATCGCCAAACCGGGAATTCTCGCCGGCGCCATCCTCACATTCGTGCCTTGCCTGGGCGCGATGATCGCCCCGGAATTGCTCGGCGGCGGGACGCGAATGATGCTCGGCAACCTGATCTTCCGGCAGTTCAGCGATGCGCGGAACTGGCCATTCGGTGCAGCACTGTCGCTGGTGCTGATGGCGGCGGTGATGTTGGTTCTGACGGTTTATGCCTTGCGTGCAGAGCGCCAGCGCATCGCCAAAGGAGGTGCGTGATGATCGGCCTGTTCAAACGCAATACGCTGGGCGTGCAGGACTTCCCGGGCTTCGGCGGCTTCAGCCTCCTGTTCTACCTGTACCTCTACGCGCCGATCGTGGTGCTGGTGGTGTTCTCGTTCAACGCCAACCAGTCGGCAACGGTGTGGACCGGGTTCAGCCTCGACTGGTATCGCGCGGCGTTCGCCAACCAGGCCCTGCGCCAGGCGGCCGGCAACAGCCTGTTGATCGCCGTCTGCGCCAGCATGGTCGCCACGGCCATCGCCACCCTCGCCGCCCTCGGCACTTCACGGGGTGCGAAGTTCAAGGGCCTTCAATTGTCCATGGGCGCAATCATGCTGCCCTTGGTGCTGCCGGAAATCGTGGTCGGCGTCGCCACCCTCGCGCTGTTCTCCACCATCGGTCTGTCCCTGGGCTACGGCAACCTGATCATCGCTCACACGGTGTTCTGTATTCCGTTTGCCTTTCTGCCGATACGGGCACGCCTGAACGACATGGACCTGTCCCTGGAGCAAGCCTCGGCCGACCTGTATGCCGGCCCATGGCGGACCTTCCGCAAGGTCACCCTGCCGCAGCTAATGCCGGGGATTTTCTCCGGGCTGATGCTCGCCTTCATCGTGTCGCTGGATAACTTCGTGATCTCGATGATGGTCTCCCAGGCCGGCACCACGACCTTGCCGATCTTCATCTTCGGCCTGTTGCGCATGGGTGTGACACCCGACGTCAACGCCGTGTCGACACTGATCCTGGGCGTCTCGGTGCTGTTCGTCACCCTTTCCTATCTGCTGGGCAAAAAGAAATCCTGAACCTTCTACGTACTGTGGGGAAATAGCATGAGCAAGTGGATTAAAAGCATCGGCACTTCGTTATTCCTGACCTTGCCGCTGACCATGGCCGGCAGCGTTCAGGCCGCGGAAAAACTCAACGTGGTGAGCTGGAGCGGTTACTTTTCACCGGAAATTCTCGCCAAATTCCAGAAGCAGACCGGCATCGAAGTCACCGTCGACTCCTACGATTCCAACGAAACCTTGCTGGCCAAGTTGAAACAGGGCGGTGCCGGCTACGACGTGGCGATCCCGTCCCACCAGTTCATTCCGATCCTGATCAAGGAAAAACTGCTGGAGCGCTTTGACCCGGTCAACGAGCCCTACTACGCCGGCGTCGTCGACAATCTGAAAAAACCCACCTGGGATCCGGAAGGCGCGTACTCCGTGCCGTTCATCTGGGGCACCACCAGCGTGGTGCTCGACACCGGGCGCTACAAAGGCCCTGCCGACAGCTACAAGGTGCTTTACGAGCCGCCTGCCGAGCTGCAAGGGCGGATCAACATGTTCGATTCGGTCAGCGACGTGGTGGACATGGCCAGCCTGTACCTGAACATTCCTTTGTGCAGCGAAGACCCGAAACAGATGCAGCAGATTTTGACCCTGCTCAAGGCGCAGAAACCGTTCGTCAAAACCTACAGCTCCAAGGCTGGCTCGATCCGCGAAAACCTCGCCTCGGGTGAAATCGACATGTCGACCTTCTGGGGCGGTTCGTCGATGCGCGCCCGTGAGATGAAACCGGGCCTGAAGTACCTGTACCCGAAAGAAGGCGTGCTGGCCTGGGTCGACAACATGGTCATCCCGACCGGCAGCAAGAACCCGGCGAACGCCAAGGCCTTCATCGCGTTCCTCAGCCAGCCTGAAAACGCGGCAATGACCCAGAACTTTCTCAAGCACCAGAGCCCGATCAAAGGTGTGGAACCGTTCCTCGACGCCGGGCTGAAAGACGCTCCGGAACTGCACATTCCCGAAGGCACCCAGGTGGTGTTCAGCAAGACCTGCGGCGAAGGCGCGATCCGCCTGGCCGACCGTCTCTGGACCAACCTGATGCGTTGATCCCTGCCGCCCCGGCGCAATGACGGGGCGTTTTTCCAGCCGTCTGAAAGGCCGCTTGCAATGACTTCTAACAACATCAGCGAACTGGTCCTGTTGCAGGCCCATGAACTCGCCGAACGCATCCGCCTGCGCCAGGTTTCCTGCCGGGAAGTGATGCAGACTTATCTTGCCCATATCGAACGCTTCAACCCGCGGGTCAACGCGCTGGTGAGCCTGCAAGCGCCGGAAGACCTGCTGGCCCGGGCCGATCAGCGCGACGCCGAACTGGCCCGTGGCGAGTATCGCGGCTGGATGCACGGCCTGCCTCACGCGATCAAGGACCTGTCCCTGACCCGCGGCATCCGTACCACCTTCGGCTCGCCGCTGTTCAAGGACTTCATTCCCGAGCGCGACGGCATCATGGTCGAACGGATCAAAGCCGCCGGCGCGATCATCATCGGCAAGAGCAATACGCCGGAATTCGGCCTCGGCTCGCAAAGCTATAACCCGCTGTTTGGCGCGACCGGTTGCGCCTACGACCCGAGCAAGACCGCTGGCGGCAGCAGCGGCGGCGCGGCGGCGGCGCTGGCCATGCACCTGGTGCCGGTGGCTGATGGCAGCGACATGATGGGCTCGCTGCGCAACCCGGCCGCCTTCAACAACATCTTCGGTTTCCGTCCGTCCCAGGGCCGCGTGCCGTTCGATGACAGTGCCGATCTGTTTATCGACCAACTCGGCTACGAAGGCCCCATGGCGCGCAGCGTGCGCGATGCGGCGTTGCTGTTGTCGGTGCAGGCCGGAGCCGATGTGCGGGCGCCACTGTCCATCGCCGAGTCCGGCAGCGCATTTGCGGCACCGCTGGATCGGGACTTCAAAGGCACTCGCCTGGGCTGGCTCGGCGACTTCAACGGCTACCTGCCGATGGAAAAAGGCATCCTCTCGTTGTGCGAAAAGGCCTTTGCCGATTTCGAAAGCCTGGGTTGCCATATCGAGCCCGTACAGTCCGAATTCGCGCCAGAGAAACTGTGGAGCAGTTGGCGGACCTTGCGTCACTGGATGGTCGCCGGCTCGTTGGGCGCGACTTACTCCGACCCGCAAAAACGTGCACTGTTGAAACCGGAAGCCTGCTGGGAAGTCGAAAACGGCCTGAAACTCTCGGCCACCGACGTGTTTGCTGCCTCGGTGACGCGCAGCGACTGGTATCGGGCGATCTCCAGGCTGTTCGAACAATACGACTACCTGTTGCTGCCCAGCGCTCAGGTGTTTGCGTTCGATAAGACTCAACCGTGGCCCACTTCCATCGAAAGCGTGACCATGGACACCTATCACCGCTGGATGGAGGTGGTGATTCCCGGCACTTTGTCCGGGAGCCCGGTGGCTAACGTGCAAGTGGGCTTCAACCAGAACGGTCTGCCCATGGGCCTGCAAATCATCGGCAGACACCAGGCCGACTTCGCTGTCCTGCAATTGGCACACGCCTATGAACAGGCCAGTCGCTGGTTCCAGCGCTGCCCTTCACCGCTGCTCAGAGGAGGGATTTTGATAAACGGTTGAAAGCGCAGAGAAATATTTTAGATTTGTGCTTGACGCATCCCCGTTACCGGTGAATAATGCGCGCCACTTGGCTACATAGCTCAGTTGGTTAGAGCATAGCATTCATAATGCTGGGGTCCGGGGTTCAAGTCCCTGTGTAGCCACCAAGTACTAAAAACGGCTTACCGAAAGGTAGGCCGTTTTTTTATGCCTCGTTTTTTATCCCTGTAGGAGCGAGCTTGCTCCGGGCGGCGTTCCGACGATGGTCGTTAACGATAACGCGTGTTTACTGGTTAAACGCGGCGCTCTTGAGTCCATCGTCGGAACGCCGCCCGGAGCAAGTTCGCTCCTACACCGCTGGCAATGCAGACAACGCCCGCTCCCAGATCTGCCACGTCCGTAACCAGACCATCGCCTGCCAATCACTGTCGGCCGGATAGAACTGCTCCAGCAGATTCAACTTGATCCCGCGTCCTACGGCGTCATTCGGGTTGCCGTGCAGATGCAGCCAGTGGTCATCACGCAGATGACGATGAACGTCCGGTCCCGGATACGTCCCGCACTCGATGACGAAAGGCATCAACCGTACCTGCGGCAGCGCATTGATCAGCGCCTGCGAGGTGTAACCGGTGGCCGTTGCCGCCACGCCGGTTTCGCTGACGGTGTCGGCGCCGGTTTGCAGGCTGTAGAGCCACGGACCGTAAATCGCCTGCGCGTCCGCCAGCGCCGGATAGGCTGCCTCGGTAATCGTCAGCAACATCGGATGACCATACTCGCCAGCGCCAGTGTGCAAGTCGAAGCACATGGCGACCTCGGCATGGGCCACGTGCTGTTGCACGATCCGGTGCAACGTGCGGTTCGACCAGCTCGGTGCCAGCCCGCCGAAAAACAGTCCGTCGGGATGAGCATGCTGACCGCCCTCGACGATCGACATCACCGCCGTCCAGCCGTGCTGGCGAATCTGCTCGTCGAGCATGGCATCGGCGCGATCTCGCGCGGGGCCATGCAACTGCGGGCAGGCATAGATTTCGTGCAGGGCGTTGTAGGCCTGGTTGTCCGGCAGCGGTCGCTGGAAATCCAGGTGATTGCGGTTCAGGTCGATGTTGTCTTCGTTGACCCGGCGCAACCACGCCATGCCCCAGGGGTTGATGGCATGGATCATGACCACGGCGACATCCGTTGGCAGGGAACGCTTGCCTAACTCCTGCAGCCATTTGATCTGGCAGCCCGAGCCATAGAAGCCTTCGACCCCATGAGTGCCGCTCAGCGCAATCAACAGGCGCTTGGCGCCCGGATCACCGAGCACCGCCACATCGGTACTCAGCGATTCGCCGAACGGACCTTTGAGCGGGTGTGGATATTCCGTCAGCGTTGCGCCTGCCGTGGTCGCGGCGGCCAGGAACTGTTCGCGCTGGGTGCGATAGCCGGGTTGAGCTGGAAACTCGGTTTGCATGTCTGCCTCTTGTTGATTTTCTGGCCTGTCTGTTGGCAACGACCCTACAGAAAATCCTGCCATTGATGAAGGACAAAAACGTCGGTGCAGTAGGACCTGGTTTGCGTCCCTCCCGGTCGGCCGATAAAGTCCATTGATCGTAGATCCAATGGACGGAGTACCCCCACGTGTTCTCGAACTTCCCTTTGCGCCGCTATCGCCTGCCCGCCCTGGTTCTGCTCGCCAGTGCCTTGACCCTGGCCGCGTGCAACAACGCTTCGGTGCCGACATTACCGCTCGCTCCGGAAAGCGCTTCCGGGTTCCGCACCGACCTGCGCACCCAACACGCCGAAAAATACATGGCGGCAGCAGCCAACCCGCTGGCGGCCGAAGCCGGACGGGAAATGCTGCGCCGGGGCGGCTCGGCCATTGATGCCGCGATTGCGATGCAGGCGGTGTTGACGCTGGTAGAACCACAGTCTTCGGGCATCGGTGGCGGCGCATTGATCGTACTTTGGGATGGCAAAGCCGTGCGCACCTACGACGGCCGTGAAACCGCCCCGGCCGGCGCCACCGAGAAACTGTTCCTGCAAGCCAACGGACAACCGATGGGGTTCACCCAGGCACAAATCGGTGGTCGCTCGGTGGGTACCCCCGGCGTGCTGCGCGCCCTGGAACTGGCCCATCAAAAACACGGACGCCTGCCCTGGGCGCAGCTGTTTGAACCGGCCATCCGGCTCGCCGAGCAAGGCTTCGCCATTTCGCCGCGCCTGCACCAGTTGATCGCTGCGGATTCGTCCATGCTGCGCTCCCCGGAAATGATGGCTTATTTCCGCAATGCCGATGGCAGCCCAAAAGCCGTCGGCACAAACCTGAAGAACCCGGCACTGGCCGCCGTGTTCAAACGCATCGCCCATGAAGGCCCGGATGCCTTGTACAAAGGCCCTGTTGCCCAGGAAATCGCGGCCAGGGTTCAGGGCCACGCCAACCCCGGCAGCTTGTCCGTGAGCGACCTCGCCAACTATCAGGCCAAGGAACGCGCACCACTGTGTACCGACTACAAGCGCTGGCAAGTCTGCGGCATGCCGCCGCCGTCGTCAGGCGGGATCGCTGTGGCGCAGATCCTCGGCACGCTGCAGGCCCTGGAGACTCGCGATAAACGCTTGGCGCTGGCGCCGTTGAAACCGGTCAAGACCAAGGCCCCGGCCGGCATCGAACCCGACCCGCAAGCCGTGCACCTGATCTCCGAAGCCGAACGCCTGGCCTACGCCGACCGCGCTCAGTACGTCGCCGATACAGACTTCGTACCCGTGCCGGTCAAGGGTCTGGTCGAACCGGCTTACCTGGCCAGCCGCGCCGCCCTGATCGGCGAACGCAGCATGGGCACGGCCAAACCCGGCACTCCGCCGGGCATTCAAGTGGCCTACGCACCGGACCGTTCACCGCTGCGGATTTCCACCTCGCAAGTGGTGGCCGTCGATGACGCAGGCGGCGCCGTGTCGATGACCACCACCATCGAGTCGGCGTTCGGCTCCCACATCATGGTTCAGGGTTTCATGCTCAACAACGAGATGACCGACTTCTCGTTCATCCCCGAGGAAAACGGGCAGAAAGTCGCCAACCGCGTCGAACCCGGCAAACGCCCGCGCTCATCCATGGCCCCGACCCTGATCTTCGACCGCCAGAGCGGCGAATTCCTCGCCACCGTCGGCTCCCCCGGCGGCTCGCAAATCATCGAATACGTGGCCAAATCCACCATCGGCCTGCTCGACTGGAACCTCGATGCGCAAGCCGCCATCAACCTGCCCAACTTCGGCAGCCGCAATGGCCCGACCGAACTGGAACAGGGCCAGTTCAGCCCGATGCTGATTCAGGCGATGAAAGACAAAGGGCACAACGTGAGCGAAATCGACATGACCAGCGGCACCCAGGCGATCGTTCGGGTGAAGGACGCCCAGGGGAAAGCGTCGCTGACAGGAGGTGCCGACCCGCGGCGTGAGGGGCAAGCGCTGGGGGATTGAGTCGCACGCAGGAATGAGAAAGGGCTTACCGGTTGGTAGGCCCTTTGTTTATGAGCAAGCGAAAATCAGCCGCTCACTTATCGACTGATCTTCAACCCCCGCCGAACCTGGTGCTTTTCCAGCGCCAGCTCGATCAATCGCGTCACCAGTTCGCTGTAGGTCATGCCGGTGGCCTGCCACAGTTTCGGGTACATGCTGATGCGGGTGAAGCCGGGCAGCGAGTTGATTTCGTTGATCAGCACTTCGCCGCTGTCGGTCAGGAACACATCGACGCGGGCCAGGCCGGAGCAGCCCAGTATCTGGAACGCTTCGACGGCCAGGGCGCGAATGCGCTCGCTGGCCTCGACGCTGATATTGGCCGGCACCACCACTTCAGCGGCTGTGTCGTCGATGTATTTGCTGTCGTAGGAATAGAACCCGCTGCGTACCACGATCTCGCCGCAGCCACTGGCGATGGCGTCTTCATTGCCGAGCACTGCGCATTCAATCTCGCGGCCGCTGACGGCAGATTCGACCAACACCTTGGTATCGAAACTCAAAGCCAGCTCCACCGCCGAGGTGTATTCGGCCTCGTCGGTGACTTTGCTCACGCCCACGGAAGAGCCCTGATTCGCCGGTTTGACGAACAGCGGCAAGCCGAGCCGGGATTGAACCTCGGCAAACCCGGTACGCGCCGCCGTGGCGCGGGTCAATGTCACGAACGGCGTCACGGCCAGGCCGGCATCACGCAGCAGGCGCTTGCTGACGTCCTTGTCCATGCAGACGGCCGAACCGAGCACATCGGAGCCGACAAACGGCAGATCGGCCATGCGCAGCAAACCCTGCAGGCAACCGTCTTCACCGAGGGTGCCGTGGACGATCGGGAAGATCACATCGACGTGGCCGAGCAGCTCCTGGCTGGAAGTTTCCACCAGTTGCTGGCTGGCCTTACCCGGCACCACTGCCAGTTCGCGATTGGATTGATTGAGGGCGATCAGCGCCGGGTTTTCCTGATTCAACAAAAAGTTGGAAGGGTCGTTGAGGTGCCAGTGGCCTTGTTTGTCGATGCCGATCAGCACCGGCTCGAAGCGCGAACGATCCAGCGCATCGACGATGTTTTTCGCCGACTGCAGCGACACCTCATGCTCCGCCGAACGGCCCCCGAAAATGATCCCCACGCGCAGCTTGCTCATGACCTGGCCTCATCCTGACAAATAAAAAACGACCTGTAGCGAATGCGCCCCACAGTGCAGTATTTGCCCTTGGTTTTCTAGCGGGCAAGCCGCCATCCGATCAGAAGACAGGGAACCGCTGCCTGGGTTACCGTGTTGTGCATCAAGCTCAAGACGATCATCACCATGGCCAAGCGTCCGCCTCGAAATGACTGGTTCCTTCGCGCGCCCGATGTCGGTGGGCTTCAGCGTTTCGAGGCGTTTTTTGCCGGCCATGGCTACGATCTTCACCGCCACGACACCTATGCCATCGGCCACACCCTGGCCGGGGTGCAGAGTTTTCAGTATCGCGGTGGCTGGCGTCACAGCCAGCCAGGCGCAACGATCGTGCTGCACCCGGACGAAGCCCACGATGGCGAGGCCGGTACCGAGTCCGGTTTCCAGTACCGGATGATGTACATTGAACCGGCGCTGATCCAGCAGATGCTCGGCGGGCGAGCACTGCCATTCATCAAGACCGGGCTGTCGAACGATCCCCGCCTTTTCGCCGCCACGGGCGCGTTGCTGCGCAGCCTGGATTGCCCGCTCGACCCGCTGGAAGAACAGGATGCGCTGTTCGATCTGGCGCAAGCCATGAGCACGGTTTCCGGTGCATCGGGCAAACGCTCGGGTTTCGATTACGTGGCCGCGCAACGCGCGCGGGAATACATCCACGGCGCCCTCGATCGTACCGTGACACTCGATGAGCTGGCGCAGCATAGCGGCCGGGATCGCTGGAGCCTGTCCCGGGATTTTCGCCTGTTGTTCGGCACCAGTCCCTACCGTTACCTGACCATGCGGCGCCTGGACATGGTCCGTGCGCTACTGATTCAGGGTCAGACGCTGGTCAGTGCCGCGCTGATCGCCGGCTTCACCGACCAGAGCCACATGACTCGACAATTCAGCAAAACCTACGGCCTGTCACCGGCCCGCTGGATGAAAATGCTGCGCCGTTGAGCCACGCACAATCGTACAAGAAGCGCGTTGAGTCGCTGGCTATCGTGGGTTCACAAACAACCGCGAGAGCAGTTTCATGAACGCTTACGAAAGCCTGAACTTCGCTGAAAAAATCAACCGGATCGACTCGCACTGGTCGCCCCGGGTCATCGCTGAAATGAACGACTACCAGTTCAAGGTAGTGAAGCTGCTGGGGGACTTTATCTGGCACGACCACCTTGATACCGACGAAACCTTCATCGTTCTCGAAGGCCAGTTACGCATCGACTTTCGCGATGGCCATGTGCTGGTGAACGCCGGGGAAATGTATGTGGTGCCCAAAGGCGTCGAGCACAAACCCTGTGCCGGGCAGGAGGTAAAACTCCTGCTGATCGAACCCAAGGGCGTGCTCAACACGGGCAGCGAAGGTGGCGAGCGCACGGCAGAAAATGATGTGTGGATCTGAGCACCGGCCGACTTAGGCCTGCAAGGTCTTGCCGTCCACCGGCTCACCAATGGTCAGGAAGTGCCCGCCCGCCACATGGTGCAAGGTGCGCAAGGCATCTTGCCCTTCGAAGTGCCAACGCCCTTCGCTGAACACGCGCTCGTCAGCCTGGGCGGCAATCACTTCGGCCAGGAACAGATCGTACTGCTGGTGGTTGTTCGGCTCCGGCAACAGGCGACATTCCAGCCAGGCCACACAGCCTTCGAGCATCGGCGCATCAACCGACTGGCCGGTAAACGTCTGCAAGTCGTAGGTCTCAAACTTGTCGCGCCCCTGGCCCTGGGTCAATTCCAGGCCGGAGGTCGAACCGACGGTCTGCACAATGTCGGCCTGGGCAGCACACGGCACGTTCAGTACAAAAGTGCCCGAGGCTTCCAGCAACTGGCGAGTCCAGGTGGACTTGTCCAGCACCACGGCAATTTTCGGTGGTTCGAAATCCAGCGGCATGGCCCAGGCTGCCGCCATGATATTGCGCTGGCCACCGTGGGCTGCGCTGACCAGCACGGTCGGCCCGTGATTGAGCAGACGATAAGCCTTGGACAAGGGAACCGGACGGCGGTGGGAAACGCTCATGGAAGTCTGCTCTAGGGGGAAATGAGCCGATTGTAGCGACATCCCAAATGAAAAGATCGCAGCCTGCGGCAGCTCCTACAGAGTGGTCCAAAGAAACTGGGCAGCTACACCTCTGGCCCTACCCTGTCTTCACTGGCATCGGTGATCACGAACAGGTGCAAGGGGCCATGTATGCCGGGAATGCTCCCGACCTGGGGCGCGCACCTTAATAGCGACACGGCACGATATCGACGTGTCACCCAAGCAGGTACCATTCAACCACTTGTTCTTGTCGTGTGATCTTGTCGGAAAAGGGCCAAGTGCGCATCTGGTAGTGCTCGACCAACTGCGTCGGCAAGATCTCGCCCTGTTTGAAATACCGAGCGACGCTCCTGTCTACCGAGTGGTGGCGGGGAAGCCAGCCGACCTTCCAGTACCCACTTACCGGACAGACTTGGCCGCTGTAGCAGTTCGGTGCCGATAAATGAGATTGGCTGAATGCAGGCGATCCCGGTAGTCCCTGTCCAGTGGCCGGATCCAGAAGCTTGGCTTTGGCCAGTTGGTTGATCAGCACTTCGCTGGGTTTTTCAGGTGGGACATTGGCCAGACGTTCTTCAAGCCATTTGAGCTTGCCGTCCCAGGCGGGCAGTTTGGCAGGGGGCAGCGGGACGATCTCATTGATCTCGGGGACTTTGGGATTGGCGTAGGAGTAGCCCGAGAGGATTTTCCAGATTTTTTTGTAGCGATCGGCTCGTTCGAGGTCTTCCTGTTGGCCCAGGTAGTACAACCGATCATCCGGCTCCGGCCCACGGAAGCCCTCGCTCAAAAAAGACGCCGAAGTACTGTCACCGGCCGCAACGCCAAGTTGGAATCCTTCAAGTGCTTCCTGATAATAACCATCTGTCGACAGATCAACACCTAGGTCGGAGGCTGCATCACCGTGCCCCTGCTCGGCCGCGCAACGGCGCATTTTCCGGGCAACGTCCGGGGCAATGTTGATCGGCGCCAACTTGTCTGCGACATAGGCTTGAGCTAGCGGATTACCTTCATCAGCGGCTTTACGGTAGTAACGCAACGCCATTTCGTGATCCTGCTTCAACCCAGCCACGCCGTGCTGCAGGAAGATACCAACAAAGTAATATCCCGTTGCCACTCCCGCGTTGATCAGTTGTTCACTCATGCGCAGTTGCTCTTCACCGCGGAGTCCGAAATTCCCGCGCATGGCACCGTTCTGCAGATTGATATTGGCCTTGTAGTGGCCGTTCTCACTGGCGATGCGGTACAAGCGCTCGATCTCTGCATCAACAGCCTTGTCCTGCTTGAGCTGGTTGTTTTTTTGCAACCAGCGTGCGTAATGGAACAGCACATCGGCTTCGGCGGAGGCCGCAGGGACCTGCTCGTGTACACAGCTGAAAGCCAGCTTGGCCTTGACTTCAGTTAATGGGTTCAAGGGCGTCTCCTTGGTCGAAGTAGAAGTAGGATTACTGGTATCGCAGGCGACCAGCAGCAGACATGTCAGCAACAAGACCCGGCGCATCAGTCGAGGTCCGACAGGTCGGATTCGCCGAAATAGAACTCGACGAGGGGGGCATAGGGAATCAATTGTTTGGATTGAAAATTCTTATTCCGTTTGATGATGTCTTCCCAGGCTTTGAACGCCTCCTTCGGATCATCTTGTGCGCCCAATCCATTCGTATGCATGTCCCACAACCGCCGCCGCATCGCCTGCGTCACACAGGCCCACTCATGCGCAATATTCAGTTCGCTATCCACCTGCATGCTGCGGGTGTTGATGTTGGCTGAGCCGTGAGTGGTGAACACATCGTCGACGATCATCAACTTGGAGTGGATGTACACCGGCATCCATTCCTTGCCCGCCGGTGAGTCGGGGGCGACCAGTGAGCACACATGGACTTTCAGACCGGAGAGTTCCGGGAGTTGGGCAAAAGTCTCACCCTCGATTGCCTCGATTTGGCCCTGGAGTGAGGCTTTGCGCCAATCGTTGTCCAGAGTCTTGCGCCGCTGAGCTTCCTTGGCCTCGTCGCTGAGATCGGTTCCGCCCAATGCGTCGGTGAGTTTCGTTAGCGTGACCAAGGCATGCTGCTCCAGGCGTTCGCCCAGACCGGACTCCAGCGCGGCGGCCTCGGCTTTTGCCTTTTCAATCCGCCGTAACTTGGTGATTGCAGGCATGGTATGGCCGCGCCCGAGGCTTTCGAGCATGCGCTGGGTGTTCACGGTGCCGGAGCCTATGCCGGCTTTGCTTGCATTGGTGATCACAAACAGATGCAAGGGACCGTGTATGGCGGGGTCGCGCCCGGCCTTGGTCTGGCCGGCGGCAACGGCCTTGATCAATTCGGCCAGGGGCGGCCAGCGGAAATACTGGTTTTCGATATAGATGAACTGGGTCGCGTTGTTCACCGCTTGCAGGTAAAGCTTCTCGATATCCCGTTTGCCCTCCTGGGCCTGGGTGCGCAGGATCTGCGCGATCTGTCGGTTGGCGTCCGGGGAGCATTGCAGTTGCGGCCCTACCTCTTTGGCTCGGCGCAGGTCGAGCAAGTCCTCACCGGTTTCCTTGCGCCAGGCGCTGGCGAAGTTGTGATGTAGGTGTTCCAGAATCGGTCCGCTGACCTGGCTTGAAATGTCCTGACGTGGGGTATCGCCACGCGGGCCCTTGTTGGGGGCGGGTTTGGTGTCCTTGTCACGGTTCACCGCAAAATGGTCATTGGTGTCCCAGTACTCGTCGAGCATGTTGTGACCCATCACGAAACCGACGGCGCGGTCCGGCAGTTCATAATCGACGAGGACCGTTTTTTGATGATGGGTCGCTGTCGCCGTCAGGATGAATTGCGTAGTGGCGCTGACCTGCGGGTCGAGACTTCTGTATTTCGCCTGATGGGCTATTTCGGCCCGTTCAAACACGCTGAAACCACGACTGACGAATACCGGCACGTTGCGCGCCACCCGCATCGCAGGCGCCAGATGGTCACTGAACGCGCATCTGGCAAACCACTGGCGGTCGTAGGCATATTGATCATCCGTGGAGGGTTGCAGCTCCCGATCGTAGTATCGGAATGGGCCTTTACCGGGCAGGTTGGCTTCTCCGGCTTTGCCGGCGGTATTGAATGGCATTTCCCACCCCAGGATCCGCACCTTGACGCCTTCGCGTGCCATGGCCATCAGTAATTCACCGATACACGGCTCCTGGCCATTGCGGATGAAGTACATCGACGGCTGGAAACCCCAGCAGATGATGTCGACAGTTGCCTTAGCCTTTGAAATGGCCAGGTGCACGGCCCGGAACGTTTCTTCCCCATTTATCAATGGTTGATAAGTCGCCATGGCGGGAGGGTATTCGGTATTGCGCACATACCATGGCGGGGTACAGGTCACCTCTTGGGTGTGCTGGAGTGCGACCGGCGTGACGATCTCGTATTGGCTCATGGTGTTTTCCCTTCCTGATCACTGGCTCCTTCAATCACCGTGGCATACAGGCCTCGGTGATCCGTGTGCGATGTGGGTTGACTCACCTCGGCGTGGGCTCGCGAGGGATGGTTATGCAAGCCGCGATTGGCCAGTTGCGCCTGTTCGGCATTGCGGTAATCGGTAGGCACCGGGATCTGGTAGGTCACACCGTTGGCCATGACCAACCGGTAGCCCCGTGTCACCACCTGATGGTCAATCGACACTTGCCCGGTCCTGTCCAGCACACCTTGCTTGAGCTCGGCACCGTCGGCGTAAAGCGTGTAGGGCATGCCTGCCCAGACTTGGCGGTTGGCGTTGGGGGCTTGCGATACGTTGAATCGCAACATTTGTTTGGACAGGCTTTGCGGGTAATCCGGATGTGTGGCCGTCATGCTCGCCGCACCGCTGTATTCGAAATGCGCCGCCTTGACCTTGTGGTCGCCCGCCGTGCCCGATTCGATGCCGCTCTGTTCCAGGCTGAGGTAGCTGCCGCCGCCGTTGAGGACGATTTTCTTCTTCGCGGTGATGTGGATTTCGTCTTCGGTGCTGATGATGTCCAGACCATGCCGGGCGATCAGTTCCAGCTTGTCGTTTTGCGCTTGGACGCTTATCGGCCCCTGATTGGCGATCAGCTTGATCCCCAGCTTGCGCACGAACAGGCTCAGCCCCTGACCGACGCCGATGAACAGGCGCTTGACCACGCTGAGGTGCGCTGCGCCGCCGGCGTTGAGCATCAGGTTGTCGTGCGCCGCCAGTTGCAGGTGCTTCCCGCTGGTGAAGGCGATGCCTTGCGGGGCGCTGAGCAGCAAGACCTGGGACTTGAGCTGTTCGAGGTCCTGGCGCAGCAGGTTCAACTGCGCGGCCACGTCCGCCGGTTCGGCATGGGCGGCCTGGGCGTCGACCGAGAGCTGTTGCAGCTGTTCGCCGGCCTGTTGCAGGCGGCCGACGGCGGCGTCCATATCGAGCACCGGGCCCTGCGCCTTGGCCTGCGCATCGGCACTGATGAACAGGCCTTTACCGCCACGAATCGCCCCCCATCCATCCGTGCGCAGCTCAAACCCTTCCCCACGCTTCTGCTTCTTGCCATCCACCAGATGCCCCAGGTTCAGCTGACTCTTGCCCCCATACTCGGTACTGAGCTTGACGTGCTCCTCCCCCCGCCGGTCTTCCATGCGCAATTTGTTGTTGGCTGGGGTACGCAGGACGTTGCGGGTGTAGTCGCGCTTGCCCAGGGTCACGTGGTCGGGGTGCTGGTCGTCGTGCAGGGCGTGGGCGATGTAGGGTTTGTCCAGGTCGCCCTGTTCGAAGGCGATCGCCACTTCGGTGCCGGCGAGCAGCGGCAGGTGCAGGCCGTGGGTGTCGCCGGCGTAGGCGCGGGCCTGGCGCAGCCATTTGCTTTCCTGGCCGGGCGGCCAGGTGTCACGCTCGAAGAGGAATTTGACCCGGTAGCGTCCTTCCAGGTCGATGTCGGCGTAGGGGTCGTTGGCCTTGGGGCTGGTGACCCGTGCCGGGAGGGTGCCGGCGATTTGCGGTTTGGGCGGGGGCGGCGGACGGAAGCACAGGCGTTCGGCGTAGGGCATGGCCTGGAAGTGGCATTCGAAGCTGCGGTCGCGGGCGGCGTGGGTGGTGAGGCCGGTGAGCACCGCGCCGGGGGCGAAGGCCTGGGGGGCGCCACCGCTGATGTTCAGTACCTGGCCGGGGGCCAGGGTGGCGCTGCTGCTGATGCCGCTGAGGTGGGTCTGCTGGTTGAGGTAACGCTCGTGGCGCAGGCGCGCGTAGAAGTAGCCGCTTTCGCTGAGCAGGTCTTCGTCCTGGTGGTAGGCGTTGCCGAGCACGCTGTAGGGCTCGGCGTAGTGGTAGGCCTCGCCGTAGGTGTGGGGCGCGCCATGGGTGGCCGGCTCGCCGCGGGTCTGGTCGACTTCGCCGTCGAGGTGGGCGCGGGCGTCGCGCGGGTGATAGGCGCGCACACTGACCTGCTGTTCCACCACCTGGTGGCGGGTTTGCAGGGCCCAGACGCTGTCCTCGCCGCTGCTGCTCAGGCCGGAGGGCGAGCGCATCGGCAAGGCGACGTCGAACTGGTAGCCGCGCTGGTCGTCGCAGAACTCGACGACGTCGATGTTCAGCCGCTCGTCGCTGGTGCAGCGGTACCAGATGCCGACCTCGGCCAGCAGCCGGGTGATGAAGTCCAGGTCGCTTTCGTTGTACTGCATCACCTGTTCGCGGCGCGGGTACTCGCGGTGCAGGCGGAAGAAGAAGTCCTGGCCGAGGAAGGCGTGGCGGCTGCGCAGGATGCTCTCGACGATTTCCGGCACCGACTGCTGCAGGTAGAGGCGCGTTTGCTGGCCACGGGCGAGCCGTCCCAGGCGTGGTTGCAGGGTGATTTCGTAGCGCGCTTCGTCGACCGAGCCGGACAGGCGCTGGCAGCCGCTGATCACGCCGTAAAACGTGCGCAGCGGTTTGACCGGCTTGGGCACTTCCCAGGCCATCACGGGCAGGGTTGACGGCGCGGCGTGCAGGCTGAATTGGGCGTATTGGCCGAGCAGTTGTTCGGCGCCGAGGTCGAGGTGGCTGGCGGTGAATTCGACGGTGTAGGTGAACGGCTGGCTGAGGTGTTCTTCGCCCTCGAAGGCGAGGACGTCGAGGGCGGTGTCGAGGCCGTCGACTTGCAGTTTGTGGCGGCTGTGGTCGAAGAAGGGGCGCAGTGCGTTGGACAAGATTCAGACCTCCCTGGCCTATCGAAACGGATGGGGAGGCTTTTCGTTAACCCCCCTCGTTCAAGCGCTCGACAGCTTTCAGGAAGGGAAAAAAGGTTGATATAGGATGTTTCCGGCGTACGCGTAGGATGCATCCGAGTGTTGACGCACCTAACCTGTAGGACTGTTCGTTATCTTGTCGGCGCCCAGTGCCGCGGCTGCTTTTTGACAAGGTTGAACCGTTCGGATCGAAGGCTACTCCAGAGCGTAAACCGAGCTTGTTTAAAAGCCCTCAAGGTTACTTCGTGAAAGCCACAGCGCCTTGCGTCGTTGCCTACAGTTACCCCAGAATCCGCCGGCTTGTGCGCTTGGGGACCGCTCGGTAACTTGCTCCGCGTCACTGATTGTCGGTGATCGGGTTTAGTCGCCCGGCTAGTTTTCCTCGGTTGCATCAGTGTCATCCAGTCAGGCATCCGCCTGCACTTGATGGTGGCTGTGCGCATGGCGTCTTCGGGCGCGCCGGGTTTTGGGAAACTTTACCGGTCGACTAACTTGCGCACGGCCACCACCCTTTCGTTTAGTCGCGAGATGGTTGTGGCCCTTATCTGGAGAAAATTCCCATGTTCAAGGTCACACCGAATCCGCCGGACACCCCTCACGAACCCGCCGACCGCATTCCCTCGGCCGCCGACATCCGCGCCACTCCACGCAAACTGTGCACGCTGTTTTTCGTCAACCCGGAACTCGATACCGCAACCCTGCTGGCCCATGCCTGCGAATCGCTGGCCTCGGCCAACGTCATGACCATGGATCTGGCGGACCGGACGGAGGGATCGAGTCGCAATACCCTGCTGGGCATCGCGCAAGTCATCCTGTTGGGGGAACTGGCGGTGAACCGGGCACTGGATCGGATTGATCCGCCTGAGTAGAAAAGCAAAAGGTCAAAAGATCACAGCCTGCGGCAGCTCCTACATTGGATTGGCGTACATCCTGTAGGATGTTGCTGCACGCTGCGATCTCTTAACGATCAGACACTAGTTGGACAACTGATTGGCAAACTGCCCCACCGCATTGACCACTTTCTGCGCGCCGTCCTGAATCTCGACAATCACCGTACCCGCTTCCGCCGCCAGTGCCAGGCCCTGTTCGGCCTGAAGCTTGCCGTCGGTCATCAGCGCCACGGCGTTGCGCGCCATGTCCTGGTTCTGCCGCACCACGAGGACGATTTCGTCGGTGGCCTGGCTGGTGCGCGAAGCCAGTTGCCGGACTTCATCCGCCACCACGGCGAAGCCCCGACCCTGTTCGCCCGCACGCGCCGCTTCGATGGCCGCGTTGAGCGCCAGCAGGTTGGTCTGCTCGGCAATGCCGCTGATGGTTTTGACGATGGTACCGATCACCAGCGACTGCTCGTTCAGGGCTTCGATGCCATCGCCGGCGGTTTGCATATGTTTGGCCAGGTCACGCATCACGTCCACGGCCTGGGTCACCACGGCGTTACCGCGCTGGGCGCTTTGGTCGGTTTGTTGCGAGGTGCCGTAGGCAATGTTGGCGGCCTCGGCAACGGCTTGTTCCTGATTGACCTGATCGGTAATCACCGTGGCGAACTTCACCACCTTGTAGAGATTATTGTTGGCATCGGTCACCGGGTTGTAGGACGCCTCCAGCCAGACCGTCCGACCATGGCTGTCGACACGTTTAAAACGGTCGGCCACGTACTCGCCCGCATTCAGGCGACGCCAGAAGTTCTGGTACTCGGCACTGTTGTATTCATCCGGCAGGCAGAAGGTACGGTGATGCTTGCCCTTGATCTGCGCCAGGCTGTAACCCATGCCACCGAGGAAGCGGTCGTTGGCGGTCAGCACGTTGCCGTTGAGGTCGAATTCGATCACCGCCGTAGAGCGAACCAGCGCACCGATCAGGTTCTCGTGTTCGCGAGAAGCCTCGATGGTGCGGGTCAGGTCGCTGGAGAAGATCGAAAAATACTTGATCCGCCCATCCGCCGAGCGCACCGGTTGCAGGATCGAGCGCAACCACGCTTCCTGACCCGTGCCGCGCAACAGGCGCACCGCACCGGCGAAGTGCTCGCCACGGGTCAGCGCGTTCTTGAAACGCTGCTGGAATTCGTCGGATTTCACGTGATCCGGGACGAAGTCGTCGATGTGTCGGCCAATCAGGTCGGCGCTCTTGTAATGCATTTCGCCAAGGAAGTTCTGGTTGACCGACTGAACCCTTCCATCGCTGTCGAGGGTCAGCACCAGCATCTCGCTTTCCAGACTTTCCTTCACTTGCTGGAGGCTGGAGAGTTCTTCACGAAGAGCCGACAGCTCCTGCTTCAAGCGTTTATTGAACATGGGAAAGCACCGATGGACAGGGGTAGAAAGCGATATGCAGCCTAACCATCGGCCTTGGAAACATTTTCTTAAGCGTGCTTCAAGCTTGTCCTACAAAAAATCTTTCCAAGCCGCACAATCAATGCGCGCCCGCGGCAGAACAGCCTGCAATTCTCGGCATCCGCGCACCGAAATACGCCGCACTGCCCATGCCCACCGCCCCCATCACCGCACTGAACATCACACAGATCCATGGGCTCCACGGCATCAGGCCGATCAACAACAGCGGCGTGACACTTGCCCACGCAGCGTAGGCAATGTTGTAGGTGAAGGAGATGCCCGAGACGCGAATCCGCGCCGGGAACAGGCTGACCATCACCGATGGCACCGCGCCGACCACCCCGCAGGCCAGCCCTGCCACGGCGTAGGCCAGGCCGATCCAGTCGCCGCCCATGATCAGGCTGCTGTAAAGCACACCGATGCCCAGCGGCAGCAGCAGGCTATAGAGCATCACCGTGCGCCAGGCGCCAATGCGGTCGACCAGCAGACCGGCGAGCACGCAGCCGATGTTCAAGAACACGATGCCCAATGCGCTCAAGGCGAAGGTGTGGCTGGCGGTCATGCCAAAGGTTTTCTGCATCATGGTCGGGGTAATGACCACAAAGACCACCACGGCCGAGGTCAGCACACAGGTGAGAATCATCGCAGGCAAAATGGCCAGGCGATGCTCGCGCAAGACCGTGCGCAGCGGCAGTTCGCCGGCCGCCTCGCGCTGCGCCTGCATGGCCATGAACACCGGGGTTTCGCTGAGCCAGCGACGCAGCCATACGCCTATCACTCCGAACACGCCGCCGAGCAGGAATGGGTAACGCCAGGCGTAATCGAGAATTTCTGCCGGAGTGAATGCCTGCGCCAGGAAAGTTGCGGTCAATGCACCGATCAAATAGCCAAAGGTCAGCCCCGCCTGCAAGAAACCCAGGGCATAGCCGCGATGGGCGATGGGCGCGTGCTCGGCGACGAACACCCAGGCACTTGGCACTTCGCCACCCACCGCCGCGCCCTGGAGGATGCGCAGGGCCAACAGCAGCAACGGTGCAAAATATCCGATTTGCGCGTAGGTCGGCATGATCCCGATCAGCAGGCACGGCAACGCCATCATCAGGATGCTCAGGCTGAAGACTTTCTTGCGCCCCAAACGGTCGGCGAAGTGCGCCATCAGGATGCCGCCCAACGGTCGCGCCAGATAACCGGTGACGAAAATCCCGAAGCTTTGCAGTAAACGTAGCCACTCGGGCATTTCCGGCGGGAAGAACAACTGACTGAGGGTCAGGGCGAAAAACACGAAGATGATGAAGTCGTAGATTTCCAGCGCCCCGCCAAGGGCAGCGAGCCCCAGGGTCTTGTAGTCCGAGCGGCTGAACGGCGCCGGGTGCGAATCGGTGTTGGCAGTCATGTAAAGAACTCTGGCACAGGCAAAAACCAAGGCGCCCATGGTCTACGCAAATGCACCGGCGGACAACCCGTTAGACCAAAGTCCCATAGCCACAAAACAGCCCCGCAAAAATCCTCGGGTTGAATTAATGTTGGGGTCTGTCCAGACGGGCGGTTACTGCCCCGAAGACCACAACAAACATAAAAATTCGAGGTACTCCCGTGGCCGCTGATATCGAAGATAGCCGCTCCGCCCGCTTTGCCCTGCGCTGCTCAAGTTTTGCCGAACGCTGGTTTCCCGACTCCTGGGTGTTTGCTGCCCTGGCAGTGATTATCGTGGCCCTGGCCACCATGGCGATGGGAGCCAAACCCACCGACGCGGCCATGGCCTTTGGTGATGGCTTCTGGAGCCTGATCCCCTTCACCATGCAGATGGCCTTCGTGGTGATCGGCGGTTATGTGGTCGCCAGTTCGCCACCGGCAGTGAAACTGATCGACCGTCTGGCGAAAATCCCGAAAAACGGCCGTTCTGCCGTCGCCTGGGTCGCCCTGATTTCCATGGTCGCGTCATTGCTGAACTGGGGCCTGTCCCTGGTGTTCGGTGGTTTGCTGGTGCGCGCCCTTGCCCGTCGTACCGATCTGAAGATGGACTATCGTGCTGCCGGTGCCGCCGCCTATCTGGGTCTCGGTGCTGTGTGGGCCCTGGGTCTGTCGTCGTCCGCTGCACAGCTGCAGGCCAACCCGGCGAGCCTGCCGCCATCGATTCTGTCGATCACCGGGGTGATTCCGTTCACCCAAACGATCTTCCTCTGGCAGTCCGGTGTCATGTTGCTGGCGTTGATCGTGATCTCGCTGATCATCGCCTATGCCACCGCGCCAGGCCCGAACTCGGCGCGTGACGCCAAGGCCTGCGGCGTCGACCCGAGTTTCAACCTGCCGCCGCTGCAACCACGCACCCGCCCCGGCGAATGGCTGGAATACAGCCCGCTGCTGATGATCCTGCTGGTGCTGCTGGCCGGTGGCTGGCTGTTCCACGAGTTCTCGACCAAACCGGCCATCAGCGCGATTTCCGGGCTGAACACCTACAACTTCCTGTTCATCATGCTCGGCGCCCTGCTGCACTGGCGTCCGCGCAGCTTTCTGGACGCCGTGTCCCGCGCGGTGCCGACCACCACTGGCGTGCTGATCCAGTTCCCGCTGTACGGCTCGATCGCTGCATTGATGACCACGGTCAAAGGCGCCGATGCGCAGACCCTGGCGCACCACATATCGACCTTTTTCGTCAGCATTGCCTCCCACGACACCTATGCCCTGCTGATGGGCGTGTACTCGGCGATCCTCGGTTTCTTCATTCCGTCCGGTGGTGGCAAGTGGATCATCGAAGCGCCGTACGTCATGCAGGTGGCCAATGACCTGAACTATCACCTGGGTTGGGCCGTACAGATCTACAACGCCGCCGAAGCCTTGCCGAACCTGATCAACCCGTTCTACATGCTACCGTTGCTCGGTGTGCTGGGGCTGAAGGCACGGGACCTGATCGGCTTCTCGTTCGTGCAGTTGCTGGTGCACACGCCGCTGGTGCTGCTGCTACTCTGGGTGTTGGGGACGACGCTGGCCTATACGCCGCCGG